>JAFASF010000456.1 GCA_019244745.1 Solirubrobacterales bacterium | reverse complement strand
TTGACCACGTCGCGGAGATAGACGAGGTGCTCGCGCATGGCTCGCTCGGCGGCGGTTGGGTCGCCGCGAACGATCGCTTCGAGTAGGTCCCGGTTCTGTTCGGCGATGACGCTCACGACGACGGCGGGCTCGATCATGGCCGCGAGTCGTGGCTGGAGCACGTCGACGATCCACGCGCTGAACGCCCCGGCCAGCCGGTTGTCGGCGATGTCCGCGATCAGGTGGTGGAGGCGGGCGTCAGCCTCGATCGTCCGCGCGTGATCGTTCGCCGCTGCGTTGACCTCCTGGATGAGTTCTTTGAGGATGAGCACGTCCCGCTCGGTGGCGCGCCCTGCCGCGAGTCCGGCGAGGGGGATCTCCAGCAGCATGCGCGTTTCGAGTAGCTCGTCGAGGCCGATGCTGTGTGCATCGAGCATCGTCGCGACCGTGGCACTGACGCTGAGACCTATGCCTTGCTCCGGTGTCGCGGCGACGAAGATTCCGCCTCCGGGCCCTTTCGAGGCGCGGACCAGATGCTCGCTTGAGAGCAGGCGTAGAGCTTCGCGCAGCGTTGGCCGGCTGACGCCGAATTCACGAGCGAGGTCTTCCTCGCGTCCGAGCCTGTCCCCTGGTTTGAGCTGCTCGCCCGCGACGAAGCTGCGAATTCGCTCGGCCACGACGTGGCTGGTGCTGCTCGAGCGCGCGGCGTCGGCAGCCCCGGACCCGGCCGTCATCCGGATCTCCGATCGGGCGACAAACGCCGCGGTTGCGTCTGTCGCGTGTCGATCACTCGGCGTGCCTTGCCGCTGTCGGTCGGCAGGATCCCCGGTTGAAGTGGAACGATCCTCACCCTGAGTCCGAGCCGCGTCCGCAGCCGGGCCTGGATCGCGCGTCCTTGATTGGGCTGTGCGAGTTCGACTTCGACTTTGACCTCATCCATGGCCGTTGGCTCGTTGTAATAGGTGATCTTGAACTCGCCGATCTCGTCGAACTCCCGCAGCACCTGCTCGATCGCCGAGGGGAACACGTTCATCCCCCGGATCACCACCATGTCGTCGGTGCGCCCGAGAATGCCACCGGGAAGCCAGCGTCCCGGATGCTGCGCGGGACAGGGCCCGTCCCGACATTCCACCACGTCTCCGGTGCGATAGCGGATCGCCGGAAACCCCTTGCGGCCGATGGCGGTAACGATTAGTTCGCCGACCTCGCCGTCACCGACCGGCGCTTCGCTTTCGGGATCCACGATCTCGGCGACGAACTCGCGCTCATTGACATGGACACCGCCGCCCTGCGCGCACGGATAGCCGAACGCGCCGACCTCCGATAGGCCTGCGTGGTCAAAGCATTGAGCCTGCCATAGCTGTTCGATCTGCGAGTGGACCGCCGGCAGCGAGGCGCCCGGCTCACCCGTGCAGATGATCCGGGTCACCGAGCAGAGGGCATCGGTCAGGCCCGTCTGGTTGGCGACCTTGGCGAGGCGCATGGCGTAGGAGGGGGTGCAGACCAGGCTGGTCGCCGAGTACTCCCGGATCGTCTGCAGCCGCTGGACGGAATCCATTCCGCCGAGCGCGATCCGGTTGGCGCCGACAGCGCCCGCGCCCTCATAGGAGGCCCAGAACTGGATGTAGGGTCCGAACGAGTACGCGAGCGCGACGAGGTCAGTCTGCCCGACGCCGGCGGCGGCAAATACGTCGTGCAGGCACGCCCGCCACCAGGCCCAATCCTCCTCGGTGTCGAGCACGCGCAGCGTCGAACCGGACGTGCCGCTCGTCTGATGCAGATGTACGTAGCGTTCCCGGGGGTAGGTGAGGTTGCGACCGAATGGCGGGTAGGCGAGCTGGTCGCGAAGCAGCTGGTCCTTGTCGACCGGCCGGATCCGGGACAGGTCGTTCAGAGAGGTGAGGACGAGACCGTCGACGCGCTCGCGCTGAAAGGCATTCGAGCGAGAGACCTCCGCGAGCAGGTCGTTTAGGCGATCGAGCACGGGCGCCTGCTGCTCGACGGCCGAAACGTTGGGCGCGGTCACGATTCACTTCTCCGACTCACCAGGGTCCGTAGCGTGTGCCCGACGGGCATCAGCCGGATGTTGAAACGGTCCACCAGTGCGCCCCACAGCCCGCGCGGAAACACGAGCGTCACCGCGATCGCCACGGCGCCCAGGCCGACGAGATACCAGCTGCCGCTGCCCTGGAACTCCTGCTGCACCCCGAACAGAACCAGTGCTCCCAACACGGGACCTTCGAACGTACCCA
Organism: Solirubrobacterales bacterium; assembly: GCA_019244745.1. GTDB lineage: Bacteria > Actinomycetota > Thermoleophilia > Solirubrobacterales > Solirubrobacteraceae > Palsa-465. The sequence continues at coordinate 4,789 of JAFASF010000456.1, read as the reverse complement.
GCCCGCCGAGCAGCACCATGAAGATCATGTACGCGGTCCATTGAATGCCGAAGATCGAGTCAGGAGTCACCGTCAGCGTGTTCGCCATCGTGATAGCCCCCGCCGCGCCGCAGCCCACCGCCGCGAGCAGGAATACGATCCGCTTGGCTCGGGCGACAGGAACGCCGACCGACTCCGCGGCGCGCTCATCATCGCGGATCGCCTGCAGGGCGCCACCGAGGCGACTGCGCAGAAGCACGAAGCTGGCAAGCATGAGCGCCGTCATCAGCGCGAGCGCAACCCAGTAGGTGTAGGCCTGGCGATCGGCGGGCGCATAGATATTGAGCGCGTCGAGCGAGCGGCCGGTGCCGCCGCCGATCGACTGGTCGTTGGTGACCAGCAGCCGGAATATCTCCGCCACGACCCATGTGCCAATCGCGAATTGCCCGCCTCGGAGCCGGAACACCAGCAGCGAGATCGGCAGCGAGATCAGGCCCGAGAATAGGGCCGCCAGCACCACCGCGACGTAGCCGTTGATCCCATGGTCGGTGAACACGATCACCGCATACGCGCCGATCCCGATGAACGCCTGCTGTCCGATCGACACCAGCCCGGCGTACCCCGCCAACGCGTTCCACATCGCGGCCAAGATGATCAGCACGAACAGCTCGGTGAGCTTCTCGGTCGTGTTCGGACCGAACCAGAACGGGACTAGCGCCAGGATCACCACGATGCCGGCGGTCGCGCCGCTGAACAACAGCGAGACGCGCGTCCACCGCTGCACGGACATCGCAGTGGAAGGCGTGCGGGCGCGGGCCCTTGCAGCGGGAGTGCTCACTGATGCGCCTCGCGCGCAGCGAAGATGCCCTGGCTGCGGAAGGCCAGGACGAGCAGAAACAGCACGTTGCCGGAGACGATCGCCCACTCGGCGCCGAAGGCTTGCGCTCCGACGGTCTGGGCGACGCCCAGCAGGATGCCTCCGACGAGCGTTCCCCAGAGCGAACCAAGCCCCCCGATCACCACCGCCTCGAACGCGAAGATCAGCTGCGAGGGCCCGAGCGTCGGATCGAATGAGGATCGCATGCCGAAGAAAGTCCCGGCCAGCGCGGCGGTGGCGAGCGCGATTGCCGTGGCGATCGCGTACACGCGCTTGGCATTGATGCCGACCAACTCCGCGGTTCTCGCGTCGTCAGCCGTGGCGCGCATCGCCCGGCCCAGCTGGGTGTAGGACAGGAGCAGCTGGAGCCCACCGAGCACCAGCACGGCCGCGCCAAAGATCACTGCGCTGAGCGCCGAGATCGAGATCTGGCTGGTGATGTGCCAGCTTGCGGTGGTGAGAGCGCCCGCGCTCAGCGAGTGGGTGTCGGGGGAGAAGACCTCGAGCAGCATGTTGCCGATCACCACCGATAGCCCGAACGTGGCCAGTAGGGGCGAGAGCTCGCCCCCGCGCAAGCTGGGGTTGAACATCGCGTACTGCAGTGCGTAGCCCACCACGGCCGCCCCCGGGAGCACGATCACCAACGCCGCGAATGGCGAGAGCCCGAGGTGCTGGGAGATGACCAACACCATGAACGTCGCCAGCAGCGCGAGATCACCATGTGCCAGGTTGATGATCCGCATCACTCCGAACATCAGCGACAAACCGCACGCGAACAGCGCGTACAGACCGCCCAGGAGGATTCCCTGGATGACGGCATCGATCCAGGTCACTGCGAGCCCTCCCTCGAGCCAACCTCGATGCCGGCTCGACGCAGGCCGAAGTACGCCTCGGTCACCTGTTCTCGTGTGAGCTCGCCCGAGTGACCTTCGAGCACCAGGCGGCCCTCGAGCATGCACGCCACCCGCTGGCACAGAGCCATCGCGCGACCGAGGTCCTGTTCGACCAGCAGGACCGTCGCTCCACGCTCGATCACGGTCCTCAGCGATCGGTAAAGGTCCTCGACCGCCACCGGAGCGAGCCCGAGCGATACCTCATCGAGGAGCAGAAGCCTGGGGTTGGTCATCAGGGCACGCCCGATCGCGGTCGCCTGCCGCTCGCCCCCAGAGAGGACCGCCGCCCGGCTCTTGCGACGCGGCGCCAGCATCGGAAAAGCCTCGAGGACACCGTCGAGCGTCCAGTACCCCGGGCGCTCCGCGACGACGAGGTTCTCCTCGACGGTCAAGCTCGGAAACAGGTGGCGTCCCTCGGGCACCAGTCCCATTCCGAGCGCGACCCGTTTGTAGGCCGGCAGCCGAATGATGTCGCGGTCGCCGAACACGATCTGGCCGCGGGACGGGCGGTGGCCGCCGGCGATCGCACGCAGCAGCGTCGACTTTCCGGCGCCGTTGGCCCCGACCAGCGCAAGCGTGTCGCCCTCCTCCAGCGCGAAGCTCACACCGCGGACGGCCTGAAGCAGACCGTGGCGGACTTCCAGATCACGAACCTCGAGGAGGCTCATACGGCGCTACCCAGGTAGGCGTCGACCACCGCTGGGTCGTTCATCACCGCTTGGGGACCGCCGTCGGCGATGATTGTCCCCGACGCCAGGCAGATCAACCGCTCGGCGACGCGCAACAGCGCGTGGACGACGTGCTCGATCCAGATGATCGTCAGTCCCGCCGCATGAAGCTGCTTGATGTGCTCGACCAGCTCGTCCGTCTCGGGCTCGGTCAAGCCTGCGGCGATCTCGTCCAATAGCAGCACAGAAGGGCCCGTGGCCAGCGCCCGCGCGAGCTCCAGGCGCTTGCGATCAAGTAGCCCGAGCGTGTCCGCACGCCGGTTGCCGAGCTCGAGCATGCCCGTGGCGTCCAGCGCCCGCAGCGAGTTGTCGTTCGCGCTCGATCCCCGCAGGCGCCCGCCCATCGTCGCGGCGACCAGGATGTTTTCGAACACCGTCATGCCACCGAACGGTCGGGGAACCTGGTGTGTGCGCCCAATCCCGAGCCGGCAGCGTGCGGCGGCACCGAGGCCGCTCACATCGCGGCCCGAAAGCGACACGCTTCCGCTATCAGCCGGCGTGGCGCCGGCCAGCAGGTCGAGCAGCGTCGTCTTCCCCGCCCCGTTCGGACCGACGATCCCGACCGCGGAGGTGCCGACGACATCGAGTGTTATGTCATCGAGTACGCGCAGGGCACCGAAACGCTTGGAGAGCCCCCGCGCCGTCAGCGCCTGGCTATCCGAGGGCACGGCGGCACTTGACCCTTGTTCGACGCCGTTCGTCAAACCGATCCGTACGGCTTGAGCTTCGCCTGGATCGGGATGGTCGGATCTTGAGCGTGCTCGGTCATGAGAAGCTCGAGCGGGAACTTTGAGCCGGGCTTGGAGGGGTACCACTGGCAGCCGGGGATTATGGTGTCGACGGCGTTTTTCACCGGCCCCTTGGTCCAGTCCAGGTGCCCCATCGGAGTGTCAACCTTCAGGGTCGCAATCGAATTTGCAAACCCGAGCTTGTCCTTTGGATTCGGAGCGTGCTTGATCGCCGCGATACCCACATCCCAGAGCGCGAAATCGGCACCGAGCTGCTGCGTCCACTGCTTGCCGGTGGCCTCGTAGCCGGCCTGCATCTGCGGCCCCGCGAGCCCGGTCAGGGACGAGGAGTACGGCCACGCCGGGTGCCAATACGCTGCCGTCGCCAGGCCCGGACCCAGGTTGCCGAGCGCCTCGACCTGCGAGGGAAACAGGCCGGTCTTGGCGATCTGCGCGATGATCGGCTTGTACCCCTGCTGGATCGCCTGGCGCCAGAACGTGGCGAAGTCAGGAGGCAGCGGGAATGTGTTCAGGATCTCGCAGTGGTGGGATTTGAACAACGCGATCTGCGAGGAGAAGTCGTTTAGGCCATCGTTGTATGGGCCCGCGTCGACGACCTTGAAGCCGCCCTTCTCGAGCAGGGGGATGAGCCCCATGCGAATCGCGTTGCCGTCCGCGTCATTTGGATAGAGCGCGCCGACCACCTTGTTGGTCGGTAGCAAATGCCACTGGCTGATATAGCTCGCGGCGAAGTTCTCGACCCCGAACGAGAAATGGTATGTGTACTTGTACGCCGCATTGTTGCCGGGCTTCGCTCCTCGCCCGTAGTACCAGGATTCCCAGGGCACCACGGTTGAGATGCAGGGGGTGCCTGCAGCTTCGCAGGCGTCGGAGACGGGGTTGACCACTTCCGGGGTCGACGTCGTGAGCATCAAGTCGACGTGGGAGCCATTGATCAGCCCGTTCGCGACGGACGCCGCGGTCTGCGGGCTGGACTGGCTGTCCTTTTGGAGGATCTCGATCGTGTAGTGCTTGCCGTCGCCGCCGGTGATGCCGCCGGCGAGCGCCTTGCGCACGACACCGAGGACGTAGGAATCAGGTTCGCCGAACGAGGCCGCCTCGCCCGTGAGCGGGCTCACGTAGCCAATCCGAATCGTGTTTGAGCTACTGCTCGAGCCACCCTTGTTGACTCCGCACGCGGCGAGCACACCGCCTGAGCCGAGCAGCATTCCCGCCGCACCCGCCCGCTTTACGAACTCGCGCCGTCCTAACAGCTCAACCTGGTTCTCGCTCATCTCTCCTCCGCAGATCGCGTGGTTGTGGTCCAGGACGCGTGCCGTTGCCAGCGCGCTGCGCCGATAATAAACCTGACTTGAGCCGACACGCAAGAAGTAACCGATTGAGCCGCGGGTTTGGGCCTGCCTAGCACCGCGCCCGGGTGCGGCGGGATCAAACCAGACTTGACACAAAAGTCAGATGCAATGGCCCCGAGAAACTTAGGCAGAGGGTCCGCGTCAGCGTCGTCTCAGCCGACGCGGGGATCCGGCCACGGCGACTCGCCGTCGGGGCTCGCGAGAACCACCA
>JAFASF010000423.1 GCA_019244745.1 Solirubrobacterales bacterium | reverse complement strand
GAGCTCTCGGACCCGCCGCTCGAGGTCCTCCGCCGGCACGAGGATCTCCCCGATCGCGTCGTCGTCGTGCACCTCGACCCGAGTCTATTTAAGGGGGACGCTTGGGCGTCCCCCGGGTTTGGCTTTCCGTACGCTCAGCCGCACCGTCTGGACCGTCGCGTCGGTGACCTTGAAACGCTCGGAGGTGGCGACCCCGGCAACCCAGGCGATCTCACCCTCGGACTCGACCACCGCCACCACCGCCCGGTCGCGCCGTGGCATTCGCCTGGCCGTGAACAGGTCCTGAAGGCTCTTCGTGCCGCCGAGGCCAAGCGGGGCCATCCGGTCGCCGGGCCGCCAAGATCGCACCAGCAGCTCGGTGGCGAGCGCGCCCCGGTCGAGCATTCCGGGTCCCGGCTCGTCATCCGCCGAGCCGAGCTCGCAGCGCACCTCGCAGCCGCCGAACGTCACCGCGCCCGGGATGGTCAGGCGTACTGGCGCCGGCGCGACCGCCGGGCCGGCGCGACCGCGTTCGAACCGGAGGACGCCGTACTCGGCGACCGCCCGGACGTCGCCCGCGATGTCGAGCATCGTGGTCCCCTGTTCGCCGAGCGCGGCGATCTCATCGGTCCTTCGAGCCGCCCCCGGTGCGAGGCCTCCCGCGGCCTCGTCGGCCAGACGTTGTACGACGAGCCGTCGTAGCCCCACCGGGAGCTCGCGGAGACGGCGCAGCTCGATGCTGCGGCGACCGCCGAGCACCTCCTCAACGAGCGCGTCGAGGAGAGCCGCCTCGTCGCGCAGCGCCTGCGCGAGCGCGAGCACGTTGTCCTGAGCGCCCGGGTGGATTCTCTCGAGCGCCGGCACCAGCGACGAGCGGACTCTGTTGCGCGCGTACATGTCCCAGTCGTTGCTCTCATCCTCGCGCCAGCTCAGCCCCCGCTCGGCGCAGTAGGCCGCGGTCTCGTCGCGCGTGAACGAGAGCAACGGCCTTACCAGCACGCCGTCGCGGGCGCGCATCCCGAGGAGCGCGCGCCGGCTCGGAGCGGATGCGAGCCGGTAGAGGATCGTTTCCACCTGATCGGTGGCGGTGTGGCCCGCGGCGACCTCGGCCCCGCGTTCTTTCGCGATCCGCCCGGCCGCGCGGTAGCGCTCCTCGCGAGCCCACGCCTGCAGGTTGCCCGTTCGTGCGCGGCGCGGCCGATGGACGGCAAGCGAGACACGGGCCCGCGCGCAGAGCTCCCGGCAGTGCCGTTCGTCCGCCTCCGCGGCGTCTCGTAGTCCGTAGTTGACGTGCAGCGCGCTCACCGCCTCGCGGCCCGATACGCGTACCGCCAGGTCGAGCAGACACGTCGAGTCTCGCCCCCCGGAGAGCAGGACCACGACGCGGCGGCCGGGCACGAGCAGACCCTCCTCGCGTACCCGCGCGAGCATCGTCTCGGCCACGGTCGAACTGCTAGGCGGCACCGACCATAGTTTCCCCCGTTCGCGCCAATACCCGAGGGCGCTTCGAGAGGACGGTGGGGTGTCTGTGCCTGGCCTCCTCGAGCCGTTGGGAGGCCAGGCGCTGGCACCCACCGGACAAACCGGCGGCGGGGCCCCGGTGAGAGCGAGTCCCCGCCGCCCGCGGGCGTAACGGCCCGCTGCGTCAGCCGTAGGCGCTCGTCACGTTTCCGGCGGCGCCTCGCGAGTCACTAGCGCAAGCACCAGCGGACCCACGTTCCGGCCTGTTACCTATTTCGCCCCCTTAGGTCTACTCGTCCGAAGCCCTGATGTCAATGCTGGCGTGGCAAATCAGCGGCACGTTGCGCGGCGTCATCGAACGCGCGGGCTCGAATCACTACGCTCGGCCTCCGACATGCCGATCCACCTGAGGCCGAACGCTCCGCTCGCGCCGCGTGTGCTGCTCCCAGGCGACCCGGGCCGGGCGATGTTGCTTGCCCAGGACCTCCTCGATGAACCGAAGATGTTCAACCATCATCGGGGCCTCTGGGGTTACACCGGACGCGCCCGCGATGACGAGTTGCTGACAATCCAGAGCACCGGCATGGGAGGGCCCAGTACGGCGATCGTCGTCGCCGAGCTGGCCGATCTCGGCGCCAAGCGGCTCGTGCGGGTGGGCACCTGCGGCGCGCTGCGCCCGTCGCTGCGCCTCGGCGACCTGGTGGTCGCGCGCGAGGCGATCTCCTCGGATGGGACGAGCCGCGCGCTGGGCGCGGCCGATCGCCTCGCCCCCACACCCGGTCTTCTCGAAGCGCTCCTCGCTGCCACGCAAGGCGCGATCGGCGCCCACGCCGGAGCCGTCGCCTCGACCGATCTCTTCTACGACGCTCCGCCCGACCAGGAGAAACGGTGGATCGCCGCCGGCGCACTGGCGGTGGAGATGGAGGCGGCCACTCTGTTTGCCGTGGCCGCAAAACGCGGACTCGAGGCCGCCGCCTTGCTGATCGTTTCGGATCTCCTGCACCCCAGCCCGGCGCGGATCGACGAGGACCTGTTGCACGAGGCGGAGCACCGCCTCGGCGAGACCGCTCTACGCGCGCTAGCGCCCGCGCAGCATACGGCGCCGGCCTGACTCGCTATGCGGGCTCCGATGTCTGCGGCGCACTGGCTGGCGCTTCCTCGATACGGCTCAGCCGCTCCTCGATCGCGCTGAGCCGCGCATCGATTCCGCGCGAGGCCGCCGGTGCGTCCACGCGCTGTTCGATCCGGTCCAGCGCGTCCTCGATTCCTTCGAGCCGCTGCGAAACCGAACGCAGACGTCGGGTTAGGCGCTCGATGTCACCGCCCGACGGCAGGTTCAGCGCGCTCATGGCCGCTTCCTGCGCCCTCAACGCGCGTTCGCGGGCCTCGAATGCGGCGGACAGGGCCCCGCTGACCACGGAACTCTCGAGCAGTTCCTGCGCGATCCGGCCAATCGCGTCCTCGCCCTGGCGGGTGACCCGCTCACGCAAACCCTTGTCCTCTGTCATGTCGTTCTCCGACCCCAACGTATTACGCTCCGATCTCCGTTTGCCGGAGGAGGCCGAAGCCACTCTACCGGCGGCGCGTCGCCCTCGTCTCGCACCTCGTCTGCTTCAATCTCAGCTCGAGGGTTACACGTCCTGAACGTCCGGCCGATGGCTAAGGATTCCGCCGTTCGGAGCCGATACGAATCCGGGGCACGAGACCCATTAGGCCGGGGTATTGAAGGCGAGTAGACCAGACGACCGATGGGACAGTTTCGCGTTGCAAACCCAGGCCGCACTCAGTAGCGTCCCGGTCGCGCCGCGACGTGGCCGCGGCGCGGAAGAGCTGCGCATGGCACGCGGCGGGAGGACAAGCCAAACTTGCTGAGGAGCCAGAAGCCTAGGTGTGTGGCGGCCGCGCCTTGGAGGGCGAGGCTTCGAGCTGTGGCGGTCACGACTGGCGTGGTATCTGTGCTCATGCTGGTCGCGCAGATCCCGGCCGCGTCCGCGGACGTGTGCACGGTCATCGTCAAGGTGCTGGCCACCGGGAAGCTGAAGACGTTGACGATCAATGCCCGGTCGGCGGCTGACGTCCAGCCTCCGAAGGGCACCAAGATCCGGAGCGTTTTGTGCACGCCGTCGTCTGGCACGACCTCGACTTCGACCTCCACTCCGACCACCTCGACCCCGACGACGTCGACGTCGACGACCGACACGAGCTCGACTCCAACCACGTCGACGACCACCTCGACTCCCACGACGTCGACCTCGACCTCGCAGCAGCCGCCACCCAAGACGACCAGTACCGGGACGGTACAGCCGCCCTCGCACCACAACGCCTCCCCTGCCGCTCCCAGCAAGCCGAAGCCGAACCCCAAGCCCAAGCCGGCGCCGAAGCCCACGCCGAAGCCCCAGTCCAAGCCCAAGCCCGCCCCCAAGCCATCCAGCAGCCACACCACGAGCAACAGCGGTGCGCCGACGCCGTCGAACCCGACGTTCTCGTTTGCGCTGCCTGGGCCGGCGCCGATCGGCGTTCCGAACTTCTTCATCGACTCGTTCCGGATCCCGCCGTTTCTGTTGCCGATCTACCAGGCGGCGGGGATCCAGTACGACGTTCCCTGGCAGGTGCTCGCCGCGATCAACGAGATCGAGACCGACTACGGCCGCAACCTGTCGGTTTCGAGCGCCGGCGCCGTCGGCTGGATGCAGTTCCTGCCCTCCACGTGGAAGGTGTGGGGGATGGACGCCAACGGCGACGGCGTGGCCGATCCCTACAACCCGGTGGACGCGATCTTCTCCGCCGCTCGATACCTGCACGCGGCCGGCGCCTCGCAGAACCTGTCGCAGGCGATCTTCGCCTACAACCACGCGGACTGGTACGTCCAGTCCGTGCTGCTGCGGGCGAAGCTTATCGGCGGGATGCCCAACGCGCTGATCGGAGCGTTGACCGGCCTGGTCGAGGGTCACTTCCCGGTGGCGGCGCCGTCCAAGTACGCGGACGATTCGGTCCAGCAGCTCGCGAGCCGGCGGATCAACGGATCGAACGCCGCGATCCCGGTCGATTCGAACCCGAACTCCAAGGGCGTGGCCATCTTTGCCCACAAGGGCGCTCCCGTGATCGCGGTCAACGACGGAAAGGTCCTCAAGATCGGCTACAGCCAGTTGCTGGGGCGCTATCTCGAGCTCCAGGATGCGACCGGCAACGTCTATACGTACGCGCAGCTGGGGTCCATCCCGAAGCTCTACCCGGTGCCCAAGCCGGTGAAGGTGACCGCGGCGCAGATCGCCAAGCAGCTCGCCGTGCCCGCGAGGACGTCCCCTCCCAAGGCCCCAGCGACCGCGGGATCGCAGCAGGCCACGCCGCCGCCCACGACGTCCAGAGCGACCAAGGAGATCAAGAGCTCACCCGCCACCTCGCAGACCACCACCGAGACCACCTCGATCGCCACCCCGATGGTCAAGGAGCGCCTGTTCGCCTATCCCTCGCGTCCGGCCTCGTACGCCGCCGGCGGCGCTCAGCAGATCCGGAACACGCCGGTTCAGATCTCGAACTTCAACAACTACTTCTCCGACGTCCTTCACCTCGCCAAGAATCAGTACACGCTCAAGCCGCTGAAGGCCGGCGCGATCGTGGTGGCGGGAACGATCCTGGGACGGATCGCGGCGGGTATCCCCCACGACGCAGCGCATCTGTGGTTCATGATCCGGCCCGCCGGCAAGAACGCCCCCCAGATCGACCCCAAACCGATCCTCGACGGCTGGAAGCTGCTCGAGGCCACCGCGGTCTACCGCGCGCGCGGCGTCGATCCGTTCTTCGGCCCCGGCGCCAAGAACCCCACGATCGGCCAGGTGCTGTTGATGTCCAAGGCCCAGCTGCAGAACCGCGTGCTGGCAGACCCCCACGTGCAGATCTACGCCTGCGGCCGACGCGACATCCAGGCCGGACTCATCGATCGGCGAGTCCTCGCGGTCATCGAGTTCCTGTCCGCGTCAGCCCTGTACCCGTCGGTGTCCGGGCTTGAATGCGGGCACAGTCTGACCGCATCAACCGGCGTCGATGCCGCCGGCTCCACCGGCTCGAGCGTTGACATCTCGGCGATCAACGACATCCCCGTCAAAGGCCACCAGGGCCCCGGCTCGATCACCGACCTCGCGGTCCGCCGGCTACTCACGCTCCAGGGCGCCATGGCCCCGGACGAGATCGTCTCGCAGATGACCTACAAGGGCCAGAACAACACGCTCGCGCTCCCGGATCACTTCAACCGGATCCAGGTCACCTATACGCCGCTGTTCGGCAACAACAACAAGCTCTCGGCCGAGGTCGCCAGTGTGCTTCAGCCCGGCCAGTGGATCCAGCTGATCAACCGCATCAGCCAGATCCCCGAGCCGATCGTGCCCATCGCTCCGAGCAGATACGCGATCAGGACCACCGCCGGCGCCTACTAATCTGAGGCGTCGCGATCGCGCCGCTATTCCGCTTCAGTCAGCTCGAGTTCCCCTGGGCGCTCGGTCCCCCCGACGGCCGCTATCTCCTTCGGCCGCCCGATGATCCCGCCGCCGCCCCACCCTCACATGTGCTCGTGCTCGCGACCCTCGGCGCGTCCGAGCGCCGCACACGGAGAGCCCGCCGCAAGAAGATCAAGGTTCAGCCTGAACCCGAGCCTGCGCTGGTGCCCACCGGGAGGGCGACGATCGTGAGCGTCGGGGAGCGGTTCGCGGACGAGCGGCAGGCCGCGGCCTGGCTGTCCGCCGCGGGAGAGGCCGAGCTCGACGCGGACGTCGCGGTGCTCAACCGCGCCCTGCACGCCTTCAGGCTCGCGATCTCGGATCCCTACCTGGGACCGGTCGCCCGCCGTCAGGCGCTGGTGGCCCGCATCGGGTACGGCGCCGGCGAGCAGGTGGCGGACGGCCTGTGGACCGAGGCTCGCGAGTTGATCGCGGGCACGGCCCGCCGGCGTCGCGCCCGGACGCTCCAGCCGCAGGCGCGGCTGGCGGCCGTGCTGAGCGGTCGCGAGCACGCGCTCGCCTGCCAGGAGTTGGCGCTGCGAGCCAGGCTCGACCTGGACCACGGCCGCGACCGCGAGGCGGCGCTCCAGGTACGCGTCGCACTCGACGCAGCGATCGCCGAGCTGGCGAGAGATCCGACCGGGCCGGTGCTCGCCGATCGGCTCGACGAGCTCCGCGCCCAGCGAGTCCCGATTGCCGACGCGGCTCAGACGGCGCTGTCGGGCGGCCTCTCCCCCGACGATCGCGAGACGGTGGCGTTCACCCTGGGGCGAATCGAGGCGGCGCTCAGGGCACGGGCGGCGGCGAATGCGTGACCGCGAGATCCAGCGCGGCGAGCACCGCGTCGAGATCGTCGACCACGTCCCCGCTCATCCTCACCGTGGCTCGGCCGTCGAACGGCGTCCTCCCTTGGGTGAGGATCGCAAGTGCCCCGCCGGCGCCGAGCGTCAGCTCCGGTAGCTGCGCGACAGGAAAAACCTCGAGCGAGGAGCCGATGCAGAGCAACAGATCACAATGGCTCGCGAGCCCCTCGGCGCGGGCCAGCGCCAGAGGCGGCAGATACTCGCCGAACAGCACCACGTCCGGCTTGAGCGCCGTGCCGCAGTCGCACCTGGGCACCCGCTCGCGGTCGGCGGCGAGTCGCACTCGGACTTCGGCCAGGGGGTAGCGGACCCCGCAGGTCAGGCACGAGGAATGGGCGATGCTCCCGTGCACCTCGATCAGCTCGCGCGAGCCCGCGCGCGAGTGCAGGCGGTCGATGTTCTGGGTGATCACCGCGGCGAGCAGGCCGGCGCGCTCGAGCTCTGCGAGCGCCAGGTGGGCTCGGTTTGGACGCTTGTTCTCGAGCGTCTGGAAGCGCTGTCCGTAGAACCCCCAGAACGACACGGGATCCCGCCGAAACGCATCGATGTGCGCGACCTCCATCGGGTCCACGGTCTCCCACAGCCCGGTTCCGGGAGAGCGAAAGTCGGGAATACCAGAAGGAACGGAGATTCCCGCGCCGGTGAGCGCGACGACCGACCCAGAAGCGCGAATCAGCTCGGCGAGGCGTCCGGCGGTGGTGGTCGGAGCGGGCATCGGCCACTCAACGTAGCGCTGTCTCTAAGGCGAGGTCTGCGCGCCGCGCGTGAAGAGCTCGGCGGCGAACCGGCTGAGGGTGGTGCTCAGCGACGTCGTCATCGGCCGCTTCACGAACAACACATCGATCAGCGGGGTGAGCAGCGAGCGCTTGATGATCTCGTACTCGAGCGTGAGCCTCACCTCGACGCCGTCCACCACCGGCGCGAACGCGACCGTCTGCCGGCCTTGGATCGAGTCATCGCGGACCTCCACCGTCTGGCCGCCGAGCGGCTCGCGTGCGACCACGCGCTCGGCCACGCTGCCGCGCCCCGCGGGCACCGACTCCCATCTGACGATCGAGCCGGCTTCTGGCCAACCCTCTGAGACGTCGACCACGCGATCCAGACCATCCACCCAGACCGGCCACCGAGCGGTGTTATACCAGCAGCGCTCCGCGTCGCGCACGGTCCCGGGAAGCACCACCGCGACCGTAACCGCCCTCATCAGGCCGCCGATTATTCACGGTCCGGCAAGGCCCACGGCGCCGGCCCGGTACGCTCCGATGAGCGCATGACCGAGACCCTACCCGAAAGCATCGAGCCGTACGAGGGCATCTCCTCCAAGGCCTACGAGCACCCAGCAGACAAGGCGGCTACCGCGGCGCTGCACGCGGTGCCGATGCTCGACACCGTTGTGCGCAAACTCGTCGAATGGCGATACGAGCGCGCGCTTCGACAGTTCTACCTCGGGAATTCGGTCAAGGTCGGAGAGCACCAGCTCCCCGAGCTGTGGAGCGCCCACAACGGTGTCAGCCGGATCCTCGACATGCCCGAGCTCTACGACCTGTACGTCACCTGGGGCGTCCGCGGCGGCGCCCAGGCCGTCGGCTCCGGCACGCCGATGATCGTGGTGGGCGCGGAGCTTCTCCAGCAGCTCGGGCCCGGTGAGCAGCGCGTGGTCGTCGCCCACGAGCTCGGCCACATCCTCTCCGACCACGTCCTCTACCTGACCGCGCTCGACATCCTGCTGAGCGTCGGCAACGGGATGCCGTTCTTCATCGGGATCCCCTTCCGGGCGGTAAAAGCGGTGTTGCTCGAGTGGTATCGGGCCGCTGAGCTCAGTTGCGATCGCGCCGCCACGCTCGCCGTACGCGATCCGCGCATCGTCTGCCGCACCCTGATGGTGACCGCCGGCGGCATGCCCGCCGACGAGCTCAGCCTCGACGCGTTCATGACCCAGGCAATGGAGTACGAGACCTGGGATGACCCCAGCGACCGGGTCCGGCGCTTCTTCCAAGAGATCGGGCAGAGCCACACGTACGCCGTGCGCCGCGTGTCCGAGGTGATGAAGTGGGTCCAGGCCGGCGAGTACGACCGGATCGTTCGCGGCGAGTACCGCCGGCGCGACCAGGAGTCCGACGTCCGCGAGGAGGCCAGCGACGCGATGGAGTTCTACGCCGAGCGCTTCCGCACGATATTCGCCGAGATCGGAGAGAACCTGTCCAAGGCGGGCTCGCAGCTCGGGGGGACGGCCGACCAGCTCGCCGATTGGATCCGCGCCCGGGGCGGTCCGTTCGGCAAGGGCGGCGGCCCGTTCGGCAAAGGCGGCGGCCCGTTTGACCGGGGCGCGGGCCCGTCGGACGACGACGAGGCGTAGGCCGGCGCCGGCGCCCCCGCACCGCCGGCGTGCCTCCAATATCGACGCACCCGCCGCCGGCGAGGCGACGGGCGACCGACCAGCGTGGGAAATATCTCGCACATAGTTCGAGGTATCTCCCACCCTCCCGAAGCTACCTTGACAGCGAGGTATCAACGATATATCGTTACACATCGCTGACGTATCCCAACTACGAAAGGACGGCGATGATGATGGCGGGCGGAGGAAGACGCAGACACGCGCGGATCGACAAACTCGAACGGATGGCCGCGCTCCGGCATCTGACCGGCGACGTGCCGTACGGGCCGGGCGGCCCCGTTTTCGGTGGCCCGCCATTCGGCGGGGGACGCGGCCGCCGGCGCCGCGGCGACGTGCGGACGGCGCTCCTGCTCCTGATCGCCGAAGAGCCGCGCAACGGATATCAGCTGATGCAGACGATCGAGGACCGAAGCGGCGGTCGCTGGCGCCCCAGTCCCGGATCGATCTACCCGACGCTGGCGCAACTCGAGGACGAGGGCCTCATCCGTGCCACCGAGCGCGAGGGAACCAAGGTGTTCGAGATCACGGACACCGGTCGCAAGCGTCTCGATGAGCACCCCGAGCGGACGCCGCCGTGGGCCTACGACGATGAGCCGGAGGCGTTCGCGGACCTGAAAGCGCAGATCAAGCAACTCCACGTCGCGGCGATGCAGGTCGCTCACGCGGGGAACGACGACCAGATCGCGGCGGCCGCACACACGCTGGCCGAGGCCCGGCGCAACATCTACCGGATCCTCGCCGAGGAGGATGAAGCAACGGAGTCGGATGCCTGACGGCGTAACGTACGAACACGGAATGGGAGCGAACCTCGACGGCAACGGACACGATCCCCGCCCGGCGATCGTCGTCCGGGGACTGGTAAAGAACTTCGACGAGGTGCGCGCGGTGCGCGGCGTCGATTTCGAGGTCGGCACCGGCGAGGTGTTCGGCTTCCTCGGGCCGAACGGCGCCGGCAAGACGACCACGATCAACATGCTCTGCACGCTGGCCAAGCCGACCGCCGGGTCGGCCTCCGTCGCGGGACACGACGTCGTCAAGGACCGCGACGAGGTCCGCCGCAACATCGGTCTGGTCTTCCAGGATCCCACGCTCGACGGCTACCTGACCGCCGAGCAGAACCTGAGGCTCCACGCGGAGCTCTACGGGGTGCAGAGCGACCTGGTCGATCCGCGCATGGAGCAGCTGCTGACCATGGTGGGACTGTGGGACCGCAAGGACTCCCCGGTGGCGACGTTCTCGGGCGGGATGCGCCGGCGCCTCGAGATCGCCCGCGGGCTGATGCACTCGCCGCGGGTCCTGTTCCTGGACGAGCCGACCATCGGCTTGGACCCGCAGACCCGGCGCCTGATCTGGAACTACATCCGCGAGCTCAAGGTCCGCGAGGAGATCACGATCTTCATGACCACGCACTACATGGACGAGGCGGAGTGGTGCGATCGGATCGCGATCATGGACCACGGGCAGATAGTCGCCCTCGACCGGCCCGACGCGCTCAAGGAACGGGTCGGAACCGATCGCGTGTCGATCCACACCGACGACAACGAGGCGGCGATCGCGGCGCTCGCTGAGCGGTTCGGCGTGGAAGCGCGCGTGGCCGAGGGCGCGGTCGCATTCGGCGTTCCTGCCGGCGAGCAGTTCGTCCCCCGCCTGTTCGCCGAGCTGGGCGTCCCGATCAGGGCGGTGAACGTGTCCCGCCCCACGCTCGACGACGTGTTCATGTCCTACACCGGGACCACGATCCGCGATGCCGAGGAGGATCAGGCCAAGCATCGAAACCGCGTGATGATGCAGATGATGACCGGAGGTAGGCGATGAGTACCACTGCGGACCGAGCACAGGCGACGCCGCCGCCGAGTGCCCCCGCGACGCCCGTCGTCCGCGTCAGCGTTCCCAAGCGGAGCATGGCCTCCGAGCTGCGCGCGATCAGGATCGTGTGGAAGCGCGAGCTGATCCGCTACCGCAGCGACAGGTTGCGGATGATCACGACGCTGGTCCAGCCGCTCCTGTTCCTGTTCGTCCTCGGATCAGGGCTCCAGCACCTCGCGGCGGCCGGCACCCATGGCGTGAACCTCAAGACGTTCCTGTACCCGGGCATCCTCTG
>JAFASF010000389.1 GCA_019244745.1 Solirubrobacterales bacterium | reverse complement strand
CTCAGCCGAGGTCAGGTCCCGCATCGACCTCAACCCGATGCGCGCGTTCGACGCCACCGACCCCGCAACGCGCGCAACGATGACAAATGCGCCCAAGCTCCTGGACCGGCTGGCACCCGACGACGCCGAGCACTTCGCCCGCGTGCGCGCCCTGCTCGACGATGCCGGGATCCGCTACGAGATCGACCCGACGCTGGTGCGCGGCCTCGACTACTACACGCGCACGACGTTTGAGTTCTCGAGCGATGCCCTCGGTGCTCAGTCGGGCGTGGGCGGTGGGGGGCGCTACGACCGGCTGATCGAGCAGCTCGAAGGACCCCCGACTCCCGCCTGCGGGTGGGCCGCGGGCGTGGAGCGAATGCTGCTCGCTGCCGGGGAGCTCCCGGTCGCCCCTCAGCTGGTCGACCTGTTCGTCGCCCTGGCCGAGCCCGACGGCGCGCGGACCGCGTTCGGGCTGGCCCAGGAGGCGCGGCGCGCGGGCCTTCAAGCCCAGCTCGAGCTGACCGGCCGCTCGCTCAAGGGACAGCTCAGGTACGCAGACCGGATCGGCGCGAGGTACGTCGCGATCGTGGGGGACGGTGGCGATCCAACCGCAAGGGGGAGGCCGGCGGTCTCGCTCAGGAACATGGAATCGGGGGATCAGGACGACGTCGATCGCCAGAGCGTCATTCCCACGATCCTGCGCGGGAGCCGCCTGTCGTGAAGCGTGCGCCGCGGCCGAACGGCTACCGCGACGCCTGGTGCGGGGAGCTGACCGCCGCGCGGGCCGGTACCCAGGCGCGGGTGGCGGGCTGGGTCAACCGCCGCCGCGATCACGGCGGGCTGATCTTCATCGACCTGCGCGACCGCTCCGGCCTGCTCCAGCTCGTCTTTCACCCCGAGACCGCGCCCGTGGCCCACGCAAAAGCTCACTCGCTGCGCTCCGAGGACGTGATCAGCGCAGCCGGAACGGTTGCCCGGCGAGATCCGGTCAACGTGAACCCGAACATCCCCACGGGGGAGATCGAGCTTGCCGTCGCGGAGCTCGAGATCCTCAGCGACGCCGAAACGCCGCCGTTCCCGCTCGAGGAGGGCGCACACGTCGACGAGGCCCTGCGGCTCAAGCACCGGGCGCTCGACCTGCGCCGCCCCGAGATGCAGCACCGCCTCGCGGTCCGCCACCGCATCGTCGCGACCATGCGCGAGGTCCTGAACGAGCGCGACTTCCTCGAGATCGAGACGCCGTACATGACCCGCTCGACGCCCGAAGGCGCGAGGGACTACCTGGTCCCGGCCCGCATCCAGCCGGGCTCCTTCTACGCCCTTCCGCAGTCGCCGCAGCTGTTCAAGCAGTTGCTGATGATCGCCGGGCTCGAGCGCTACTACCAGATCGCACGCTGCTTCCGCGACGAGGACACGCGGGCCGACCGCCAGCCCGAGTTCAGCCAGCTCGACGTGGAGATGGCGTTCGTCACCGAGGACGACGTGATCGAGTGCATGGAGGCCGTGATGGGCGCCGTGTTCGAGCGCGAGGGGTTCGATGTCCCGCCTCCTCCGTGGCGGCGGATGACGTTCGCCGAGGCCGTGTCGAGGTATGGCATCGATCGACCGGACACGCGCTTCGGGCTCGAGCTCCACGACCTCGGCGAGGCGCTCGCCGCCACGGAGTTCAAGGTGTTCTCGAGCGCGCTGCACGACGGCGGCGTAGTGCGCGGGCTCAACGCCGGCGCCCACGACCTTCCGCGCTCGGCGCTCGACGAGCTGACCGAGCTGGCAAAGCAGCATGGCGCCAAGGGGCTGGTGTGGGCCTTCGTCCAGCCGGGCGAGGAGACCTGGCGCTCGCCGGTGGCCAAGTTCCTGAAGCGCGAGGAGATCGAGGCGGTAAACAAACGCGTCGAGGCCGAGCCGGGCGACCTGCTGTTGGTCGTCGCGGACGAGATCACCACGGCCGGCCAAGCGCTGAGCGCGCTGCGCCTCGAGCTCGCGCGTCGCTTCGATCTGGTCGACCACGACCGCCACGACATCCTCTGGATCGTGGAATTTCCGGCGTTCTTCTGGAACGCCGAGGAGCAGCGCTGGGATGCCGCGCACCATCCGTTCACCACTCCGACCGGCGACTTCGAGCATCCGGAAACGCTCAGCTCTCGGGCCTACGATCTCGTGGTCGACGGCGCCGAGATCGGTGGCGGCTCCATCCGTATCCACGACCGAGCGCTCCAGGAGCGCGTGTTCGAGCTGCTCGGCATCGGCGCCGCGGAGGCCCAGGCCCGGTTCGGGTTCCTGCTCGACGCGCTCCGCTACGGGGCGCCCCCGCACGGGGGGATCGCCATGGGGCTCGACCGGATCGCGGCGGCGATCGCGGGAGGCGAGTCGATCCGCGAGGTGATCGCGTTCCCCAAGGCGGCCAGTGGTGCCGACCCGCTAACCGGCGCCCCGGCCCCGGTGGACCCGGGGCAGCTGCGCGAGCTGGGCCTGCGGCTGGCGTGAAAGGCCACCGCGAACCAGGGCCCCCGGCCATGCGGGCCGGGGGCCCCCGTCTATCCTCGCCGGGGTGGAGCCGCTCGCGTTCGAGCATCACCTCACCTCCCCCCAGGGCCTCGGCCGGCGGCCCGCCGGCGCCTTCACCGCGAGCGCCGGCTCGTCTGCCTGTTGCGATCAAGTCGAGTTCTCGGTGTCGGTCGACGCGGACACCGTCGATGACGCGGGGTTCGTGGCGAGCGGCTGCGGCGCGGCGACCGCGGCTGCCAGTGCGGCCGTGACACTGGTCCGCGGCCGTCCCATCCTCCAAGCCGCCCGCATCTCTCCAGCCGACATAGCCGAGGAGCTCGGCGGTCTCAGCCCGGCCAAGCTGCACGCTGCCGAGCTCGCGACCGACGCGCTCCATTGCGCCCTCGGCGGGGCGGTGCGCGAGCGTGCGAAGCTGAAACGAGCCCCGCAACGGCGGACGCTGGTGGCGATGAGCGGCGGCGTCGACAGCGCCGTGGCGGCGCTCCGCTGCGCGCGGGCCGGCGATACCGTCACGGTAACGCTCGAGCTGTGGTCGGATCCGGAGAACGACGCCGAGCGCAGCTGCTGCTCGTCCTCGGCGGTGGCCCAGGCGCGCGCTCTGGCGCATTCGATGGGTCTCCCGCACTTCACGATCGATCTGCGGGACGAGTTCCGGGCCGGGGTCGTCGAGCCGTTCATCGCCGGGTTCGCCGCGGGCGAAACCCCGAATCCATGCGTCGGCTGCAACGGCCACGTTCGCCTGGACGCGATGCTCGACTTCGCCGGCAACCTCGGCTGTGACGCGCTGGCGACCGGTCACTACGCTCGCACGGCCGAGCACGACCATCCCGATGGCCCGTTACTTCGCGCAGCGGCCGACCCGGCCAAGGACCAGACGTACATGCTCGCCGCGCTCGCGCCGGCGTCTCTCGCGCGCATGCGCTTCCCGCTCGGCGAGCTGACGAAGCCGGAGGTGCGGCGGATCGCGCAAGCGGCCGGTCTGCCGGTCGCGAGGAAGGCCGATTCCCAGGATCTGTGCTTTCTCGCCGGCACCGACCGGGCCCGGTTCCTGGCCCGCCACGGAGGCCTCGGCGTCCGCCCGGGCTCGATCGTCGACCGCGACGCTCGTGTGCTCGGCCGTCACCGCGGCCAGCACCTGTACACCGTCGGCCAGCGCCGTGGCCTCGGCGTCTCCGGCCGCGAGCCGCTCTACGTGCTCGACAAGGACGCCGAGCTGGGCCGCGTGATGGTCGGGCCCAGAGCGGCCCTGCGCACGAGACGGGTGGCGGTCCGGGGAGCGCGCCTTTACCGTCCCAGCGGCCGCGTCGACCGGGTCAAGCTCCGCTACCGCTCGCGGCCAATCGGCGCCCACATCGTCGGGGACCTGGCGCCCGGCCCGCACGCGACGCTCGCGCTCGAGCTGAGCGAGGCCGTGGACGGCGCTGCCCCCGGACAGCTCGCCTGCCTGCTGGATGGCGAGCTGGTGGTGGGGTGGGGAACGATCTCCCGTACGGCCTGAGCAACCGGCATACACTCCCCTCCCGATGACCTCAGACGAGATCCGCTCGACGTTCTTGGACTTCTTTGTACAGCGCGATCACCTGCGGCTGCCCTCGGCCTCGCTGATCCCCGCCGAGCACGACCCCTCGGCGCTGTTCACCCTCGCCGGTATGCACCCGCTGAAGCCCTATTTCCAAGGGCGCGAGCGCCCGCCCCACCCTCGGGTCACGACCTGTCAGAAAACGTTTCGAACCGTCGACATCGACATCATCGGCACGACCACCCGGCACCTCACGTTCTTCGAGATGCTCGGCAATTTCTCGTTCGGGGATTACTTCAAGCACGAGGCGGCCACGTTCGCCTGGGAGCTCTCGCGGGAAGGCTTCGGCTTTCGCGATGAGGACATCTGGATCACGGTGTTCGCGGGCGACGAGGAGCTCGGACTGGAGCACGACGAGGAGGCGATCGAAGCGTGGCTGGCGCTCGGGGTCCCGCGCGAGCGGATCGTCGAGCTGCCGCGCGAAGAGAACTTCTGGCAGGCCGGGCCCACGGGACCATGCGGCCCCTGCTCGGAGCTGTACCTGGATCGCGGCGTCGCGTTCGGCAAGCCCGACGATCTCCCCGGGGGCGACAACGAGCGGTTCATGGAGTACTGGAACCTGGTGTTCATGCAGTTCGACCAGAACCCGGTGAACACGCTGACGCCGCTGCCGGCGAAGAACATCGACACGGGCCTGGGACTGAACCGGATGGCCGCGATCCTCCAGGACAAGCCATCGGTGTTCGAGACCGACCAGTTCGCGCCCCTCATCTCGCTCGGCGAAGAGCTCTCCGGCCGCCGGTACGGCCACGCTTTTCCCACCGACCGGGCGATGCGCGTGCTCGCCGACCACGGCCGCGCGATGACCTTTCTGATCGCCGACGGAGTAGTCCCATCCAACGAGGACCGCGGCTACGTGCTCCGGCGGATCATGCGACGCGCGATCCAGCAGGGGCGCTCGCTGGAGCTCGAGCCGGGCTTCCTCACGCGCTACGCCGAGGTGGTCACCGAGCTGATGGGCAGCGAATATCCGGAGCTCTACGAGCAGCGAGAGTCCGTGCGCACCTGGTTGGAGGGGGAGGAGCAGGCATTCGGCCGCACGCTCGAGCAGGGCCTGAAGCGCCTCGACGAGCTGATCGCGCGCGCCCGGGGGTCCGGCGAGGAGGGCATCGCGGCCGAGGACGCATTCCTCCTGCACGACACGTACGGTTTTCCCATCGATCTGACGCGGGAGCTGCTCTCCGAGCACGACCTGGGCGTCGACGAGGTCGGTTTCGAGGAGCTCATGGACGAGCAGCGCGAGCGGGCCCGACGCGGATCCGGACGATTCGCCGGCACCGAGGAGCTGCGCGAGCGCCTCGAGGCGTTTGCGGGTGACGCCGGCTTCGCCACCGACTTCGTCGGCTACGAGACCACCGATCGCGAGACGATGGTGGGCGCGGTCGCCCGCGACGACGGCCGGGTGCTGGTGAAGCTCGTGGAGTCCCCGTTCTACGCCACGGGCGGCGGCCAGATAGCCGACTCGGGCTACGTCGAGTGCTCCGATGGAGACTGTCGCGCGCGCGTGGACGATGTTCTACGTGTCGGGGATGACCAGGTGGTCGTGGTGGTGCCCGAGCAGGGCACGCTCGAGGCGGGCGAGCGCGTTCACGCCCACGTCGATCGAGCCGCGCGGCACGGCACGGAGTGCAACCACACCGCCACCCACCTGCTGCACGCCGCGCTCCGGCGCATCCTCGGCCCCCACGTCCATCAGGCGGGCTCGTACGTCGGCCCCGACAAGCTGCGCTTCGACTTCACCCACTCGAGCAGGCTCACGCCGGCGCAACTCGACGAGATCGAGAACACGGTCAACGGGTGGATCCTCGAGAGCCAGCCGGTGCGCGCGATCACGACCACGCTCCCCGAAGCGCGCGCGCTCGGCGCGATGGCGCTGTTCGGCGAGAAGTACGGCGACATAGTCCGCATGGTCGAGGTCGGGGATGGATCGTTCTCGCGCGAGCTGTGCGGGGGGACGCACGTGCGGTTCACCTCCGAGGTCGGGCTGTTCAAGATCCTCAGCGAGACCTCGAGCGCGGCGAACGTCCGGCGAATCGAAGCGGTCACCGGACCGGCGGGCGTCGCGCTGCTGCGCCGCTACGACCGGGCGCTGAGCGACGCCGCGGACACCTTGCGCGCGCCCGCGGAGCGCGTCCCCGAGCTGGTCGCCGAGCTGCGGTCTCAGGTGCGCGACCTCGAGCGGGCCGCTCGTCGCGGAGGCGACGGAACCGACGGCGTGGATCTCGAGCGGCTCGCGTCGATGACCGTCGAGCGCTCCGGAGCCCGCGTGCTGGTGGCCGACGTGGACGTGCCCGATGGCCAGGCGCTCCTCGACCTCGCGGATCGGTTGAAGAACAAGATCGGCGATGCCGTCATCGTCCTGGCCAGCGCGGGCGAGGACCGCGTCAACCTGATCGCGAGCGTGTCCCCGTCGCTCGTCGATCGCGGACTGCGGGCGGGAGAGATCGTCAAGGTGGCAGCTGCTGCGGTCGGCGGGGGTGGCGGCGGGCGCGACACGCTCGCGCGGGCCGGCGGCCGCGACGTGGCGAAGCTGCCGGAGGCGATCGGCGCCGCGACCGACGCGATCGAGGCGGCTCTCAGCGGCTGAGGATATGCGGGTCCTCGCGCTCGACTACGGGAGAGGACGCTGCGGGTGCGCGGTCAGCGACCCCACCGGAGTGCTGGCGACCCCGATCGACCCCGTGCCCGCGCCGGCATCGCAGCGGGGGCTGGCGCGCCTGAGGGCGCTCGTCGCGGACCTCGGCGTCGACCGAGTCGTGGTGGGACTGCCGCTCTCGCTGTCGGGCCGGGACTCGGCGCAGACCGCCGAGACACGCTCGTTCGCCTCGACGCTTCAGAGCGCTCTGCCGGTTCCGGTAGAGCTCCACGACGAGCGCTTCACGACGGTTCTGGCCGGGCTCACCGGGGGCAAGGCAAGTGAACACTCGCGGGCCGCGGCGCACCTGCTCGAGAGCTGGCTCGCGACGCAGAGGATGGCGGCGGAGCGGTCGTGAGCGATCACGAGAGGACAGCCGAGGAGCGCGAGGCGGCCCGGCTCGAGCGGGAGCAGCGGCGCTTGGAGGAGCAGTCGTACGACGAGGGGGAGTCGTTCGACGAGGAGGAAGAGGAGGAGGAGCGCGAGGTCGCATCCGGTACGCGGCGTGTCAGCCGCCGCCATCGCGCGAGCATGAAGCGCGCGGCGGGCTCGGAGCGACGTCCGCGGCCCGCGCGCCGGGAGCGAGCTCCGCGACGGGTCGAGAAGCGCCACTCGTGGACGGGGAGGATCGTGTCCGTGCTCGCGCTGGTCGCCGGGGCCGCGCTGATCTGGTTCCTCGTCGAGCTGTTCCAGCCGTTCCACGGTTCCGGGAACGGGGGCGTCACGGTCACCATTCCGGCTGAGCTGACGTCGAGCCAGGTCGGGGACCTGCTCGCGCGCGAGGGCGTGATTTCCTCCGGGTTCTTCTTCGAGATTCGGGCGACGCTCGCCGGCGACCGGGGTGACCTGCGCTCCGGCACCTACCAGCTCAAGCGCGACATGAGCTACGGCGACGTCCTCAAGATCCTGACCACGCCGCCGCCGGCCGCGAAGGTGACCGAGTTGACGATCACGGAGGGCCGGACCAGGCGCCAGATCGACGCGTTGCTCCGCTCGCAGGGCGTTGCCGGCAGCTACCTCGCAGCAACCCGGCATTCGCCTCTGCTGGACCCGGGGCACTATGGAGCCCCGGCCGGGACGTCCTCGCTCGAGGGGTTCCTGTTCCCCTCGACCTACCAGCTGCGCGAACCGGTCAGCATTCCCGCGCTTGTCGCCGACCAGCTGAAGACATTCCGCCAACGGTTCGCGAGCGTGAACCTGGGATACGCGCGGAGCCAGCACGTGACCCGGTACGACGTGCTGACGATCGCCTCGATGATCGAGGCCGAGGCCTCCACCGCCCATGACCGGCCGCTGGTCGCCTCGGTCATCTACAACCGCCTCGCCGACGGTATGCCGCTGCAGATCGACGCCACGACCCGATACGCGACCGGAAACTACACGCAGCCCCTCACAGAAGCCGAGCTCAATTCCCCTTCGCCGTACAACACGCGGATCCACAAGGGCCTTCCACCGACGCCGATCGACAACCCCGGCCTGCCTTCGATCGAGGCCGCCGCCCATCCCGCGAACACCAACTACCTGTATTTCGTCGTCAAGCCGTGCGGCAACGGCGAGCAGTCGTTCACCTCGAGCTACAAGCAGTTCGAGGTGCTCGCGCAGCAGTACCAGAACGCGCGAGCCAGACGCGGCGGGCGCTCGCCGGTGCATTGCTGAGAAGACGCAACCGATGAACGGCGCCACGCGCCTGGGGGTGCTCGGCTGGCCAGTCGCGCACAGCCGCTCACCCGCGATGCAGAACGCGGCGCTGAGCGCGGTCGGGCTGCGCGACTGGCGCTATCAGCTGCTTCCCGTGCCGCCAGAGCTGCTCGCCGAAACGGTTGGGGCGCTCCCCGGCGCCGGCTTCAGGGGAGCAAATGTCACCATTCCGCACAAGGAGGCGGCGCTGTCGCTCGCGACTGCGACGACGCCGCGGGCGCGGGCGATCGGCGCCGCAAACACGCTCACGTTCGACGGACTCGCCGGCATCCACGCCGACAACACCGACGCGCCCGCTCTGATCCAGGCGCTCCCGTTCCCGGTCGGCGGCCGGACCGCGCTCGTTCTGGGCGCCGGCGGAAGCGCGCGCGCCGCCGTCTGGGCGCTGCTCGATGCCGGCGCCGGCGAGGTCCGCGTCTGGAACCGCACGCCGGAGCGCGCCGGTCGTCTGAGCGCGGACCTCGGGGCGATCCCCACCGAGATCGCGGAACCCGCCGACGTGCTGGTCAACTGCACCCCGAGTGGGCTGCACGCCGACGACTCCACGTTCGGTGAGCTGCCGCTGAGCCCCGATGCGCTGGGGGACTTCGCCTGCGTCGTCGATTTTGTTTACGCGGACACCGAGACGGCTCTCATCCGGGCGGCGCGCGCGCGATCGCTCCCCGTGATCGACGGGCTGGAACTGCTCGTGGGCCAGGGGGCGCTCAGCTTCGAGCTCTTCACCGGCCGGCGCGCTCCTGTCGACGCCATGCGCCTGGCGGTGCGGGCTAGCCCGGCGTCAGTATCGTCAATTCGATGATCGTCACCGAGGCCGTGTCTTCATATCTCGCGGGGCTGCGCCCCGAGCCCGATCCGGTCCTGTCCGAGATGGAGGCCCACGGGGCGCGCGAGGACATTCCCATCGTCCTTCCGGAGACCGGGCAGCTGCTTGCCCTCCTCGCCACCACCCGGCGAGCGCGCCGGGTGGTGGAGATCGGCACCGCGATCGGCGTCTCCACCCTGTATCTCGCCCGCTCGCTTCCGTCCGACGGGACGATCGTCTCGTTCGACATCGACCGGCGGCGCCAGGCCGCCGCGCGGGATTACCTCGATCGCGCGGGCGTACTCGACCGGGTGGATCTTCGGTTGGAGGACGCGCGGCTCGGCCTGCCACAGCTGCAGGGGTCGTTCGACCTGGCGTTCGTGGACGGCGTCAAGACTCAATACCAGGAGTACCTCGATCTATTGCTGCCGCTGCTCGGGGAGCGCGCGCTCCTGGTGGTCGACAACGTCCTGCTTCGCGGCACCGTCGCCGAGGGGCGGAGCGACGGAGCCTGGAACGATGAGCACATCGCGAACGCTCGCGCGTTCAACGAGCGCGTGCTGTCGCTGGCGGAGTTCGAGGGGACGGCGCTTCCGGTCGGTGATGGCGTGCTGGTGGCGGTGCGGCGAACATGAGCGCGGACGCCGAGGACCGGGGTCGGTGCTCACCGTGCCGAGGTACCGGCAAGCTCATCTCAGGCCTCGGTGGGACCCCGCACAACGTCACGTGTCCGTGGTGCGGTGGTAGCGGTCGGTTCCAGGCCGGGCACGACGCCCAAGCGGACCCGCCGGCCGAGACCGGCACGTGACGAGCCGTAACCTAAGGCGCCGATGGCGCTGCGAATGATCACCGCCGGCGAGTCGCACGGACCCGGCCTGACCTGCATCATCGAGGGGCTTCCAGCCGGGCTGGCGCTCGACCGCGACGCGATCAACCGTGATCTGGCGCGTAGGCAGCTCGGTCATGGCCGCGGCGGCCGGATGAAGATCGAGCGTGACCAGATCCAGGTGACCGGCGGCGTGCGCCACGGACGGACGCTCGGCGGCCCGATCGCGCTGGGGGTCGTCAACCGCGACTACGCCAACTGGGAGGAGCGGATGAACCCCTGGCCAGTCGAGGAGGATGTCCAGGAGGTGCACCTGCCGCGGCCCGGGCACGCGGATCTGGTGGGCACGCAGAAGTTCGGGCTGAGCGATGTACGCGACGTCCTGGAGCGGGCGAGCGCCCGGGAGACGGCAGCCAGGGTGGCCGGCGGCGCGATCGCCAAGGCGTTCTTGAAGGTGCTCGGCGTGGAGGTCTTCTCGCACGTGATCCAGATCACGGGCGTGAGCGCGCCGCGCCGGGATGATCTCGTTCCGGAGGACTTCGCGGCGGTCGACGAGTCACCGGTTCGCTGCCTCGACCCCGAGTCGAGCCGCGCCATGGTGGCCGAGATCGACCGCCTGCGCAAGGAGAACGAATCGCTCGGAGGCGTGTTCGAGGTGCGAGCGTTCGGAGTGGTGCCGGGCCTCGGGTCGCACGTGTCATGGGAGGAACGGCTGGATGGACGGCTGGGGCAGGCGATCCTCTCGATCCAGGCGATCAAGGCGGTGTCGATCGGAGACGGGGTGGAGGTCGCGGGCATGCCCGGATCCCAGGCGCACGATGAGATCTTCTACGACGACGCGCGGGGCTACTACCGCGCGACGAACCGCTCGGGCGGCGTGGAAGGGGGGATGACGACGGGCGCCCCGGTGGTCGTGCGCGCCTCGATGAAGCCGTTGCCCACGCTCACCAAGCCGCTTCGCTCGGTGGACATCGCCACCCATGAGCCGGCAGAGGCGCTGCGTGAGCGAACCGACTCCTGCACCGTTCCAGCCGCCGGCGTGGTCGGGGAGGCGATGGTCGCGTTCGTGCTCGCCGACGCGTACCGGCGCAAGTTCGGCGGCGATCACATCGACGACGTCCTGCGCGCGGTGCGCGCCTACGAGGAGCGGATCGCGTGGCGGCGTCGCTGAGGCTCGTGCCCGGCGGCCTGGTACCCGAGCGCTCGGGCCGCGCGATCGTCTGCATCGGCTTCATGGGAGCCGGCAAGTCGACCGCCGCCTCGAGCGCGGCGGAGGTCCTCGGTGCCTCGGCGATCGACGTCGATCACGTGGTCGGGCAGCGGCTCGGCAAAACGATCGAGCGGGTGTTCGCCGAGGACGGCGAACCCGCTTTTCGCGATGCTGAGGCCCGGATCACGCTCGAGCTTCTGGATGATCCGGGCGCGCGGGTGATCTCGCTCGGCGGGGGCGCGACCGGCGATCCGCGGGTGCGCGAGGCGCTGCGTCGCCACCGGGTGATCTGGATCGATGTCCCGCTGGCCGAGGCATGGGCGCGGTGCCAGGGCACTGGCCGCCCGCTCGCCCGTGACCGGGGCCGGTTCGAGTGGCTCTACCGCGAACGCGAGCCGGTGTACGCCGCGCTCGCCGACGCGGTCGTCCCGACCGAGCGCGCCCGGGAGATGGCCGCCGTGCTCGCCGCGCTCGATGGAATGCCGCGCGGGGCCCAGATGCTGTGGGCGGCCAGCGCATCGGGCGACTATCCCGCCTACCTGGGCGCGGGCCTGCTCACCGATCAGCGCTTCTGGCCGAAGATGCTCGCCGGCCGGCGGTTCCTCGTGACCGACGGCACCGCCGGAAGGCTCTACGGGCACGCCCTCGAACCGCTCTCCGGCCGGGTCGCGATCATGCCCGGCGAGCAGTCCAAGACCGTGGCTCACGCCGAGATCGTGTGGACCGAGCTGGCGCGCGCCGGCATGACTCGACAGGATCTCGTCGTGGCTCTCGGAGGCGGCGTCGTCGGTGACCTCGCCGGGTTCTGCGCGGGCACCTACCAGCGAGGCGTCAGCTACGTCCAGGTGCCGACCACGCTTGTGGCCCAGCTCGACTCCGCGTACGGCGGCAAGACCGGCGTCGACCTGGCCGAAGCCAAGAACTACGTCGGCGTCTACCACCAGCCGGTGGCGGTGATCGCCGACCCCGATGGGCTGAAAAGCCTTCCACCGGCGGAGCTGGCCGCGGGCTACGCCGAGGCGGTCAAGACCGCGCTGATCGCCGGAGGCGATCTGTGGGAGCGCATCCGCGCCGGCGCCTCACCGGACAGCCCCGAGATCATCGCCGCGTGCGTGCTTACCAAGCTCCGCCTCGTCGCACGGGACGAGCGCGACGACGGCGCCAGACAGGCGCTGAATCTCGGCCACACCGTGGGACACGCGATCGAGACCGCGACCGGATATGCCCGCTACCGCCACGGTGAAGCGGTCGGGCTGGGGCTGCTCGCGGCGCTGCGCCTCTCCGACCAGGCCGATCTCCGCGACGAGGTGTCGGAGCTGCTGGCCGCCCGCGGGCTTCCGACCAGGCTCGACGGCGTCGACCCGGCCGCCGTGGTGAACGCGACGGCGCGGGACAAAAAGCGCCTGGGGGAGGGACCGGTGCCGTTCGTGCTGCTCGACGCTCCCGGCCTGCCACGCCCGGGATGCATCGTCCCCGGAACCGCGCTGCGCGCCGCCGTGGGAGAGCTGGCGCAGACGTGAGCGCCACGCGCAACCGAATCGAGGTCATGCACGGCGTCAACCTCGACCAGCTGGGTCGTCGCGATCCCTCCCAGTACGGGGCCTTGACTTTGGCCGAGCTCGAACTCCAGGTGTCCGAGACCGCGGCGGAGCTAGGCATGAAGACCCGCTTCTTTCATACCAACCACGAGGGAGCATTCGTCGAGCACCTGCACAGGCTCGAGGACCTGGCCGATGCGATTTTGCTCAACCCGGGGGCCTGGACCCACTACTCCTACGCGATCCGCGACGCGCTCGAGCTGGCCGGGCTGCCCGCGGTGGAAATCCATCTCTCGGATGTCGACTCGCGGGAGGAGTGGCGGCACCGGTCCGTGATCCGGGACCTGTGCATCGCGCGGGTCGCCGGAAAGGGCCCCGCCGGCTATCGCGAGGCGCTCGAGCGGTTGCGCACGGAGCTCTCGACATGACCGCCCGCGCCGGCCGCCCACCCGCTTCCGGGCGCCTGGCTGCCCGCGCGGACCGTCTGGCCGCCCGGCTCCCGGATGCAGGGGTCGACGTGATGCTCGTCACGAACCTCGTCAACGTCCGGTACCTCACCGGGTACACGGGGTCCAACGGGGTGGCGCTGATCGGGCCCGAGACGCGGATGTTCATTACCGACTTCCGCTACGTCGAGCAGGCGGCCGAGGAGGTCGATCCCGCCTTCGATCGCCGGCAGGCATCGCTCGACTTGCTCGAAGCCATCGAGGACGTCATCGCGCAGAGCGACGCGCGCGTCGGATTCGAGGAGG
Organism: Solirubrobacterales bacterium; assembly: GCA_019244745.1. Lineage (GTDB taxonomy): Bacteria > Actinomycetota > Thermoleophilia > Solirubrobacterales > Solirubrobacteraceae > Palsa-465. The sequence continues at coordinate 14,846 of JAFASF010000389.1, read as the reverse complement.
CCCACGTGTCGGTTCGGCAGTACGCCCGCCTGCGCGACCTCCTCCCCGAGCGCTACGAGCTGATCGGGCTCGACGGCCTGGTCGAAGGATTGCGGGCAGTCAAGGAGCCCGAGGAGATCGAGCGGATCCGGGCGGCCAGCGAGCTGGCCGACGCGGCGTTCGAGAGGCTGATCGGCGGCGGACTGGTCGGCCACACCGAGCGCGGGCTGGCGATGGCGCTCGAGCAGACGATGCGCGAGCTGGGCGCGCTGCGGCCGGCGTTCGAGTCGATCGTCGCCGCCGGCCCGCACGGCGCCCTGCCCCACGCCACTCCCCGCGACGTGGAGGTCGCGCGCGGACAGGTGGTGGTGATCGATTGGGGGGCCGAGCTCGACGGGTACTGCTCGGATTGCACGCGAACCGTGGGGGCAGGCGAAACGGGTCCGGAGGTCGCCGATGTCTACCGGCTCGTGCTCGAGGGACAGCTCGCCGGGGTCTCCGCGGTCAGGGCCGGGGCGGATGGGCGCGAGGTCGACGGCGTCGCGCGAGCGGTCATCGACGCGGGCGGCCAGGGCGAGCGTTTCGGCCACGGGCTCGGACACGGCGTGGGGCTCGAGGTCCACGAGGCGCCGCGCCTCTCCCAGCGCACCGAGGACGTTCTCCGCCCCGGCAACGTGGTGACCGTGGAGCCCGGCATCTACCTGCCAGGTGCTTTCGGCGTGCGGATCGAGGACCTTGTGGTGGTCACCGAGGACGGCTGCGAGATCCTCACGCACATCTCAAAGGAGCTGATCGCTGCGGATTAGCTGAGCCGGGCGGCGCGGGTGCCGCCGCTGTCTACACTGGCCCGCGGATGATCTCGACCAACCAATTTCGCAACGGCACGCACATCGACGTCGACGGCACGATCTTCAAGATCCTCGAGTTTCAGCACGTCAAGCCCGGCAAAGGCGGCGCGTTCGTGCGCACGAGGCTGCGCCGGGCGAGCGACGGCGCGGTGATCGACCGGACGTTCCGGGCGGGGGAGAAGTTCCGCCCGGTGCGGACCGAGACCCGGCGCATGCAGTTCCTCTACCACGACGGCGCCGACGCGCACTTCATGGACTCCGAGAGCTACGAGCAGCTGACCGTTCCCGAGAGCTCGCTCCTCCCGGCGCTGCGCTGGATGAAGGAGTCCGACGAGGTCGAGCTGCTGTACATAGACGGGCAGCCTGCCGACGTGCAGCTCCCGAGCGCGATCGACCTGGCGGTCACCCAGACGGAGCCCGGGGTGCGGGGCGACACCGCGTCGGGCGGCGGGACCAAGCCAGCCGTGCTCGAGACCGGGGCCCGCGTCCAGGTGCCCCTGTTCATCGACGTCGGTGACGTCGTGCGGGTGGACACGCGCTCGGGCGCATACGTCTCCCGTGCTTAGGACCGAGCAGCGGCGCGCCGCCGTGTGGGCCCTGTATCAGAGCGATCTCCTCGGCCGGCCGCTCGAGGAGACGTTCCCGCGCGACGTGCATGAATTCACCCGCGCGGTCGTGCACCTGGTCCGCGACCGCCAGCCAGAGCTCGACGAACTGATCCGCGAGCACGCCACCGGATGGTCGCTCGAGCGGATCGCGCCGCTCGAGCGATCGATCCTGCGCGTCGGCATGGCCGAGATGCTGTACGGCGAGGAGCTGCCGGGAGAGAACCCCATACCGCCGGAGGGCGCGATCGACGAAGCGGTCGAGACGGCCAAGCGGTTCTGCGGCGCCGAAGCGCCGGCGTTCGTGAACGGGATCCTGGGGGCTGTCTTGCGCGAGCGAGAGGTAAGACGTACGTAGGAAGAGCTCGCGTTCGGTGCGTCGGCGCACCACAATGGACGCATGAGACTGCTGGTGGTCGACGACGATCGCGCCCTGCGGGACGTGCTGCGGCGCGCGCTGACGCTCGCCGGATACGAGGTGCGCTTGAGTGAGACCGGCGCCGGCGCGCTCGCCGAGGTCACGGGCAGCGTGCCCGACGCGGTGGTGCTCGACATCGGGCTTCCCGACATCGACGGCCTCGAGGTGTGCCGGCTGCTCCGTCGCGAGGGCAACCGCGTTCCGGTGCTGATGCTCACGGCCCGCGATGCCGTATCGGACCGGATCGACGGCCTCGACGCCGGCGCCGACGACTACCTGGTCAAGCCGTTCGACATCGATGAGCTGAAGGCGCGCCTGCGGGCCCTGCTGCGCCGCTCGCGCGGTGAGGCGGAGGCCGACGGAGGCCTGTCCTTCGGCGAGCTGCGGCTCGATCCGTCACGCCACGGCGTGTGGGTGGGGGAGAACTTGGTCGAGCTCACCCGCACCGAGTACCAGCTGCTGGAGGTGCTGATGCTCAACCCGCGCCGGGTGCTCCCCCACAGCCTGATCTACGACCGGGTGTGGGGATACGACTTCGGGGCCAGCTCGAACGCACTGCGCGTGTACATCGGCTATCTCCGGCGCAAGCTCGAGGAGGCCGGCGCCGGCTCGGTCATCCACACGGTGCGCGGGGTCGGCTACTCGCTTCGGGAGCCCACGGAGGCGTAAGCGGTGAGCCTGCGAGCGCGGATGGCGATTGCCGCGGGAGTGGCGGTGGCGCTGGCCGTGATCGCGGTCGCGGTGTCCGCGTATGCGGGGACGAGGTCGCAGCTGCTCGGGCAGGTCGACAACCAGCTGCGCAACGTCGCCCAGCCGGTGCTTCAGCGAGCCGGCTCGGGTCCCGGGCCCACGCCGACCGTCGGCGGCGGGGCCACGAACGGCGAGTTCGACGGGTCCAGCGACCGGGACGAAGGACTCGGGCTCGACCGGCTTCCGCCGAGTTCGTTCGGCGGCCCTCAAGGCACGTTCACGGTGGTCAAGCCCGATGGCACGACGTTCTCGCCGAGCCAGCACTACGCGATCCCTCCCGACGCGCGCCTGAAGGGCCTCGCGGCCAGCGGTCACGGCCAGTACTTCACGAGCATGACGGTAGGCGGGACGCACATCCGCGTGATGGCGACCGGGATCGGACCGCGCGGCGCGCTCGCGGTCGCCCTCCCGCTGACCGATGTCGACCACACGCTCAGCAACGAGCTGCTGCTGGTGGTCCTGATTGCGGCTGGCGGCATCGCGCTGGCGGCGGTGCTCGGGTTCCTGGTCGCACGGACGGCCCTGGCGCCGGTCGAGCGCTTCACCCGGCAGACCGAGTCGATCGCGAACAACCCGGAGAGGCTCGAGCAGAAGCGCCTGGAGGTGATCGGCCGGGACGAGCTCGCGCGCCTGGCGCGGACGTTCAACAACACGCTCGACGCGCTCGAGGAATCGGTGGCGTCGCAGCGCAACCTCGTCGCCGATGCCTCACACGAGCTTCGCACGCCGATCTCCACGATCCGGGCCAACCTCCAGCTGATGCGCGACGAAGAGCGGCTGTCCGAGGCGGACCGCGAGGCGCTGCGCGCGGACGTGATCGAGGAGCTCGACGAGCTCACCGCGCTCGTCGCCGACATCGTCGAGCTCGCGCGTGGCAGCAAACCCGGCGGCGAGCTCGAGGAGGTGCGCCTGGATAGGATCGTGGCCGAGGCGGTGGAGCGGACGCGCCGGCGGGCTCCCGGGCTGACCGTGAACGCGACGTTCGAGCCGGCGCTCGTGCACGGCGACGGGGACCGGATCGCCAGGGCGGTGACCAACGTGCTCGACAACGCCCGCAAGTGGAGCCCTCCGGACGGGGTGGTGGAGGTGGGGCTGCGTGGGGCGACCCTGACCGTTCGCGACCACGGTCCGGGATTTCGCGATGAGGACCTGCCGTTCGTGTTCGATCGCTTCCACCGCGCCCGGGAGGCCCGCTCGAAGCCCGGCTCCGGGCTCGGGCTGGCGATCGTCCGCCAGACGGCGCAGGCGCACGACGGGTTCGTCGAGGCCACCAACGCGCCTGACGGCGGGGCGATCGTGCGGGTCGGGTTCGGGCCCGCCGGGACCCCCGACGAGGAGCCCGGCGACCGTCAGATCGTCGGTTCGGGTCGCTAGCCGCCAGCGAGCCCCGCAAGCAGGCGCCCTAAGCGCTAGCGCCCAGCCAGCAGGGGTTCTAGGGACGGAGTGCACGCGCAGGCGGCGCCCCGCAGCCGCGGCAGGCGGAACAGATCCTCGATCGCCTGAAGCACGGAGTAGTGATCGACCGGAGTGCTCGTACGACCTCCCGGGCGTGCGGCTCCGCCCGCGAGGATCGTCGCGACGTGCCCGCCCGAGGCCAGCCGGCAACAGCCGTTGTCGCTCGAGCCCTCGTCCCAGGTGAGGATCAACAGCCCGCCGCGGCCGAGCGCGCGGAGCAGCGGGGGGACGAGACCCGAGAGGAAGCGATCGCCAGTGCCGGGATCGCAATCGTGCATGTCATGGCACAGATTCGGGGTGATCCAGATGAACCTGGGCAGGGCGTCCGCGCGCTCGTCTTGGGCGAGCTGGGCCAGAGGCACGATCCGGGTGCACCGCGCAGGATCGTTCACGACGGACGTGTAATAGATGAAGGGGTCGTGCTTCTTGGCGTAGGCCCCGGAGCCCGCGCCCGTGAAGCAAGGATGTGGAAGGTCTTCCATGTAGGCCTTCCAGGAGATGTGCGAGCGCTCGAGCTGGTCGACGATGCTGGTCGTGTGAATGGTGCAATCGGTGCAGTCGCTGGAGATTCCGAACGTCGATCCGCCGGTCAGCGCGAGGTAGTTCGGCAGGGAGGGATGACTGATCGCATACATCTGGCGGGCCAGCGCGTATCGCGCCGCGAGGCGGTTGATGTACGGCGTGGACCGCGAGCCGATGATGTCGCCGTACTCCTCGTTCTCCATCAGGATCACCGCGATGTGCGCCGGGGCGCCGGATGGCAGGTGGATCGCTGGGGAGGGCCGGCTCTGGGCGGGCCCGGCGCTGTGCGCGGCGCCACCGCATGAAGCGAGGGTCAGGGCCATTACAAAAACGGCGAGCTTTGGATGGAGCGTAAGGCGAGGCACGGAATGGGATTGTCGCTTTAGCCCGTCGGTTGAGGCGCCGACACGCCGCTTGCCGCCCGACGGGGTGTGTCCGCTTGACCACCCTGGCCTGGGGTAGGCCCGTTGCCGGCACACCCCACAACACCTGGATACGGGACCCGGCTGGGTAAAGTTTCCCTAACTCCGGACGGTGTTGGTCTACCGTCATCGGGGAAGACGAAGACTGCTGCCATGGCGCATCCACGGACTCACGGCCTAGTGCATCAGGCGCTGCTCTACGGCAGCGAGGACGAGCACATCGCCGGGTGCAGGCAGTTCATCGAGGCCGGCCTCGACCGGAGCGAGCCGGTTCTGGTTGCCGTTCCCCGGCCTAAGCACCGTGCGCTACGGACCGCGCTGACCGGCGATGCGCGACGGGTCGAATTCATGGACATGAGTGAGCTGGGCCGCAACCCGAGCAGGATCATCCCGGCCGTACGGGAGTGGTCGGAGGGCCAAGGACGCCGGCGCTGCCGGTTCATCGGCGAGCCGATCTGGCCGGGACGCAGCCGCTCGGAGACGGTCGAGGCCACGCGCCACGAGGCGTTACTGAACTTTGCCTTCGGCGAGTCCCCGATCAGCATCCTCTGTCCCTATGACACGGATGGACTCGACCCGCGGGTGATCGCCGACGCCGAACGGACCCATCCGGAGCTGGTCCGCTGCGGCGACCGCACCGCCAGCGGCGGCTACACCGACCCGCTGAACATCTGGTACTCGACTGAGTGGCCGCTCCCCGAGCCGCACGCCACGGTCGCGAAGATCTCGGTGGGTGAAGATCTGGCGTCGTTGCGGCGGGTCGTCGAGAGCTACTCGCGGATGGTGGGACTTGGCGTGCCGCGCTCGAGCGACCTCGTCCTCGCCGTCCACGAGGTGGCCACCAATGCGCTGCGCTACAGCGACACGCCCGGCGAGCTTCGCATGTGGATCGAGGGGGATCGGGTGGTGTGCGAGATCAGCGATGACGGCCGCCTCGAGGACCCCCTCGTCGGGCGGCGCCGGCCCGCCCCCGACTGGGTTTCCGGGCGCGGCCTGTGGCTGGTCAATCAGATCTGCGATCTGGTCGAGCTGCGGCCGAGCGCGAGCGGCACGACCGTTCGCCTACACGTGGACATCGCCAGCTAGGTCAGCGCTCACGGCACCCAGACGGGCACCGCGAGCTCATTGGCCTGTAGATCGATCGCGCCCTGTACCAGTGGCGCCTCGGCGCCGCGCGGCGCGATCAGCGATACACCCACGTGTGGGTTGACCGGAAGGGAGGCGACCGGCATTCCGGTCATGTCCCACAACGCCGTGAGCGCGATCATCGGGTCCCCCGGACCGCCGGCGTGCCCTCGCTCGTACCCCGGACCACGGCGGTAGGGCACGATCGGCAGCGTCGGCTCGAGCACCAGGTCGACTCGGTTGGCTGAAAACCACGCCTCCCAGGCCGCCGTCCCGTCCGCTCTGCTCTGCTGAGCGCCGAGGTAGGCCTGAGCGTCGGAAAAGCCGGCCGCGGCCTCGACGAGCTCGGCGATCGCCGGGCGATACCGATCCCGGACCTCGATGAACCTCGAGTGGTAGGACCACACCTCGGTCAGCAGGATCGTGCCCAGGTCATTCCCGAGCGCCGCCCACGGCGCCGACAGCGCGGTGACGCGCGCGCCGAGACGCTCGCACGCGCGCCGGGCGGCGTCGAGCGCGGCCGCCACCGGCTCATCGATCGCGACGGCGCTGGTCCGATCGGTCAGCGCGACGGTCACGCCTGCCAGCGGCCGGGTGCCCGGGCGGGGCGTCAGCGGCAGCTCGCCGAGGTCCGCCGGCGGTGGCATCAGCGGTGTTATGTCCGGCCCGCCCGCGGTCATCCCCGCGAGCAGCGCCGCGCAGTCGGCGATCGATCGTGCCATCGGGCCGGCGTGATCGAGCGACGGCGCCAGCGGGATGATCCCGTCCATCGGGGTCCGGCCGTGAGTGGGCTTGATTGCGCTCGTTCCGCAGCACGCGGACGGGATCCGCAGTGAGCCGCAGGTGTCCGTGCCCAAAGCTGCGGGCGTCATGCCCGCCGCGAGCGCCGCGGCGTTGCCGCCGCTCGAGCCCCCCGCGACTCGATCGCGTGCCCACGGGTTACCGACCTGGTCGGTCGTCCCTCCGGCCGCGAACTCGTGCGTGTGCGTGTGGCCCACCAGCACCATGCCCTGCCCGCGCAGGCGGCGGCAGATCGTCGCATCGCGGGTTGCGATGTTGCCGTCGAGCACCCGGCTCGAGGCCGTGAGCGGCAGCCCCGCGACTCCGTAGAGGTCCTTGAGGGCCAATGGGATCCCAGTGAGCAGAGGCACACGATCGCCATCGCGCTCGCGCGCGCGTCGCTCGTCCGCCTCCCGCGCCTGGGCAAGCGCCAACTCCGGGTAGATACGTGCCCAGGCGTTTATCGCCTCCGGTGATCCGCCGTACGTCGGCTCGCCGCCGTTGCGCTCCTCGATCCGTCGCAGGCATGCGCTGGCCAGCTCGACCGCCGAGAGCTGCCGCTCGCGCAGCAGCCCCGCCGCCTCGATCACGCCCAGGTCGGCGGGCTCGGTGCGGGGCCCGTCGCGGTGGCGGGCCGAGGTGATGCCGGACATTCGCGGCAGATTGTGACCGACCCCGGGGCGCATCCCGATCACGTCACGATATGCGAGTGCCCCTCTCACCGTTGACTCCCCGCGAGCCGCCAGCCGGGATCCCTCGGGTCACCAAGACCGATCTGGATCTTCCAGAGGAGCTGCATCGGCGGCGCCCGGTCCGCTCTTTACTGATCCTCGGCGGCGTCATCGTGGGCGTGATCGTGGCGGTGACCGTGCTGCCCGGCCTGGCCAGCCTGCGAACGCGCTTCGCGCACGCCAGTGCGCCGTGGCTGGGGCTCGCGGGCGCCTTCGAGGTGCTCTCGAGCCTCTCCTACGTGGCGGTTTTCCGATCCGTGTTCTGCCGCCGCATGACCCTCCGGCTGAGCTACCAGATAGGGATGTCCGAGCTCGCGGCCACCGCGCTGTTGCCGGCGGGTGGGGCCGGCGGTCTGGCGCTCGGGGCTTGGGCGCTGCGGCGCGGCGGCATGCCGGTCGCCCACATCGCCAGACGGACGGTCGCGTTCTTCCTGCTCACCTCACTGGCCAACTTCAGCGCGGTGGTGGTCGTGGGTCTGGGTCTGGCGGCGGGGCTGTTTCCCGGGCGCGCCAGCCTGGCTTTGACGCTCGGGCCGGCGGTGGCGGCCGGTTTGACGATTCTGGCCGTTCTGCTCGCCGAGCGCTTGGTCGCGGGCGCGCGCCGGAGGGCCGCCGGGCGAGGCGGCACCGGCGCATCGCGGTTCGCACGCGGGTCCGCGGCGTTGGCGGACGGCATCTCGGAATCGGTGCTCCTCGTGCGTGGCGGCGACGTGGTCCTGCTCGCCGGCTCACTCGGCTACATGGCGTTCGACATCCTCGTGCTTTGGGCCTGCTTCCGCGCGTTCGGCCCGGCTCCGCCGATGGCGATCGTCTGGATCGCTTACTTGATCGGCGCGCTCGGCGGCCTGCTCCCGCTGCCGGGCGGAATCGGAGGCATCGACATCGGGACCATCGGCACGCTCGTGCTCTACGGCGTCCCCGTCGCTGCGGCCACCGCCGCGGTACTCGCCTACCGCGCAATAGCCCTCTGGGTACCGGCTTCGCTCGGCACGGTGACGTTCCTGCAGTTGCGCCGGACCCTTCGCGAGGAAGCGCAAGAGATCGCCCTGTGCGTCCCGGGGACCGAGATCGAGGTCGCGGGACGCGGCACGGTGATGATCGACGCGCAACCCGCCTCTTCGGGGCCATAGGGTTTCCGATGCCGGCCTCGGCTCCCGCCGGCGGAGCCCGCCAGCTCGAGAGCAACCGCCGGTCTGCGCGGCCCGGTGAGCAGGGCCGCCGGCCCGGTGAGCAGGGGGCCGGCGGATCGATCGCCCCGGATCTGGGCGGCCTGTGAGAACCTATCCGGCCCGTGATCGGGTCACACCTGGTATGAGCACGGTTCTGTATCGCCTGCGGGTCAGGCGTGACCACCGCTGGGCGCCGGGCCACATGTCGGCATACCTCGATGGGGAACTGTCGGAGCCGAGCCGCGCCCGGATCGAGCGGCACTCCTCCGAGTGCCCAGAGTGCCGGTGGGTGCTCAAAAGCTTGGCGCGGACGGTCACGATCCTGCGGCGGATGCCGGCGCCTCGGGGCCAGGGCGATCCACGCGACCTGGTTATCGCGGTGCGGTCACGGCTGGGAGAGCGTCCTCGGCCCTGAGGTGACCGGCGCCGCCACCCCCGAAGGTGAGTTGATCCGGCGCGCACAGGCCGGGGACCAGGAGGCATTCGGGCAGCTCGTCGCGGCCCACGCCGAGCGCGTCTACGGCGGACTGCGCCGATTCGGGCTCGATCCGAGCGAGGCGGACGAGGTGGCGCAGGAGGTGTTCTTGCGCGCTTGGCGCGGCTTGCCTCGGTTCCAGGCGCGGGCGCGGCTGTCGACCTGGCTGTACCGGATCGCGTTCAACGAAGCTCAGCGGCGATTGTCGCGCCGGCCCCCGCCGGTGATCGAGTCCGGTTCTGGTGATGAGGATCCGATCGCGGCTTTGCCGGAGGCGCCGCAGTTTGGTCCTGAGGCGCTCGCGCTCGATCGCGAGTTCGAGCGCGTGGTAGAGCGCGCGCTAGCGCAGCTCCCCCCGGAATGGCGGGCCGCGGTCGTCCTGCGGGACATCGAAGGGTTGTCGACCGAGGAGGCCGCGGCGGTCGCTGGCGTCCGCGAGGCCGCATTCAAGAGCCGCCTTCACCGCGGGCGGATGCGACTACGGGCCCTCCTCGAGCCGTACCTGGGGCTAGAGGAGGGCGAGCATGGTTAGGGCTACGTCGCGGGCAGGCGTTGGGGGGTGGGGGTGGTCTCGGCGATCGGCGCCTCGAGTTCCAGCGCCTCCTCGAGTCCGCGCTTCGGCAGCGACCCCAGTGAGCGCGCGGCCGGCGCTCCGTCGCGGTAGAGAACGACGAACGGAATGCTCTGAACTCCGGCCCGAGCCGCGAGCGCCGGCTGCTCGTCGACATTGACCTTGGCGACCTTCACGCTCCCCGCGCGCTCGGCCGCGATCTCCTCGATCACTGGTCCGAGGCGTCGGCACGGTCCGCACCAGTCGGCGAAGTAATCGACGATCACGGGCAGGTCGGACGCGAGCACCTCCTCTTCGAAGTTGTCTTGCGTCACGGTGATTACGTTGGTCATGAGAGTCCTCGGTAGCGGTGATTTCCGACTGCTACCCCCTTTGACCGATTACGAGGCATAGAGGGTTCAGAGAGGCTGGGTCGTCGCGCCTTAAGTCGTCGCGCCTGCACCAGAGCGTCGCTCAGGCGGCGTGAAGACCGCAGTTCAGCGGGAATGCATCAAGAGGTCGGGATCCAGCCCGTAACTCCTGAGCGCCTGGAGATCCAGCGACCAACCGTGGCGGGACCGCTCGCGCCATCGCCGCAAGGCTAAAGCTCGGTGGCGCTGCGCATCGCCTACACCGCACCCGTTCACGACCGCGAAATGCTCGAGGGCTGCGTGTGCCGCGCCCGCTTCACCGGCACGATCGATGTGCATGACCTGATGGCAGCGGTGGCACAACGCGACCATGCGCTTGAGGCGCTGGGTGTGCTGGGCCTCGTCGTACTCCCAGACCTCGTGGCATTCGGTGTCGTGCTCGCCTCCGCGCTGACCGCACACTTCACAACGGTGCCGGGCGTCCGCGTCGACTCGGCGCCGAAGATGCTCCCACGCGGAGGGCGGAATCACCTCCCGAATGTCCGAGACCCAGCAGGTCTCGGGCACCAACTCGATGGTCAACCGGCCCGAACCGATCGGAACCCTCCCCTGAATGGCGCCGCGGCGCCGATGGCGCTCGCCGGCGAGGGGTCGTGTGGAAGCCGTCTCCCCGGCCACTGCTTCATCGCCTGCGCAATATGCCCTCGAGCCCAACGTGCCAAACAATGATCCGAGAACCGGAGGAACGATCCGATTTTGTCGGCCCCGGCGGGCCGGTCGCGGCCTGGTCGAGACCTGACGGGCGCCGCTAAGCCGCGCCGGCGGGAACCAGGATTCCCCGCCCCTGGAGCCGCCCCCCGTCGAGGTCGGCCATCGCATCGTTGATTGCGTCGAGTGGATAGGTGCTCGTGTGCAGGCTGACCTGTCCCTGGGCGGTGAGCGTCATCAGCTCCTGCAGATCGGTGTAGGTACCCACCAGGTTGCCGATGAACGAGATCTCGCGGGAGATCACGTCGATCGTGGGGATGTTGATGTTCTCTCCGTACCCGATCACGTAGTAGAAGCCGCCGTCCCGGATCATCGCGATCCCGTCCTCGATCGCTCCGCGCTCGCCGACGAAATCGACGATCGCCTCTGCGCCTAAGCCGTCGGTGAGCTCCTTGACCTTGTCCACCTGGGTCCCGTCGACCTTGACGGTGTGATGCGCCCCCAAGTCCCGTGCCAGCGCGAGAGCCGGCTCGGACGGGTCGAGCACGATGATCTCCGCGGGCGTCATCGCCTTCAGGCACTGCACCCCGATGTGGCCCAGGCCACCCGCGCCGATCACGACCGCATAAGTCCCCGGGCTGAGCACGGGGATGGCCCTCTTGACCGCGTGGATCGCCGTGAGGCCCGCGTCGGCGAGCGCCGCGATGTCCTTGGGGTCGAGACCCTCGCCGAGCTTGACGACCGATCGCGCCGAGGTCTGGAGAAATTCGGCGAAGCCGCCGTCGCGATTGATCCCGGGGAAGGAACCGTTGAGGCAATGCATGTCGTCGCCGCGCCGGCATGGCCCGCACAGACCGCAGGAGATGAACGGGTGCACGATCACCGTGTCTCCGACCTCGACGTTGGTCACGGCCGAGCCGACCTCGTGCACCCACCCGGCATTCTCGTGTCCGGGGGTGTAGGGGAGCTTGACGCCCGACTTCTCCGCCCACTGCCCCTCTTGGATGTGTAGGTCCGTGCGGCATAGCCCGGCGGCGCCGATTCGGACCACCACGTCGAGCGGCCCGGTGGCCTGCGGCTCGGCGATCTCGTCCAGCTTCAACGCCTCGTGGTAGGCGTGGAGCCTCGCGGCCTTCATGTCAAAACCTCCTCTTCCGGATCCTGTATCTGTAGGCAGTGGCCGAGTTGCAGCCGCGACCGGCAGATGCCGCCGTTGACCTCGAGGCCCGTCCGCACGAGCCGCGCCGTCCGCAGCACCGGTTGAGGTCCCCAGGAGCCCACAGGCTCGCCGCTGGGAAGCACGAACGCCGGCGCATCGGGTGTGCACGCGATTCCGAGATCCTCTCGCAGCATCGCGCACCGGCGAGCATCGGGCACCTCGGGAAGCTCCCTCACCGGCGTCCCGTCACCTCCTCGGGGTCGCGCCGTCGGCCAGCTGCGCCTCACACAGCCGCGACTTGCGGGCCACGAGCGCCTTGCGCAGGAACAGCTCCCGCAAGGCACCGAGAGTTGATCCAGCCCTCCGCGTACTGCTCATGACCCTTCACCCGGTTCGCCGGGCTCGCGTCCCAGAAATGGACGTGACCATCGACTACGAAGTACTGCTCGCCGTTGCGTTCAAACATTTCGAGCTCCCTCACTCGACGGTCCCGCAGGACGCCCATCAATGTACTGCCCTGGGCACCCTCGCGTAAAGGTGCCCTGACCGCGAATCGAGTCGCGCGAGGTCGCGGACTCGGATCAACGTGTGGGCAAATCGCATGCCGCGGCGGGGGATCACCCGGTCCAGCACCCAGATTCAGTGCAAGAACTGGTGGAAGAATTCCGCCATGGCTCAGACCGAGGACCACGCGCTCCAGCGGGGGCGGGAGGCGTTTGAGCGGCACGCGTGGGCGACCGCGTTCGAAGAGCTACACACCTGCGATGCGGATGGATTGCTCAGCGCCGAGGATCTGGAGCGCCTGGGCGAAGCGGCGCGCTGGTCGCGCCACTTCGAGCAGGTGCTCGACGCGCTCGAGCGTGCCGCCGCAGCTTACGAGAGCGGTGGTGACCGTAGATCCGCCGCCCGAGTGGCCGCAAAGCTGACCATCGAGTACCACGCCCGGCAGAGCGACGCGCTCGCTGCTGGATGGTTCGCGCGCGCCAGGCGGCTGCTGGAGGGGGAGCCCCGATGCGGCGAGCGCGGCCTTGTCCTGCTGTGCATGGCCCAGGGAATGTTCATCGCCGGTGACGAGCGCGGCGCGTTGCGTGCGAGTCAGGAGATGGTCGAGCTCGGACGCGAGCTCGAGGACCGCGACATCGAGGCGCTGGGCCGCCTGGTGATGGGTCACGCGCGCCTGCTCGGCGGGGAGGTCACCGAAGGCACGGCTCTGATCGACGAGGCCATGGCTTCCGCGCTGGGTGGAGGCCTCGAGCTGTGGACGACCGGGCAGATCTTCTGCTCCACCATCTTCGCCTGCCGGAATCGGGGCGACTGGGGACGGGCCGGCGAGTGGAGCGTGGCCTCGCTTCGCTGGTGCGAGCGCCACTCGCTCAGTGGATTTGCCGGTCTCTGTCGCTTCCACCGAGCTGAGGTCATGCGCTTGCGGGGCGACCTCAGGCGCGCCGAACGCGACGCGCGTGAGGCGGCCGACGAGCTGCTGGGGGCAGCGCCCCGCTGGGCCGCGTGGGCGCTGCACGAGCTGGGTGAGATCCGCCGGCGGCTCGGCGATCTGAAAGGTGCCGTGGAAGCCTTTCGTCGTTCTGCGGAGCTCGGCTTTGACCCGGAGCCCGGGCTCGCGTTGTTGCGCCTGGGGGAGGGGAAGACGAACGCGGCGCTTCGGGCCATATCGAGCGCGCTGACCGACGCGAGCGGCCCGGTGCGCGAGGGCCGCTGGCTGATGCTGCCAGCGGCGGTCGAGATCGCCATCGCCGCAGGCGACGCCGAGCTTGCCCGCGCCGCCGCGCAAGAGTTGGAGGATCTCGCAGAGTCGTTGAATACGGCCGCCGTGCGCGCCGCTGCGCTGGTGGCCGGGGGGCGCGTCGCGCTGTCAGAGTCGCGAATGGAGGACGCCGTGCGAGATCTTCGCCAGGGTGCGCACATCTGGTTGGGCATCGGCGTCCCCTACGAGGCGGCTCAAGCCCGTGAGCTGCTGGCCGGCGCGTATCGAGACGTGGGCGACCCGGACGCCGCAGAGCTCGCGCTGGCCGCTGCACGGGCGAGCTTCGAGCGGATGGGCGCAGACCACGACGTGCGCCGGATCGCGGCTCTTCTCTCGGGACCTGTGGCGCAGATCGTCGTCAGGACGTTCATGTTCACCGACATCGTCGGCTCGGCTCGGCTGGTCGAGACACTCGGCGACGAGCAGTGGGAGGCGCTCTTGGCGTGGCATGACCGCACCCTCAGAGCATGCTTCCAGCGGCGTGGCGGAGAGGAGATCAAGCACGAGGGCGACGGGTTCTTCGTCGCGTTTGCTGAGCCGGACAAAGCGTTGGATTGCGCGCGCTTGATCCAGCGCTCCCTTTCCGATCACCGGCGGGATCACGGCTTCGCGCCGGGCGTGCGCATCGGCATCCACGCAACCGAGGCGACCGACCGCGGCGGCGACTACAGCGGCCGTGGAGTCCACGCCACGGCGCGCATCGCTGCCGCGGCCGGCGCCGGCGAGATCATCGCCAGCCGGGCGGTCATCGAAGCCGCCGGTCCGGGCTTTCGCGCGTTCGACGAGCGATCACTCGAGTTGAGGGGACTCGAGGCGCCGGTCGTCGTGGCCACGATCGACTGGTCAACCGTCTAGCGATTGCCAGTTTCGTGGCAATCAACCTTGACAACTTCGACCGGCGTCCTATTTCAATCATCGAGAGCAAGTCGACATATCACAACGCGGCTCATCATTTGAGTGGAGCCGGGGCCCGTAAGCTTTGGGGGTAGGGACTGAAGTCCGACCCACCGCCTCCAG
>JAFASF010000124.1 GCA_019244745.1 Solirubrobacterales bacterium | reverse complement strand
GTGGAAGCGCTTTGGAAGCGTCATCCAGCCAGAGCCGGTCCACAGCGGCCACACCAACGACCCGAGATCGCCTCTACCACCGGCAGATAGCGACATTCAACCCACACGGACCCGCGCCTGCCCACGCCTCGTAATGAAAGGGTCCGGGGTTCGAGTCCCCGCGTCGGCTTCACAAAAGCCCCGCTTAGATGCGGTTTCCTGTGGAGAGTGATGAGGCTTAGGACACGGCGTGTCCCCAGGATGTCTCCGGATCGGCGTACGCGTCACGGCGTCGAGTTGGCTGATGGCTGCGGGGAGGCTGAGCGCACGCGCGGCGCTCGGTCGTTAGGGGGAATCCCTCAGAGACGGCTGACGGCGCTCCGATTGCTGCTACCGACGCTTCTCAGGGCCGCCGTGACGAAATCCGGGGCCTTGCTCGTGTCGTATCCGCTGCTTGCGACGCGCGCGGAACTGCCGAGGGCAGCGGTTCGCCGTGTGGCCTCCCGCCCGTTTGCGCCTCGCCATGTGTCCGTTGGTGTGGGCGTCGTGTCGTCATCGGACGCTTGGCTTGCGGCCCCAGGCGAGGAACATCAGGTTGGGCATCACGACCAGGTCGGGGTCGTCGAGATGCTTGCGGATCGCGGCGTCCAGTGAGTCGAGTTCGGCTTCGTCGGCCGCTCCGAGGGCGAGGAGTTGCGGTCGCATCGCGCGGAGCAGGTCCGCGGCGATGGTGCGTCGGGAGTGTCCGGGTGGATACACGGCCGCTCGCGCCTCGAGGCCGACATCCTCAAGGCCGGCCAGACGGTATAGCTGGCCCAGTCGGCGGCCGATAAGCGGGTCGGCTCCGTTGCGAGGGAACGCGACCACGAACAGTTCGCGGAGCCGATCGAACGCTTTGTGGTGGGGATAGTAGATGCTGTGCTCGGCGTCGGGCTCAAGGCTTGCGACCCACCCGCCGGGTCGGGTCAGGCGGACCATCTCGGCGAGCACTTGCATCGGCTGGGGCACGGTGGCCAGCAGAGTTCTCGCGTGGACAAGGTCGAACGAGCCCGCGGGAAGCGCCGTGCATCGGGCGTCCGCCTGAACGACTTCGACGTCGTCGAGGCCAGCGCTCGCGACGAGCTCGGAGGCCATCGCTACGTGCGCTGGGTCGCTGTCCAGGCCCACAACCCGCCCACGGGGTGATACCCGATCGTGCAGCAGCTCGATGATGCCGCGCGGGCCGCATCCGAGGTCGATGGCGCTGTCACCCGGCCGCAACCGCACCCGGTCCAGCAACGTCTCACTCTCAAGCGCCAGCTCGTCGGCCTGGCGCTTTAGCCGCTGGCTTTCGCCGGGGCTGCTGCCGAGGCTGTAGACCGCGTTCGGATCGACCACTGCGTGTGCATGGATCGTGTCTTGGGGCATCACAGCCTCCTCAGTCGCTGCCTTGGTGTCGGCAGTCATTCGTGTTCGTGATCCCGAACCTACGACCTCGGTGTCGGCGGTACATCTGCCAGGTGGGGTACTTGCGCCGTGGGGCTGGCCAGCCTGATGTGAGAGCGGCCGCTCGCCGCGTCGAGTTAGGGCGAGGTCAAGGGTTGGCGCCCAGTTGCCGGCGCGTTGCCTCGGCGGCGAGCTCGGCGCGGCTTGTGATGTTGAGCTTGGCGAAGATGTGCGAGAGGTGGGCCTTCACCGTTCCGCGCGAGATGAACATCCGCTCCCCGATCTGAGGGTTCGTCAGGCCGTCGGCCACGAAGTCGACGACGCGCAGCTCGGTGGGGGTGAGGCTCTCCCAGCCGCGGCTCGGTCGTTTGCGCTTGCCGCGAGCGTGACGCACCCAGGTCACGGCCTCGGCCCTCGACAGCGCCATCCCCTCCTCGAAGGCGTTGTCGAACTCCGCATCGCCGAACTGTTCGCGCAGCGCGTCCTCTAGCTCGGCGATCCGCGGAGCGTCGTGGCGCGAGCGCACCAGGCCGAGCTCGTCGCGCAGGCGGTGCGCGGCTCCGAGGACCCGCACGGCCTCCTCGTGGCCGTCGAGGCGGGCGGCGATCTCGGCCAGGGCGTCGAAGGTCTGCGGCAGATATCTCGTGGCGCCGTAGTCGAGGTACGCAGCGAGCGCCTGGTGCAGCAGCTCGTCGGCCTGTCCGGGCTCGTCGCGGGCGAGCGCCACCCGGGCGAGCTGCTCCTTGGCGAAGCCGACAAGAACAGGCACCTGGATGCGCTCGCCGATCGCGAGCGTCTCGTTTGCGCGCTGCTCGGCGGCGGTCAGATCGCCGGCGATCCGCAGGACGTTCGTGAGCTCGGCGGCGGCCAAGCCGAGCGTGTAGCCCGAACCGGCCCCGCTGGCCACGATGGTCTCGAGGGCCGAGCGAGCGGTCCCGGGATCACCCAGCTCGGCCCGAGCTTGCGCGAGGCCATTATCGATGCGCGGGAGTGCCCATCCGGCGCCGGCAGCGATCGTCCTTGCTCGGCTGGCTTCGAGGCGCTCCACCGCCGCCGCTGGGTTACCCTGCGCAATGTCCATCCGCGCGATCAGCGTGTCGGCGGTGGCCTCGGTGACCGGCTCGCCGACCTCGCGCGCGGCGCTGCGCGCCCGCTCGGCATATTCCCTGAAGGGCTCGGCGTCCGCCGCCCAGAAGCGCCTCATGCTCTTCCCCAGCCAGTACCACGCGCGCCCCTCATACGAGTTCAACTGCTCGATCAGCGGGAGCGCTTCCTCTAGTTCCGGCTCGCCCAGAGCCCAGCGCCCACAGAGAATGTGCGACCACCCGATGTACAGCTTCGAATACATCATGTCCCAGTGATCGCTGCTGGCGCGAGCGAAACCGTAGGCCTGCTCCGCGGCCTGACCGGCCCGGACCGGATCCGGAAACACCTGCAGGAAGGCCAACAAACCGAGCGCGCGCGCCAGGGCCGCCTCATCTCCCACCTCCTCGGCGACCGCGCGCGCCTCCTCACCATGCGCGAACGCAGCTGCGAAATCACCGAGAAACACCGACATGTATCCGCCGCCCCAAAGGGCGTACGCTCGCAGCGAGGACGGCGTCGGGTCGGCGGCTTCGAGAGCTCGGGTGAACCCGCGGTCGCCCGCGCGTAGCAACCCGCGCAACCTCCACCAGAACGTGAGCGCCACGCTGAGGCGAAGGGCGCGCTCGCTGTCGGTCGCCACAGCGTGCTCGAGCGCGGCGGTGAGGTTGGCCGCCTCGCGGTCGAGCACCTCGAGCCACTCCCGCTGGCTGGGGCCGTGGAGCTGCGGCGCGATCGCCTCGGCCAGCTCGAGCATCGCGTCGCGGTGGCGGTCGCGCACGCCCGCAGCCTCGCCGGAGTCGAGCAGCCGCTCGAGCGCGTACTGCCGCACGGTCTCGAGCAGCCTGTAGCGGACCGCGCCGGCGCGCTCATCGGCCACCACCAGCGACTTGTCGACCAGCGAGGCGAGCAGGTCGAGGACCGTCACCCGCGCGAGCGAGTCGTCGGCGCAGACCGCCTCGGCCAAATCGAGCGTGAACCCGCCGGCGAACACGGACAGCCTCCGCAGGAGCATCCGTTCGGCCTCGCCGAGCAGGTCGTGGCTCCAGTCGACCGAGGCCCGCAGCGTCTGATGGCGCGGCAGCACCGTGCGGGTCCCGCCGGTCAGCAGATGGAACCGATCACCGAGGCCGGCGGCGATCTGCTCGACCGACATCATCCGCACACGCGCGGCCGCGAGCTCGATCGCCAGCGGCAGCCCGTCCAGCTCCATGCAGATCTCAGCCACCTCGGGCGCGTTGTCGTTGGTGACGGTGAAGTTAGGACGCGCCTTGCGCGCCCGCTCGATGAACAGCCGCACGGCGTCGAACTGGCCCACGGCCTCGAGCGTGTCCCGCCGACGCTCGGGCGGCGGCAGCGACAGCGCTGGGATCCGCCAATCGGTCTCGCCCGGGACGCCCAGCGGCGTCCGGCTGGTCGCGATCACCACCAACTCCGAGCACGCGCGCAACAGCCCCTCCGCCACCTCGGCACTCCCGGCCAGCAGGTGCTCGCAGTTGTCGAGTGCGACCAACGCCCGCGCCGAGGCGAGGTGGTTGGCACACGCTTCGAGCATCGTCATGTCGGGCAGCGGCCGCACCCCGAGCACGCCCGCCAGCGCCTCTGCGACGAGCTGCGGATCGCTGATCTGAGCGAGATCCACCCACCACGCCCCGTCCGCAAACCGCTCCAGCAGATCGGCGGCGAGCTGCAGCGCCAGCCTGGTCTTCCCGGCGCCGCCGGCGCCCGTCAGCGTGAGCAGCCGCGTTTCTCCGACCGCCCCACGAAGCTGCGCGAGCTCCTCGACCCGCCCGACGAACGTGGTGAGCTGATCGGGCAGGTTATTGGGAAACGCGTCCAGCGACCGCAGCGGACCGACGTCGCCGTCCAGGTGCGGATGCACGAGGGCGAACACGTTCTCCGGGCGCCCCAGATCGGGCAGGCGATGGACGCCGCAATCGACCAGCTCTACCTCGTCGGGGAGCCGGTCCACGATCAGGTCGCGCGTGGTCCGCGACAAGACCGTCTGCCCGCCACGGGCGACCGCGCGCAGCCGCGCGCATCGCGACAGCGCCAGACCGAAATAGTTGCCCTCGTCGCGCAGCTGCGCGTCGGCCGTGTGCAGCGCGATCCGCACCCGCAGCTCCAGCCCGTCGGGCCACTCGACCGAGCGCAGCTCGAGCTGGGCCTGCAGCGCCGCGGCCAGCGCGTCCGAGGCACGGGAGAACGCGCCGACCACGCTGTCTCCCTCTCCCTGCTCGACCGGGCGAACCCCGTCATGCTCGGCGATCGCCCGGACGAGGATCGCGTAGCAGTCGGCGACCGCGCTCGCCATCGCGTCGGGGAACCGCGCCCACAAACGCGTCGAGCCCTCAATATCGCTCAGCAGGAACGTGACCGTGCCCGCCGGCACCTGGAACCGCGTCATCCCCTCGATCCCCAGACCCGACAACCGCTCACCCCATATCAGCGGTGTCTGAGTCCACGCCACGCACCCAACCTACGCGCGACGGACACGGCATACATCTGCCACCTGGCATATAACCGCCACATCGCCATCAATCGGGTCAATCGTCGCGCGAGACCGTACCCGAATCAAGCAGACGGCTTCCGTCCTGTGCGCGGGCGCCGCCCTCACCACCGTCGAGCGTGTCGGTCAAGAGAGGACGCCTGCGGCATCAGAGACATAAAGGCGCTCGACACCTGGGACGCCGATGGGTCGCGCCGGTACTGCTCGATCGCGTGAACGTCCGGGGGGAAGGCGAGAGGTGGCCGATGTCAAGCGCCGTACCGGACGCCGTCGGCTGCTGACGGGAAGGGTGCCCGACCGTGGCGTTCGACGCTGGTTGCGACAGTGAGCTGACGGGCCGCTTCACTGCTCGGTAGGCGAAGCTAATGACGGACGCGTCGGAGCGCGTGCATCCCGTGCTCGCTCGCTGCGCCGATCCGCAGTGATCTACTGACGAGGTACGCCGCTGGCGGGCGTGGCGATCCCTCGTAAAGCATCAACCGCCGCGATGCTTGAATGCAGCGCCGTTGCGGGCTTCGCTGGGGGCCAGTACGACACGGGGCAAACTCGACCCGAGGCTTCTCCGACCAGCGCGTGTATCGAATCACCCAGGCGCTTCTGGATCTCGACGCGTTGATGGCGATCAGCGGGGTGTCGGAGCTGGGGCCGGGAGGCTAACGTCGCGGGTGGCGAGCGCGGCGGCGAGTTGCTCGCGGGAGCTGATCGCGGGCTTTTGGTCGGTGTGGGTGAGGTGACCCTCGACGGTCCGCGCGGTGACGAACAGGTGTTGGGCGATCTCGCGGTTGGCGAGACCCACGGCGGCCAGCAGAAGGCGCTGATCAGCGTTCTTGGTCAGCTCTCGCATCACCGCTCACCCCGTCAAACCTTCCCAGGCCCGAAAACTCATCGGAGCAAAATCCGGCTTCATGGTTCCCGGAAGGCGAGACGCGCGGTGACCCCCCACTAATTGGCGACATACACAGCGTGCCGGTAGAGCTCCGGACGCGCCAGGGAATCGACTAGGGCTCTGGCGAGGTCGCC
The DNA here is from genome assembly GCA_019244745.1 of Solirubrobacterales bacterium. Classification (GTDB taxonomy): domain Bacteria; phylum Actinomycetota; class Thermoleophilia; order Solirubrobacterales; family Solirubrobacteraceae; genus Palsa-465. The sequence continues at coordinate 5,756 of JAFASF010000124.1, read as the reverse complement.
GTAGGTGATGGCGCGGGCCCTTGCCAGCGGACGAATGCCGATTCGGTAGGCGCCTTTGGATGGTTTCTCGACCAGGCGGGGTGGGCGCAGGGAGATCCAGTCGACATCGGTCGTCTCTTGAAGGATCGTTTCCATGCGCCGCATGTCGTCGTAGCTGGCGCCGAAGAAGTGTTGGAGGATCGGCAGCACGATGCGGCGTTGGAGCAGCGGCTGTTCCTCCCAGGGTCCGGCGGGAACCGCCGAGATGACCGCGAGCTTGGCGCCTCCGTTCGACTGCATTGCGCCGAGCGTGTTGCTCACGCCGGTCGAGTACACGTCCGTGGCGGCGCGCGACGTTCCGACGCCCAACGCCGAAATTATGGCGTCCGCTCCGACCAACGCGCGCTTGAGCGCATCCGCGTCGCGGACGTCGGCGCGCGCGCTGACGAGCTTGTCGTCGTCTGGCTCCGACACCCCGTCGGCGCGGGTAACGGCGACGACCTGGTGCCCGCGAGCCAAAGCGTCTTTGACGACGATCCGCCCGGTCCGGCCGCTAGCGCCAATCACGGCAATCTTCATCGAATCCTCCAACCCTCATCAATTGCTCCATCCTCGTGATCAATCAGCGCCTCACCGCCGTCGTACTCGTCGTGGCGGCGGATCCACAGCTGCCATCCCCCGTCCTCGTCGCGGCCCTTCGGCGCCCGGTCGAGGAACCCGTAGTAGGGCATCAGGAACTCGACCCCCCGACCGGTCGTCGAGTAGGTCTGGTAGACCGTCCCGTTCTCGAGGGTGAAAACGGTGAAGCCGAACAGCTCGGTCAGGTAACCGTAGATGTCCGTGCCGGCCTCGCTAGCGTTGCGAAAGGCGACCGCGGGCAGCTGGTGAAGGATCGGCTCGATCGCCTCCCGCGTCTGCTCGAGGCTGCTCGAGAAACCGAGGTCGGCGTTGAAATCGCTCTGGTAGCTCGACGCCCACTCAAAGCTCCATCCCATCCGCTCGCGATACGCCAACAGCTTCTCGATCGGCGCTCCGGAGACCGCGATCAACGTCACGTCCCGAGCCTCAAGGTGCGGGATCACACTGTCGAACGAATCGGCGATCGAGCTGTTCACGGGGCAGCCGGCCTTGTAGCTCGGGCCGAACATGAAGTGGTAGATCAAAAGCTGTGAGCGGCCGTCGAACAGCTGGGCGAGCGCCTTCGGGCCGGCGGCCGTCCGGAGCGTGTACCGCTTCTCCATCGGTACCCAGGGAAGCTCCCGGCGCTGCCGCGCCAGTTCGTCGCCCATCCGGGTGTGTTCCTTCTCGCGCTCCAGCAGCGCGGCGCGCGTCGCAAGCCACTCTTCACGCGAGACGATCTTGTGGGAGGTCATCGCAATCGCCACCCTTTTCACGCCGCGATCGGGTCGGCCTGGACCATGCCGGCGTTCTGGCGCTCGAGCTGCTTCGCCACGCCCGCACGCCAGTCGGCTGCCAGCATCTGCGACATCGGGTCGGGGAAGATCTCTTCCTCACCTCGCTCCACGCCGCCAAGGATGGCCCGTGCCACGTCGTCGGCCGGCGTCTTCGGGATGTCGAGATCTCGCACCATGTCGGTGTCGATCGGACCGGGCAAGACGGCATAAACGCTCACGCCACGGGCGGCCAGCAGCGCACGCAGCGACTGGGTGAGCGACAACGATGCTGCCTTGGAGACCGAATAGGCCGGGAGCAACGGCACCGCCGCAACCGCGCCAAGCGACACGATATTGACCACGGCTCCATGACTGCGCGCCAGCAACGGCACGAACGCACGGGTGACATCCAGCGTCCCATACAGGTTTACCGCCAGGTGCCGCTCAAACGCCGACCGATCGCTCAAGTCATCCGGGACCGACACGCCGGCGTTGTTGATCATGACGTCGAGAGATTCGACCCTCTCGGCGGCCTCCCGGATCTGCGCCGCGTCAGTCACGTCCAAGATCAAACGTGTGACGCGCTCATCCGGCACGACCATAGGTCGGCGCGAGGCGGCGTACACCCGCTTCGCGCCCCTCCTGAGGGCCTCGTCGACCAGCGCTCTCCCCAGGCCGCGATTGGCCCCGGTCAGCAGCACCGTCTTGTCCTCGATCGACATAAACATGGTTGCGTCTCCTGTGCTTGACGTTTGCGGTTATGCAACCCGTCAAACGGTTGACGGCAACCAAACTCATCGCGGGCAGCTATCGTCATGTGCGCCCTCGACGCAGTGGCGCGACCACACATTCCCGAGGGGCCCTACCGGCTCCTCGTCTCGCTACCGAGCAACCCATCGGATGCCAAGCGGAACGGGTTGCGGCCACGACGAAGAACTCGCGCGGTCAACCGTCCCCGCGTTGCCCGCCGCGCCGAACTGATCGCTGCGATGCGGGCCAAGCACCCCGGGCTGGTCGAGACACGCCTAATCGACCTCGGCCAGGGCGCGTACATGGACAGCTGGCGCTGGCAGGACGCCGAAGAGATGCGGGCCGCGTTTGCGGGTGTCGCCACCATGTCCGAAGCAGGCGCCGCAATGTCGCTCACCCGCGACGCAACCGCAGACGACGGCGTGATCATCGACGAGCGGTAAGGCGAGTCGGTGCCGATCGCGGTGACCGCTCGAGTGCCGGCCGATCGCAGCCGCGCGGCTTGCCCGTCGGGCCTCTGCAGTAGCCAGCCCACGACTGAGAGATGAGAGGTGCCGGAGCGCCGCCGTCCTCGTGTGGCTTGCGTACGATGCGCGGTGTGTGGCCTTCGGCGGCGCTCGAGTTCCTGCGCAAACTGGAGGAGAACAATGACAGCGACTGGTTCAGAGCCAACCGCCAGCGCTACGACCACTATCTGCTCGCGCCCGCACGGGCGCTGGCCGAGCAGCTGAGCGAACTCGGCGAGCCGCGCTACTTCCGCCCGTACAACGATCTGCGCTTCCGGCCGGGCCCGCCGCTGAAGGAGCATGTCGCGTTTGCGCTCGGCTACGGCGGCGCCGGCGGCTATTACGTGCAGCTCTCACTCGATGGCCTGATCGTCGCCGCCGGCCTGTGGCGCCCGGCAAGCGATCAGCTCGAGCGCTTCCGCGCCGCGATCGACGAAGCCCGCACCGCCAGAGCGTTCGAGGCCGCGGTCGCCGCCGCAGAGGCCGCGGGATTGTCGCTCGCTGACCCGGCGCTCAAACGCACGCCGCGGGGCTATCGCGCCGACCATCCTCGTAGCGAGCGACTCCGGCTCAAAGAGCTCACCATCCGCCACCACCACCGGCTCGGGCCGTGGCTTCACCAGCCAAGCTGCGACGCGAAGATCACCTCCGAGCTTCGCTGCGCACGGCCGCTGGTGGACCGGCTGCACAAGCACGTCGGACCCTCGAGCCGGAACGGCAGGCCGGGAGGGCAGCAGCGCGCCAGCCGCTAGCGGTCTTCGACGATCTCGCCGTCCTCATGGGTGGCGTCGCGGGTGAGCGGCATCGCGGCGCCCACCTCGCGCATGCACGACGCAGCGAAGGAATCGAACCTTCCAAGCCGGGGGGCTGCCCGGCCCTGTTGGGCGGCTCGAGCCCTTCCGCCTACGCGTATGCGCTCGCCGCGAGTGCTCGCTGCTGTTCTATGACATCACCCGCCCCAACCCGCAGCGATGGCACAGCGACGCGCCATGCGGCTGGTGCGAGCGCTAACGACGACGCTTTACCGCTCGCTCTGGCTAGTCCGCGACTCCCGGAACTGGTCGATGCAACTCCGACCATTGCAAGAGCTCGAGGACTGGCTGGTGGTAGGCCCGAGAAACCTGGTCGTACGTAACCGATCGATCAAAGGAGGTGGGAGATGCCCGTCTTTCGCGAACAGCTAGAGCTGATCGGCGTGTGTTTCGACGGAGCCGGTCGCGCGCGGGGTCAAGCGGCGGCGCCGTCGCGGCTACGCGACAGCGACCTGACCTCGTCGCTCGCCGGCGCGCTCCTTGGCCCCGACATTGCCGGACCGCCGCCCGATCCGACCCGGGGAATGCTGGCCGGCTTCGTGAATGAGCGGGCCCTGCTTCAGATGGTGGAGTCCGTTTACCTGCGCGTCAGGGCGGCTCTTGAGGCCGGCAGGTTCCCGGTACTCTGCGGCGGCGATTGCTCTGACCTGCTGGGTGCCGTACCGGCGGTCCGCGACACAGTTGGCGCCGCCGGCTTGCTGCACGTCGACGGACACGAGGATGCGACCACGCTGGAGCAATCGATGACTGGTGAGGCGGCGAACATGGAGATCGCGCTGTTGCTGGGGATGACTGCAGAGCGCGCCCCTGAGCCGCTCCGACGCAAGCTGCCTGCTCTCCGACGCGAAGCCGTCGAGATGCTTGGACAGCGCGACGCGAACTACCGCGAGGAGATCGGCGTGTCCAGCATCGCCGGCCCCGTCCGGATCCACACGGCGCAGGAGGTTCGAAGAGATCCCGAGCGGATCGCCGCACGGGCGGCGGCCCATGTCGCTGCGCAGGCGCCCGGCTGGTGGCTGCACATCGATCTGGACGTCCTCGACCGAACCGAGTTCCGCGCCTGCGGCGCCGCCAGCGATGCTTCCATGCCCCAAGGCCTCAGCTGGGCACAGCTGACCGACGTCACTCGCACCGCTCTACACGCCGACGGGTGTCGAGGTTTGAGTATCAGCTGCTACAACGCCGACCTTGACCCTGACGGCCGAGACGCGAACCAGATCGTCGCCTACGTCGCCGGGGCATTCGAAACAGCCAACCCCGCGCAACAGACATGAGCTTTCAGCGGCCAGAGACCAGCGACGCCCGATCAGGAGTGAACAGGCGCCGCCCCAACCGCATTGCAGGTCTGTGACCGCGAACGGCTCACTTCCCTCCTCTTCGCCAGCCGGCGGTATGGCCTCGCGCCTCGATCTATCGAGGTATCTGAAGGCCCGCGGTTGCGGAGATCGTCGGCGAGGGCCGTCCGTGCACGGTGCTGACGGTCTCGCTGCCATCGATGCCCTGCAGGTAGACGCTCGTGATCCCCAGGTTGGCATGCCCGAGTTGTCGCTGGCGTCGTGATGACCAACGGCGGCGCGCCGACCTCAACGCCGATGAGCGTCGTCGCGCTCTCGCAGGCCGACTCGAAGCAGGTGGCCAACCTGCAGCCGTTCGCGGGCGCCGGCGCCAAGAACAGCTTCATCCCCTCGATGGTGTGGGTCGACCCGCAGTCGAAGCTGATCTTCGTGATGGACGCCGGCGCAGGAAAGATCGGCGCGGTCTCACTGACCAACGGCAAGTTGTCGGCCAAGTGGACGCAGGATCAGACCACGCTCAGCTTCACGACCCTAGCCGGCCCACCGAACCAGCGCGTCGTCATCGCGACCAACATCCCGGTCAAGTTCTTCAAGCAGCTCCAGAGCTACACAAGCGAACAGGTGATCTGGCGCGATGAGGCGACCGGCAAGCAGCTGGCGAGCTCAGACCAGTTCCCAAAGATGTCCGCCGGCATCCTCGTCACCCCCGGCTACGCCGGACTGCAGTACTTCCTCACCGCCAACGGCCATATCATCGCGCTGCAGGTCAACCCGAACCCATCCAGCTGAGCCGCCCACGCCCACCCGCCCTCCGCTCCGATGCGCCGCACGCCGCGCAAGCCGCGCGCGCCAATCGTGGTCCCCTCCCAGACACGCGTCCCAATCGCGGGAAAGGCGCATCCACACGGCGATCGCTTTGCCGTTGCCCCGGCCTCGAGGCTCATGAGCGCTTCGCCAACGCCGGGCCATCCATCGCTGAGCGGGGGGCTCATCAGAGGAGGCGAGATGCTTCTCGCAGGG
>JAFASF010000305.1 GCA_019244745.1 Solirubrobacterales bacterium | reverse complement strand
CGTCAAGCGCTACGGGAGCCGACCCGGCGCCGAGTACCAGGCCGGCAACCTCACGCTGGCCATCATGCGCACCGAAGACTTCGGTGGCACGTTCTCGCGCAACGCGATGCCGATCGCTCTCCAAGTCGACGACGTGGCCGTCGCCCGGGAGCGGCTTGAGGCTCAGGGCGTGCGCTTCGTCAGCGATACGTTTGACTCCGGCGTCTGCTGGCAGGCGATCTGCCTGGACCCTGACGGCAACCCGCTGTCGCTGCATCACCGCTACGCCGCCAAGGACGAACGCCCCGCCGCGCGGTAACGGTCGCGGCAGGAGAGTCCGCCTGCGGCGGCTGGGATCGAGCAGCTGCCGGCCACGCTGAGCGAGACGATCTAGCTGACGGCCGAATCCGAGCTGGTGCTGCGCGTGCTGGCGAGCACATGTTCAACCGCTACATCGAGATCAAGCGCCAGGAGTGGGACGGCTCACCGGGTGCGGGAGACGCTCGGGGAGCTTGAGCGCTACTTGCCCGTTCCGTGATTCATCCGCACGTGCGCACGTAGCGGCAGGCCACGACCGTCGGCTGCTCGACGGGATGCCCGGCCGCGATCGACCAGGCCAGGCGGATGAACTGCGCATGGCTCCAGGCGAGGGGCGTGGCGGAGAAGGTGGGCGTGCCGGGCGCGAATCCCGACTGGCCCGAGGGAGGGTTCTGGTCCCATACTTGCTCGGGAATCAACCCGACGGCGTTGGCGGCGGCGGCCATGGCGTGGAGCTCCGCAGCCGCCCCGTGTCCGGCCGCGAGCTCGTACTCGCCGCGCTCGCCGGCGAAGATCGGCCAGACCCGACCGATGGTGGTCTGGCTGCCGGGCGGGAAACCCACATCCCACGGAGCGCCGTTTCGCTGCTCGCCGTAGCCGTCACCGTTGTAGCGGTGCCAGAAGCGGCCATTCGGGGTGTCCGCGGACAGCTGAGCGTCGACGACCGGAAGGGTGCTGAGGATGTGCGGGTCATTGGGAGCGACCACCCCGAGGCGGACGAGCTCGAGGAAACTCGGGTCGACGACCGCCCGCTGGTCGAGCGTCGGCCCGCTGTCGCCGACGTTGTATGTCGTGGGGGCGTTGGGATTTCCGTCCTTGGTCAGGCGCAGGTAGTACGACCTAGACCCGTACGGACCCGTGGTGGTGAACGTCCACGCGTTCAACTGAGCGTGCCAGGCATCGGCGGTCTGGAGGTACTTCGCCGCCGAGGCGGTGTCGCCGTTCTGCCGAGCGATGCTGGCCGCGCAGACGAGGCCGGCGATCTCGCTGGCGATCGTGGCCGGGGAGTAGCCAGCCTGGTTCTCCCAGCGCTCCTGCGGCGTGTAGGGCGCGGTGTGGCCCTGGTCGTCGTGCCAGCCCATGATGAAGTCGGCGGCGAGCTTGACGTGCGTCCAGGTGGCACGGTCGTGGGCGCCGAGCTGCCAGGCGAGGATGATCGGATCGGAGACTTCGTCGAGTTGCAGGTTGGTGAGCGCCGGCTTGCCGGTCACGTCCGAGTTCTGGGGGAACGAGCCGTCGGCCTGCTGCTGGCGGAAGAGGAGGAAGTCCAGCGCGCGGCGGGCCGCGGCCACGTCGCCGTCGGCGATCAGCGCGGTGGCGATCTCGTACAGGTCGCGCGACCACACCAGGTGGTAGGGCCCGGAAGGCGTCTGCAGCCCGGTGCCCCACGCCCACGGCATGGTCGGCGAGGCGATGAACGCGCCGCGGTAGGTCTTGTCCTCGCTGGCCGCGAGCACCACCTCGGAGACCGAGTACTCCTCACGCTCTCGAACGCTCGCGAGGCTCCGGGGCGCCTGGCGCAACCTGGTCAGGTATGTGTGCCAGCCGTTGGCGTAACGTCGGCCGACCGTCGTCCACCCGGCGCGAAGCGAGGCGTGGGCGGCCGACAGCGCGCCACTGCGGTCGTGGGCAAAGGCGAGGGCGAGGATCAGCTGCTGGTGGCCTGGCTTCCCCGTGAGGCCGGTTGACGCGGTGCTCGCCACGATTCCGTCGCTGCTGGGGGTGCACGCGAGATGCCTCAGCGCCGGGCTCGCGGCCACGGCGATCGCCATCCGCGCGTCGCTGGCTAGTACGCCCGACGGCGAGCACGACCCGGGGCTGATGTCCGTCTCGTTGGAGGGAGCGGCGTTGGCGAACATCGAGACACGGTGGCGCCGGCCGTCGAGCGACTGGAAGTCGACGTCGATCAGGACAACGGAACGGCTCGGGTCGGTGACGTAGGTCTTGATCAGCCGCCACCGCCGGCTTTTGTCGGTGTTGATCTGCCGGTAGGTCGGGCTGTGCGGGTCGAGCAGCGCGGCTCGATGCACGGCGCCGTCGCGCTCGGTCACGCCGTCGACCGAGAACTGCAGGTCACGGAAGCTCGGCGTATCGAGCGTCGGGTAGTAGACCTCGCTGAGCTCGCCGCCCTCGAGCGTGAACCACACCTTGCTGGCCAGCGTGCGCGAGGTGCCGAAGCCCTGCTTATCGGCCGGCAGCCAGTTCGGCTTCGGGGTGGTAGCGGCCGGCGCGGTGATGGCGGCCGGCGCAGCCGCCTGCCCCGACCCCGGGATCAGGACGACTAAGAGCAGGCCGAACACCAGCGACGCAGCGACACGGAAGCGCATCCTGTGCGCCTTCTGCCCCGGATGGGCAGCAGCTAACCCTGAGCGCGGAGCGGGCACGGGGCCCGCCCTGAGCGCTGAGCCGGCACCGGGCGCACCTGAGCGCGGAGCCGCACACGCGACGCGCCGGCCAAGAGCTCCCGGAGCGCGCCTCGAACAGCGAGTAGACGGCGAACACGAAGTCCCGCGACTGCCGGTCGGCGAGGTGACCACGGCGAGTGGAGAACTCTCCGCCGACATCCGCGGATCCGGGCGCCGGGACCGCATTAGTGCTCACGGCACCCTGTTAGCTCGTCGTCGTCACGGGATCCAACGACGACATCGTGATGCATACGAAGGTTTGTGTCGGCGACGGACACGACCTCGAACTCCGCGGCTCTCGCTCCGCCAGGCGGAGGGGCACTCGCGGACGGTGCCCGTCGGCCAGCCCTCGCAGGTCATCCAAGGGCAGTCTGGTCCACCGCGCTCGCATTCACGGTGGAGCAGAAGCCTCGGGCCAAGTCCCCGACCCGCCGTTAGCTCGCGCTTTCAGCCAGAGCGGAACTGTCGCGGCGCCCGCTACGCCGGGCGTCGCTAATCGATCGGAGCGGAGGCGGCCCCGGTGTCAGTACGTAGTTTCCTCGGCGATCTCCGTGATCGCCGGGCCGAGCCTCGGTTGAAACCTTTGGAAGACTCCTGCGTCCTGAAGCCGCGCAAGCACGGTCCTGGCGTCGTCTGCCGAGGCGTACTCCACCGACAGAAAGATCTCGTTGGGGTTATCGACCGAGCGAGAGATCCGATGCCCCTTCGCGAGCGACTTCCGGCCGGCCGGATCTGAGTCGAATAGCTGCTTCCACTCGTCGTAGTTGTCCACCTCGAAGCTGAACAGCATGAGCGCCATGTGTGCCTCCTGGTCGTGATTGCCAACGTTCCGGGCGGACTGTAATCGCACCCGGTGCGTCGCGGCAACCCTGACCGCCGGGGCTTTCACACCTCCACGGGCGCTCCCGCGACGTGCTCGCGGATGGTGCGGCGCTCGTCGTATGTACCCCAGCGGAAGCCGATCGGGTGTGGCTCTGGCGCTAGCGGCGAGCGTGGGAGATCGCGCGACGGAGACTGCAGGTTGGAGCCCCCTGGGGCCGCGTCGTTGGGTGCGTGTGGATGGAACAGGAGGCCAGGTATCGGAGCTGGCCCCTCCCCGGGCCCTGCTCGAACATCCGGCCGCCGTAGGCGCCGATCCCGTTCGCGGCGGAGTAATCGTGGGTGTCGAACAGGGCCGTACTTTGCCGAAGCGGGCGCGCTTTAGGTTGATCATGCGCGGTCGCCATGGCATCGCCTCGATGTCGGCGATCCAGTTGATCGGCTCGTCCCAGTGACCCGGTCGCGGTGCCGCTCGAGTAGCTCCGCCGTAGTGCCGTCAAGCGCCGGATCCTCGATCCACGTGTCAGGCAGGCCCTCGATCACGCGGCGATACAGGCCGGCGTCCGCGTGCATGGCCACGTTGACGTTGCGGTAGCAGTCCTTCATGTCGACGACGTCCACGCGATCCAGGCGCGCGAGTTCTGCAACCAGATCGTCGTCCCAGGTGAGCGTCAGGTCCAGAGTGAAGCGGAGCTCCGGATCTACGCCGAGCAGCGCGAGCGCGGGTCGAGGCTCGGAAGGTCGCCGATCCGAATGGATGCCACAAGTTGACCGGCCGGGCGGGACGGCAGACGGCGTCCTGCAGCGAGAGGCCGCTCTGGCGCAGCGCGAGGTCCAGCGCCGCGCTCTCAAATGCCCACCGCCGGTAGAAGCAGGCGCTGTCGCGGATCGGTTCGACCGGGAATAGGTTGGCCAGCCCGAGCAGCGTCGAGACCTCGTTGAAACTGTGAGCTCCCGCAACCAGGTGAGCTGATTCCCGCCGCGAAGGAACTCGATCTGATCGATCTGGTCCCACGTGCTGTCCTCGCCCTCGCCAGCGTGGCCCTGGCCGCTGAGCCGTACGACGATGGAGACCTTGGTGAACCCGCTCGACGTGTCGCGCACCAGCAAGAGCCCGGTGCGCAGCAGGTGCGCGAGCGTCTTGGCGTCGACCGCGTCTGTCTTCACCCGCGCGGCGGCGATCGTCTGCGTCCTGAGGGGGTGGGCGAGGTGCACGTCGTAGCCGGTCTCCTCGAGCAGGTCGGCCAACCACTCCCAACCATAGGCAGCCGCGAGCGCCACATGCGTCCCCTCCGCGTCGCCGAGCAGCTCCCTGGAACGTGACGCGGTCGTTGATGATCCTCCGGGCGAGCGTCAGCTCCCCGTGCGCATCGATGATCGCGATCTGCGAACGCCGCCGTTACCGTTGCTCACGGTCGGTCCTCCTCTCGAATTGTCCGGCCGCGCGGGCGCAATCCGCGCGGTCTCGAACCATCTGATCTCGGCTCGGTCCTTGGCTCGCGACGGCTAGGTCCAGGGCTTCGCGATCCCGCCTTTGACCTGACGGGTCTCAAATGTGTGGCCGGCGTTGTGGAGCGCCTCGCCGGCGTCACGACACGGTGCATGAACGCGCTGCCGCTGCGGCAGACGTAGAGAAGCATCGCGGCCAGGCTATCCAAGCCGTGCCGCCGCCCGACTATTCGTCTCAATGTGCTGAATCTCCGGGCCCACTTGCCTGCTATACGGTGGTCTGCGTGCTACTCGCGGGACAATGCACCGGCCATCCACGGCCGGGGTTGAGGCTCGTGCGATAGTGATCGGCGATCTACAGGAGATCTCCCTCGACGCGGCCGCGCTGATCGCGTTGGCCAATGGTTTCTTGGACGCGTTTACGTTTGTCGGGCACGGTAGGGTCTTCGCTAACGCGCAGAGCGGCAACGTCATCCTGTTTGGGGTTGGCTTGGCGCGACCGGACCTCGCAGCGCCGCTGGGTCACCTGTGGCCAGTGCTCGCCTTTATCCTGGGTATTCTGGTGGCTCGGGTTCTGCGTGAGCGCGCCACCTCTGGGCCCTGGCGCGACCCGCGAGTGGTCGTCCTGACGCTTCAGACGCTCGTTCTGGTCGTTATTGCGCTCCTGCCGACTGGCGCGCCGCAATGGACGATCACGGCCAGCATTGGCTTTGCCTCGGCGTTGCAGCTCTCGTCGTTTCGCACCGTCCACTTCAGCACCTTTGTGCCGATTGCGATGACCGGCAATCTCATGCGGATCACCGAAGCGCTCGCCGATGCCTGGGAGGGCGTCGCTAAGTCTCAGGCGGTGGTCGCGCTGTACGCGGCTCTGATCGTAACCTTCGTCGCCGGCGCCGCCCTGGGCGCCCTCGCCACCACCCACCTACATTCAGCGGCGGCGTGGATTCCAGCCGGCCTGTTTTTGTTGAGCGCCGCGCTCCTGCTGGGGCGGCGGGCCGGCACCTGAGTGCAAACCTCCACTACGTAGAAGACGGCTGCCCGCGCCGAGACGCCCGTCCCCGGACACCAACTCAACCGCCCTGTCTGTAGGGTTGATCGACGGAGTGCAAGTGCTGCTACTGGTCATGCGGCGCGGTCGTGGTCAGCTGGAGTCGAGCAGCTCACCAATTGGATGGGCTTATCCGCCGGCAGAGCTAGCGTGTCCTCAAGCGGCTGGATTGTGAGTGGCCGATGCGGCCAAAGCGCATCCGGCAGGCCACAAGCCGCTCGAGGTTGATGTAGCCAAGCTGCCCAGCTGAGGTCAGTGGCGCGAAACTGGTCACCGATGATATGCCGGAGATCAGAAGCATCGTGCGCGAGCGCTGGACCAGCCAGCGAAACTGGAACTCGTTGCGAGAGGGCGCCCCACGCTAGTCGTGCCAGCCATGAACCCCTCGGTCAGCAAACGGCGCGGACGCCGCTCTCGCCGGCGGAGAGGGATCGCGCCGGTAGGCGGGGACAGCTTTGAGAGAAGAGCCGAGCGGCCGCAGATCGAGCATCCGGGATTGGTTCGCCTTGCGCTTGGCCGGAGAAGTGCGAGGGTGTCTGCCACTCCCCGGGTGGCGATGACCGCTATCGGGACGCAACCCGCCACGGCACCACACTCGTGATACCCGCGCGGAAGTGAAAGCGAGTCTCGACCCCGCCCGTCGCCGCGCACCTCGTATTCGCCAATCTTTCGACGCCGCGGTGTCGTCGGACTCCGCCCGTCGTTGCCGATCGGCCCGAAGTTCCGCTTTGGCGACGAACCAGGAGTCTGGAGCGTCCCGTGGACCTGCCCCGGTTTGCGTGACACCGTTGGTGTTGTTGTTGTCGTTGATTTTGCTTGTTCGAGCCGTTGCTCTCAACTGCCCAGCGGAGAGAGTCGTAGCTGTTCGTAGTTGGTTGGCGAGAGCATGTTCAGGGT
>JAFASF010000130.1 GCA_019244745.1 Solirubrobacterales bacterium | reverse complement strand
TCGCGCAGCGCCGACTCGTGCGCCACGTGCGTGAACGCGTTGATCTTCGGCTGCAATTCGTCGATTCTCCGCAGCGAGGATTCGACGAGCTCCCGCGCGGTCAGCTCGCCGGCGCGCACCAGCTCCGCGAGCTCGGTCGCGGGCCGGAACATGAGCTGGTTGACCGACACGGCCGGACAGGGTACCCAGCTAGCCTTGATTCATTCGCCTTGCACTCACGCTAGGAGCACGGATACATGAGCGTCACCGCAGAAGTACAGTCGGGCCTCGAGAGCGTAGTCGCTTTTGCCACCGAGATTGCGGAGCCGGACCGGGCGGGCGGTGCGCTGCGGTATCGCGGCGTGGACATCGAGGAGCTGGTTGGCGCCGTCCCCTTCGAACAGGTATGGGGCCTGCTCGTCGACGGCAAGCTGCTCCCGGGGATGCCGCCCGCCGAGCCTCATCCGCTCTATGTGCGCTCTGGCGATCCGCGCGTCGACGTCCAATCCGCGCTCGCGATGCTCGCCCCGCAGTGGGGATTCGGGCAGCTGATCGACATCTCCGACGAGGAGGCGCGAGACAACTTGGCGCGGGCTTCCGTGATGGCGCTGTCATTCGTCGCCCAGTCGGCGCGAGGAATCGGCATACCGCCGGTCTCCCAGCGCGAGATCGACACCGCGCGTTCGATTCCCGAGCGGTTCCTGATCCGCTGGCGCGGGGAGGCCGATCCCCGGCACGTCGAGGCGATCGACGCGTACTGGATCACGGCCGCGGAGCACGGAATGAACGCGTCGACGTTCGCCGCCCGCGTGGTCGCCTCGACCGGAGCGGACGTCGCCGCGGCGCTGTCGGCCGCGGTGGGTGCTCTGAGCGGCCCGCTCCACGGCGGCGCGCCCAGCCGCGTCTTGAAGATGCTCGACGACGTGGAAGCGATGGGCGACGCCGAGCTGTATGTCAAGCAGCTGCTCGACCGAGGGGAGCGGCTGATGGGCTTCGGACACCGCATCTATCGCGCTGAGGACCCTCGCGCGCGGGTGCTGCGGCGCACCGCCAGACGTCTCGGCTCGCCTCGGGTCGAGGTCGCGGAGGCGCTCGAGCAGGCCGCTCTCGCCGAGCTCGAAGCGCGCAAGCCCGACCGCGTGCTGGCGACCAACGTCGAGTTCTGGTCGGCCGTCGTGCTGGACTTCGCGGAGGTCCCGCCGGATCTGTTCACGTCGATGTTCACCTGCGCGCGCACCGCAGGGTGGTCGGCTCACATCCTCGAGCAGAAGCGCGAGGGTCGCCTGATCCGCCCGACCGCCAAGTACGTCGGCCCCGCCCCGCGACCCCTCTCGGACCTGATGGTCTGACGGCGGCCTAGGAGCGGGCGGGGCCGTATGCTGGCCTGGCCACCGGATGACCCGCGAACGTCAGCTCGATCCCGCGGCGCTTGGCGATCACATCGATCGGCTGTACCGAGCCGCTTGGAGCCTCACCGGCTCGCGCGAGGAGGCCGAGGACCTCGTCCAGGAGACGTTCGCCCGAGTCCTGCAGAAACCGCGGATCCTGCACTCGGAGGATGACCTCGGCTACCTGCTGAGAGTCCTGCGCAACACGTTCTTCAGCCAGAGGCGAACGGCGGCGCGCCGCCCTCAGACCACGGCGCTGCCCGACGACCTGGACGTGATCGAAGACCGCAGCGCCACGCAACCGGAGGCCCGGATCGAGTCGGCCGAGCTGTACGCGGCGATCTCGGCGCTTCCCGACGACTTTCGCGACGCGCTGATCGCGATCGACATCGTTGGCCTCTCCTACCGAGAGGCGGCGCGGGCGCTTCGAGTCCGCGAGGCCACGATCACCACGCGGCTGCACCGGGCGCGCCAGCGCGTCGCCGCGGCGCTGAGTGGAGCTCCGCCTACTCCGGGACCCGCCACGCCGCCAGCTCCTGCAGCACGTGAGGACTGACGCCCGCGCCGGACAGCACGCACGTGTGACCGTTCCGCTGCCAGGTCACGACCACGCGCCCATCGAGCTGCATGGTTCGCAAGACGGTGCCGTCCACGGTGCTCACGGACGCCGCCGGCTCTTTCAGAGTCGGGGCTCCGACGATCGTGTAGGCAAGGCGGTGACCATCCCACCGGTAATAGACCGTCACAGCGAGGCGGCCCTTCGGCTGATCCGTTCGCTGGCCGTCGGCGCGCCAGCCGAATCGGTCCCAGTTGGGGAAGTAGACCTCCTCGACGTCCTTGGCGAGCTTACCCGTGGGGTTGCTCGGGTTGGGGGCCGGAGCCGCCTGAGCGGGGCCCAGTACCGCGAGGCCGGCGGCCTGTGCCACCGACGGCGCCGCGGGGGTCCCGCCCGGCAGTACGAGCGCGAGCGCGAGGATCACGGCGGCGGCGGCGCCCGCCAGGGCGCCGATGTAGGCACCGCGTCGCCGGACGCGGGTCTTGGCGGTGGGACGCTGAGCCTCGATCCGCGTCCGCAAGCTCGCCGGCGCACGATCGGTGGCGGCAGCCCGGTGGAGCACATCCACGACGCGCCGTTCGCGCTCGTAGAGCGCGCTCAGCTCGGGCGATTCCGCGATCCGGCGCTCGGTCTCGGCGCGGCGGGCAGGATCGATCGTGCCGTCGGCGAGGTGAGAAATATCGGCCAGCTCGCGGTCGCTCGGCTGGGACTTATCGACGCGTGAACCCATCTAATTCACTCCATTTAGCTTAACGACGCCGGGCACCGGCCAAACCTTCCCTTTACGGAGTGTTGTGATATGGGCCCGCGGCGTATTCGGCGAGCATCCGTGTCGCGGAGAAGCGCGGCCCGAGCGACCGCAGCGAGGCGCGCATCCGTTGAAGCCACGCCTCGGGCAGCCCGTGTACGCCGCGCTCGTAGAAGGCCGGGAGCACCTCTTCGCGCATGACCTCGTGAAGCGCCGCCGTGTCGCGTTCATCTTGGCTGTCTGGGTCCGCGTCGACCTCGCCGGGCAGCGCCCAGCCGTTCTCGCCGTCGTAGGCCTCCGCCCACCAGCCGTCGAGCACGCTCACCTGTAGCCCCCCGTTCATGACCGACTTCATCCCGCTGGTGCCGCTGGCCTCGAGCGGAGGACGCGGAAGGTTCAGCCACACGTCGCAACCGCGAACCAGTCGCGCCGCGGTGGCCAGGTCATAGTCGTCGAGGAACACCACGCGCTCGGCGATGATTCGCGCGCCCTTGAGGCCGAACAGGCGTTGGAGCGCTCGCTTGGCCTCATCGTCGCGGGGGTGAGCCTTACCGGCGAGGACGACCTGCACAGGGCGGTCGCCTCCGAGTAGGGCCAGCGTCTCCTCGGGGTCCCGGGTCAGCAGGTCGAGGCGCTTGTACGTGGCGACGCGCCGGGCGAAGCCGAGCGTGAGGACGTTCTCGTCAAATGCGCGGGCAGCGGCCTCGACGTACTCCCGTACGTCCCCGCGGCCGAGCCGGTCGGCGACGCTGCGCGCGCGGATGAACGAGACCAGCTCGGCCCGCTGGCGTCCGCGCACCGCCCAGAGCTCCTCGTCGGCGATCCGGTCCACGCCCCTCCAGGTCCGCGGATCGGCCGTGTTGGCGATCCAGTCCCCCTCCAGGTGGCGGTCCAGGAGCTCGCGCATCGGCGTCCCGATCCAGGTCGGGACGTGGACCCCGTTGGTGACGTGCCCGATCGGGACGCGCTCAGGCGGCCATCCCGGCCACAGCGCGCTCCACATGTCGCGGGCGACGCCCTCGTGGCGCCGGCTGACCGCGTTCGCCGAGCGGCTTGACCGCAGGGCCGCCTGGGTGACGCCGAACGGCTCGGAGGAGTCCTCGGGATGGGTGCGCCCGAGCGCGAGC
Organism: Solirubrobacterales bacterium; assembly: GCA_019244745.1. Classification (GTDB taxonomy): domain Bacteria; phylum Actinomycetota; class Thermoleophilia; order Solirubrobacterales; family Solirubrobacteraceae; genus Palsa-465. The sequence continues at coordinate 16,160 of JAFASF010000130.1, read as the reverse complement.
AGGTCATCCTGGTCGTAGCTCAGCTCGCGTGCGAGCCGTCCAGTCGCCCGGGTCACGGCCCCTGCCGGGTAGCAGTCGTTTCCGGCCGGGACGGGCGTGTGGGTCGTGAACACGGTCCGCGCCCTCGCGCTCGCGAGTGCTTGGGCCAGCGGCTCGCCGTTGCGCAGCGCCCCGCTCGCCAGCTCCAAGGGGGCGAGAGCGGCGTGACCCTCGTTGAGATGAAGGACGCCCGGCTCGATTCCGAGCGCCCGCAGGGCCCGCACGCCGCCCACCCCGAGCAGGACGTACTGGGCGAGCCGGGTCTCGGCATCGGCTTCATACAGCCGTCCCGTGATCCAGCGCCCGACCGGGTCGTTCTCGGGGACGGCGGTGTCGAGCAGGAACAGCGGCACCCGTCCCACCTCCACGCGCCAGATCTGCGCCGTCACGACGGTGTCTGAGATCGGGACCTCGACGGTCACGGGATGCTCGTCGCCGTCGGTGACGAGCGCCGCCGGCAGCCGTGGCGGGTCGGTGTCGATCCAGTACTCGTGCTGCCACCCGCCGGCGTCGATCCGCTGGCGGAAGTAGCCCTTGCGGTACATCAGCCCCACGGCGACCATCGGGATCGCGCGATCGGAGGCCTCCTTGAGGAGGTCGCCGGCGAGGGCGCCGAGTCCACCCGAATAGATCGGCAGCGACAGGTGAACGCCGTACTCGGCGCACAGGAAGGCCACGGGATGGTCGGGATCGATCTCGGAGGCCGGGGGTCGGTCGAGGTCGGCGCGAATAGCGGCTTCTCCCGCGGCGGCGCGGTCGAGCAGGTTCTTGTCGCAGGCCGCGCGCCGGAGCGCCCTGGCCGAGGCCTCCTGCAGCAGCCGCACCGGATTCTGGCCGCAGAGCTCGAACCGGTCAGCGTCGATCGCGCGGAACAGCTCCGCCCCTCCGGGAAGCCACGACCAGCGATAGTTGAACGCGATCCGCGCCAGCGGCGCCAGCGGCTCGGGCAGCCGCTCGGCGAGGTCCGCCGCCGCCCGGATCACATCCGTGGTGCCGTCCCGCACGATCACCCGGCCCTCGTACACGAGCGGGATTATGTCCTACGGGATCATGGCCGCCATGGACCAGGACTGCCGGCTCGGAGTACTCGCGTTCGGTGACTCGATCACGAACGGCGGCGGCGAGCTGCAGTGGGGCGTGGCGCTTCAGTCTTGGGCGCTGTGGGTGGCGCGCGCGCTGGGGCTTGCGTTCACCACGTACGCCGTCGACGGCGCCGGCGTGGGCGACGTCGTCGGCTCACAAATCCGCGCCTTCACGGAACGGAGTGCCCGCCCGGACGCGCCGTACGACGTGGGCTGCCTGTACATCGGCGTCAACGACGTGCGCGGGCTCGCTTGGGACCCGGCGGTGTTCGCGCGCGATTATGCGACGGCTCTGACGTTCCTCCGCGAGCGCTGCGATCGCGTCCTCACCGCCACCGCGCCGCTCGACCTGGGCCGTCCCCGCGCCGGCGCAAAGGTCGCGGAGCTGAACCGCGCCATCGAGCGGACGGCCGGCGACCTCGGCGCTTTGATCGTCGACCTGCGCGACTTCGGCGCCCGCAACCTGGTCATGGCCGACCACGTCCACCCCACCGCGTTTGGCCAGATCGCGATCGCCGAGCGGGCGCTGGCGGTCCTCGAGCGCGACGGCGTTCCCGTGCGGGTCCGTCCGTCGGCGCTGGTCGACTTCGAGACGACGTGGCCCGGACGGCTCCGCGGGGAGGCGACGTACGTCTACCGACACACCAAGATCAGCACCCGGGCCCTCGCCTCACGGACCCTGTCCGAGATAAGGCCCCGTCTGGGGGCCTTATCTCGGACGCCCCGCCGGTTCAGCGCCACCCTGATCAACCGCCACCCAACCGCCCCGCCTCCTCCGTAACCTCCCGCAGCCGCCGCGCCAGCGCCGGCGTCAGCGCGCCCCGCTCCATCCGCCACCGCCAGTTCCCCGACGCCCGCCGGGGGTCGTTCATCCGCGCCTCGCTCCCGAGCCCGAGGATGTCCTGGGCCTGGACCATCGCCACCCGCGCCGGCGAGGAGAACGCCAGCCGGATCAGCGCCCACCATGGCCGGCGCTCGCCGAGCCCCAAGCCGGCGAGCGCCGCATCCACCATCTGACGGCGCTCCGGATCCAGCCCCGAATACCACCCCCGCGCCGTGTCGTGATCGTGGGTGCCGGTGTACACGATCCGGTTCTCCACGTGCGCTTCGAGCCGGTGGGGGCTGCGGGGCTCGTCGGGCTCGAACGCGAACTCGAGCACGAGCATTCCGGGGAGCCCGAGCTCGTCGCGCAGCCGGTGTACCGCCGGCGTGATCGTCCCCAGGTCCTCGGCCACGAGCGGCAGGCGACCGAGCTCTCGCGACGCCGCGTCGAACACCGCGCGACCGGGACCCCGCATCCACCGCCCGGCCACCGCCGAGCGCGCCCCCGCGGGCACCGCCCAGTAGGCCACGAACCCCCGGAAGTGGTCGATCCGAGTCAGATCGAAGAGCGACACCGCCCGCCGCAGGCGCGCGACCCACCAGCCGTAGCGCCGCCGGCGGAGCGCCGGCCAGTCGTACAGCGGGTTGCCCCACAGCTGGCCGGCGCGGGCGTAGGCGTCGGGCGGCGCGCCGGCGACCGCGCCGGCGCGGAACAGCTCAGGATGCGCGCGATGGTCGACGCTCCCCGGAGCCACGTAGATCGGCATATCGCCGAACAACCTCACCCCGCGCTCGGCGCCGTACGACCGCAGCGCGTCCCACTCGCGCTGGAAGCGCACCTGGTCGTCGACCGCGTCCCGGCCGGCGAACCGCTCCCAGTCCGATAGCCAATAGCCCTCGCGCTCACAAAACTCCCGCCGCTCTCTCGCGGACACCGGCGCGCGCGGATCGGCCAACAACTCCGGCCACGCGGCGAACGCCGAGCGCGACTTGTACGGCGAGCGGTAGCGGTCGGGCGGTCCCAGCGGCAGCACCTGCCACCACGACTGGCCGGCGTCCGCCAGCCAATCGACGAACCTGTACGCGTCGGCCCCGAGCCGGCCGCCCGGGAGCGAGGTGATATGGAGCTGAACGCCGCTGGTGCGTGGGAGCAAGTTCACCGGCCGTGGTTTACCCAACTCCCCGACACGGATATGTTGCAGGCATGGCCAGCACCCCCACTGCCGGCGCCAGGCCCGCGCGCGCGCCGTACGCGATAGCCCCGCCGGCCGAGCGGGCGGCCGCACGGATCGTCATCCAGTACCCGCAGCCCGCGGTCGACGACGGACGCTACCCCGCCAAGCGATGCGTGGGCGACTCCGTGATGGTCGCCGCCGACGTGTTCCGCGACGGCCACGACATCCTCAGGGCCGTGGTCCGCTACCGCGGACCGGGAGACCCGGACTGGCGCGAGACCGAGATGCGGCCTATCGACGCCCATCTCGATGGCGTCCGCTGGGCGGGCGAGATCGAGGTCGACCGCGTCGGCCGCTGGGAGTACACCGTCGAGGCGTGGACGGACGTGTTCGGTACCTGGCGCGATGAGCTCGAGCGCAAGGTGGCCGCCGGCCAGCACGACCTTGCCGGCGAGATCTCCGAGGGCGTGCTCCTGTTGGAATCCGCCGCCCGGAACGCGCGGTCCGCCGACGACCTGTCGCTGATCGAGCACGCCGCACGCGCGCTGAAAGACCCGGCCGTGCCCGAAACGGCCAAGCACGACACCGCGCTCGGCCCCGAGCTGTTCGCCGCGGTGGAGCGCGGCCAGGAGCGCCATGGCCGGGCCTCCATCCCGGCGCTGAAGATCGAGGTCGACCGGGTGCGCGCGAAGTTCGGAGCCTGGTATGAGCTGTTCCCCCGGTCGTGGGGCGGACTGCGGGGCGTCGAGGCGCAGATCCCCGCCCTGGCCGAGCTCGGCTTCGACATCGTCTACCTCCCGCCCATCCACCCGATCGGTCACACCAACCGCAAGGGCCGGAACAACGCCCTTCGCGCCGGCCCGCGCGATCCCGGCTCCCCCTGGGCGATCGGCGACGAGACCGGGGGGCACGACGCGATTCACCCGGAGCTCGGGACCGAGGACGACCTGAGATCGCTGACGGCAACGGCCAGACGACACGGCATGGACATCTGCCTCGACTACGCCATTCAGACCTCCGCCGACCACCCGTGGCTGCGCGAGCACCCGGAGTGGTTTCACCGCCGGCCCGACGGAACGCTCAAATACGCCGAGAACCCGCCAAAGCGCTATCAGGACATCTACAACGTCAATTGGGAGTCGCCGGAGTGGCCGGCCCTGTGGGAGGCGCTGCTCGACGTGATGCTGCACTGGGTCGACTGCGGCGTGAAGGTGTTCCGCGTCGATAACCCGCACACCAAGCCGTTCGCGTTCTGGGCCTGGCTGATCGAGAACGTCCACGCCCGCGATCGTGACGTGATCTTCCTCGCCGAGGCGTTCACGAAGCGCGCCGTCATGCGGCATCTCGGAAAGGTGGGTTTCAGTCAGTCCTACACCTACTTCACCTGGAAGAACTCGCGCTACGAGCTGACCGAGTACGTCTCGGAGCTCGCGTACTCGGGCGAGCAGGAGTACTTCCGGCCGAACTTCTTTGCCAACACGCCGGACATCCTCCACGCTTATCTTCAGCATGGGGGGCGTCCGGCGTTCGAGGCCAGGACGATCCTCGCGGCCACCCTCAGCCCCAGCTACGGGATCTACTCGGGATATGAGCACTGCGAGAACGTCCCGGTGCGCGAGGGCTCGGAGGAATACCTGCACTCCGAGAAGTACGAGGTGAAACGGCGCGCGCTCGATGGCCCGCTGCTGCCTTTGATCAAACGGCTGAACACGATCCGCCGCGAGAACCCCGCGCTTCAGTACTTCGACAACGTCACCTTCCTCGACACGGCCAACGACGCGCTGATCGCCTACGCCAAGCGAATGGGTCAGAACGCGGTGATCACGGTGGTGAACCTCGATCCTGACCGGGCCCAGGAGGGTCTGGCGATCGTGCCCGCCCACCTCGGCCTGCCTCCGAGCTTCACCGCCCACGACCTTCTGACCGGCGAGCGCTACCCGTGGCGAATCGGCCCGAACTATGTCCGGCTCGAGCCGGGGCTCCGCCAGGCGCACGTGGCGCGCGTCGAAATCTGATGATCTGATGGGCGTTGGTCCGCCGACCCTCAGCCATCTGATCGCGGCCGAGCGCCCGCCGGTCCGTCCCCATCCGTCCGAGGCCGAGTCGCCGGCGCTGGCGCAGACCCGCCAGTGGTTCGAGGCCGAGCCCCTGTGGTTCAAGCACGCGATCTTTTACGAGATCCACATCCGAGGGTTTTTCGACGCCAACGGCGACGGCTCCGGCGAGTTCCGCGGGCTCACGGAAAAGCTCGACTACCTGCAGTGGCTCGGGATCGACTGCATCTGGCTGCTGCCGTTCTACAAATCGCCGCTGCGCGATGGCGGCTACGACATCTCGGACTTCACCATGGTGCACCCGGACTACGGCGCGGTCGACGATGTGCACGAGCTCATCGATGCCGCGCACGCGCGCCGGATCCGGGTGATCGCCGATCTGGTGATGAACCACACCTCGAGCGAGCACTCCTGGTTTCAGGAGTCGCGATCGAGCCCCGAGAGCCCTAAGCGCGACTGGTACGTGTGGTCGGACAACCCCGATCGCTACCAGGACGCGCGCGTGATCTTCATCGACACCGAGTCCTCGAACTGGAGCTGGGACCCGGTTGCCGGCGCCTACTACTGGCACCGCTTCTTCTCCCACCAGCCGGACCTCAACTACGACAACCCCGAGGTCCGGGACGCGATGATCGGCGTGCTGCGGTTCTGGCTGGACCTGGGGCTGGACGGATTTCGCCTCGACGCCGTGCCGTACCTGTTCGAGCGCGAGGGCACGATCTGCGAGAACCTCCCCGAGACGCATGCCTACCTGAAGCGGATCCGCAAGGAGGTCGACGAGAACTACCCCGATCGGGTGCTGCTCGCCGAGGCCAACCAGTGGCCGGCGGACGTGGTGCAGTACTTCGGGGACGGAGACGAATGCCACATGGCCTTCCACTTCCCCGTGATGCCGCGGATGTTCATGGCCATCCGCCGCGAGGAGGCCGTGCCGATCTACGAGATCCTCGAGCACACACCGCATATCCCCGAGAACTGCCAGTGGGGGCTGTTCCTTCGCAACCACGACGAGCTGACGCTCGAGATGGTCACCGACGAGGAGCGCGACTACATGTACGCCGAGTACGCCAAGGACCCGAGGATGAAGCTCAACCTCGGCATCCGCCGGCGGCTCGCGCCGCTGCTCGACAACGGCCGCGACGAGATGGAGCTGATGCACGCAATCCTGTTCTCGCTGCCGGGATCGCCGGTCCTCTACTACGGGGACGAGATCGCGATGGGCGACAACATCTTCCTCGGCGACCGCGACGGCGTGCGGACGCCCATGCAGTGGACGGGCGACCGCAACGGCGGGTTCTCCCGCGCTGACTTCGCCCAGCTGTATGCGCCCCCGCTGATGGACCCGGTGTACGGCTATCAGGCGGTCAACATCGAGGCCCAGCTGCGGACCGCGACCTCGCTGCTGCGTTGGATTCACCGGTTCATCGCGCTGCGCAAGGAGCACCCGGTGTTCGGGTTCGGCAGCTACGAGCCGATCGAGCCCTCTAATCCCCGGATATTCGCCCACATTCGCCGTTTCGAGGATGATCTGGTGTTGTGCGTCCACAACGTGGCCCGCTCAGCGCAGGCCGTCGAGCTCGACCTGAGCGCCTTGGAGGGGCGCTACCCGGTCGAGTTGTTCGGCCGCTCGCGGTTTCCGCGGATCGGCGAGCTGCCCTACCTGCTGACCCTCGGGCCGCGGGACTTCTTCTGGTTCGAGCTCGTGGCCGAGGAGCAGGAGCGACCCGATGAGTGATCGCCTGCAGATCTCCGAGGAGGAGATCCGCCGCTGCCTGGACGAGGAAAGCCTGCCGGAATGGATCAGGCACCAGCGCTGGTACGCCTCCAAGTCGCGGGCGGTGGCCGGGATCGAGATCGTCGAGACGACGACGCTGACCGAGGAGCCGCTGCTGTTGCTGGCGCTCGTGCAGACCCGCTTTGCCACGGGCACGCACGAGCTCTATCAGCTTCCGTTGACCCTGCGCCCGGCGGGGGCAACTCCAGATGACGGGGCCATCGCCTTCACCGACCATTGGGTCGCCTACGACGCGCTAGCGGCCCCCGATCGCCTCGGCGCGGTGCTTCGCCGCATGGACCAGGAGGCGGAGATCGACGCCTCCGAGGGCCACTTCTCGTTTCACCACACCGATGCGGTGGTCCCGTCCGACGACGCGAGCGCGAGGTTGATAGGAGTCGAGCAGTCGAACTCCTCGGTGGTGTTCGATGAGCGGCTCGTGCTCAAGGTGTTCCGCAAGCTCGAGCCGGGCGTCAACCCCGAGCTCGAGGTCCTGCGCTTCCTCACCTACCGCGGTTTTGCGAACATCGCGCCGCTGCACGGCTGGTACGAGTACGAGGGTCAGGCGCTGGCCACGACGCTCGGCATCGTGCAGAGCTACCTTCCCGACGCGGTTGGGGGCTGGGAGCTGGCGCTCGATGAGATCGTCTCCCGTCCGGATTCCTTTCTCGAGCGGCTGGGCAGCCTTGGCGCGGTGACCGCGCACATGCACAACGTGCTGGCGTCCGACGCGACCGATCCCGCCTTCTCGCCCGAAGAGCCCTCGAGTGAGGCCCTGTCGCTGCTGACCGCCACGATCGACGAGGACATCGAGCGGATCTTCACCCGCCTGCCCGACGACGAGCGCCTGGCCCCGATCGCCGGCCGAGGGCAGGACGTCCGCGAGCGGTTGGCAGCCCGGGCGCAGGCCGGGACCCCCGGCCGGGTGATCCGCACCCATGGCGACTACCACCTGGGCCAGACCCTGCACACGCCTCGCGAATGGGTGATCATCGACTTCGAGGGCGAGCCCGCGCGGCCGCTTCCCGAGCGCCGGCTGAAGCGCTCGCCGCTTCGCGACGTCGCGGGGATGCTGCGCTCGTTCGCGTATGTGACCTCGGCCGTGGAGATCCTGCGCGGGACGCCGGCGCCCGAAGGCTTCGAGGAGCAGGCCCGCGAGCGATTCCTCGAGGAGTACCTGACCGGAGTCGACCTCACCCTCCTCCCGGCCGGCAGCGCGCAGATCACGAACCTGCTCTCGATCTTCGAGCTCGAGAAGGCGATCTACGAGCTGCGCTACGAGCTCGACCACCGCCCGGACTGGATCTCGATCCCGGTCGCCGGGATCACGCGACTACTCGACGCCGAATGAGCACCATCGCGACCCAAGAGCTCGACGCCCTGGTCCGGCGCGAACACCCGGATCCCCATTCGATCCTCGGCGCCCACCCGGTCGACTCCGGGGTCGTGATCCGCGCATACCGTCCCGCCGCCCGCGCGATCACCGCCCTGCTCCCGGACGGCACGACCGCGGAGCTGGAACAGCTTCACCCCGGCGGCGTGTTCGAGGGGTTCCTCGACGGCGTGACGCTGCCGCTCCGCTACAGGCTGGAAGTCGACTACGGGGCCGCGGGGACGTTCACGCTCGACGATCCGTACTCGTTCGCACCCACGCTCGGAGAGCTCGATCTGCACCTGATCGGCGAGGGTCGGCACGAGCGGCTGTACGAGTTCCTGGGCGCGCACATGCGCGAAATGGATGGGGTCAGAGGAGTCGCATTCGCGGTGTGGGCGCCGGCCGGGCGCGCGGTGAGCGTCGTCGGCGACTTCAACTCGTGGGACGGCCGGCTGCACGCGATGCGCTCGATGGGACCGAGCGGGATCTGGGAGCTGTTCCTGCCGGGCGTGGAGCCGGGAGCCCACTACAAGTACGAGATCCTCACTCAAGACCACGATCTCCTGCTGAAGGCCGACCCGTACGCCCAGGAAGCCGAGCGCCCGCCGAAGACGGCGTCGGTGTTGACGCTGCCGCGGCATCGCTGGAGCGACGCCGACGCCGAATGGCTCGCCGCGCGCGCCGCGGTGGAGCCGATCAGCGAGCCGATGTCGATCTACGAGGTCCACCTCGGGTCCTGGCGGCTGAACCCGCTCGAGGGCAACCGTCCACTCACGTACCTGGAGCTCGCCGACGAGCTGTCGGCGTACGCCCGGGACATGGGCTTCACCCACATCGAGCTGCTGCCCGTGATGGCCCACCCGTTCCTCGGATCCTGGGGCTATCAGGTCACGAGCTACTTCGCCCCCACTCCCCGCTACGGCTCGCCCGACGACCTGCGCCAGTTCATCGATCGCATGCACTCAGGCGGAGTGGGGGTGCTGCTCGACTGGGTTCCGGCCCACTTCCCGCGCGACGAGTTCGGCCTGGCGCGGTTCGACGGCACCGCGCTGTATGAGCACGCCGATCCGCGCCGCGGATCGCACCCCGACTGGGGCACGCTGGTGTTCAACTTCGGCCGCCACGAGGTGCGCAACTTCCTGATCGCGAGCGCGCTGTTCTGGCTGCACGAGTACCACGCCGACGGGATCCGGGTCGACGCCGTGGCCTCGATGCTCTATCTCGACTACTCACGCCGCGAGGGCGAATGGGTCCCCAACCAGTTCGGCGGCCGCGAGGACCTCGAGGCGGTCGCGTTCCTCAAGGAGTTCAATGAGGTGGCGTACGGTCGCGAGGCGGGGATCGTCACGGCGGCGGAGGAGTCCACCGCGTGGCCGGGGGTGTCGTGCCCCACGTACCTGGGCGGCCTGGGGTTCGGATTCAAGTGGAACATGGGCTGGATGCACGACACCCTTACCTACTTCCAGCAGGACCCGATCTACCGCCGCTACCACCACCACGAGCTGACGTTCAGCCTGATGTACGCGTTCTCGGAGAACTTCATCCTGCCGCTGTCCCACGACGAGGTCGTCCACGGCAAGGGATCGTTGTACTCGAAGATGCCTGGAGACCGCTGGCAGAAGCTCGCGAACCTCCGCGCGCTGTACGCATACATGTGGGCGCATCCCGGCAAGAACCTCCTGTTCATGGGCGGCGAGATCGCCCAGGAGCAGGAGTGGAGCCACGAGCGCTCGCTCGACTGGCACCTGCTCGAGCGACCGGAGAACGCCGGAATCCAGGCGCTGGTGCGCGACCTCAACCACGTCTACCACGACGAGCCGGCGCTGTGGGAGGTCGACTCGGACCCGGCGGGGTTCTGGTGGATCGAGCCCAATGACCCCGACAGCAACGTGATCGCGTTTGCCCGCGCCTCGCGCTACGGCGATCGGGTGCTGGTGTTCGCGGCCAACCTGTCTCCGGTTCCCCGCGAGGGCTATCGCCTCGGACTGCCTCGGGCGACGCGCTGGCGCGAGGCTCTGAACACCGATTCGACCTTCTACGGCGGAAGCGACGTCGGCAACCTCGGCGGGGTGGCGCCCGAGCCGATTCCGTGGCATGGGCAGCCGGTCTCGGCCGAGGTGACGCTGCCGCCGCTCGCCGCGATCTGGCTGGTCCCGGACACCGACTGAGGTGAGCTTTCCCTGGGAACGCCGGCTGGGCGCCCGGCCGCTCGACGATGGCACCTGCGAGTTTCGCGTTTGGGCACCGCACGCGGGGTCGATCAAGCTGCGGGTGGGGAGCCGTGAGGTGGAGCTCGAGGACGCCGGATATGGGGTTTATGAGGTAGTCGCCCCGGCTGAAGCCGGGGACGACTACCTTTTTGCCCTCGACGGCCGCCGGTTCCCCGACCCGTGTTCGCGTTCTCAGCCAAAGGGGTTGCGCGGTCCGTCGCGGGTGGTGCAGGCGCCGCGGGTGGCGCCGTTTGAGCCGCCGTCGCTCGACGCGCTGGTGGTCTACGAGCTGCACGTGGGGACGTTCACTCCGGAGGGCACGTTCGCGTCCGCAGCCCAGGAATTGGCTCGGCTGGCGGAGCTGGGGGTGACCGCGATCGAGGTCATGCCGATCGCGGAGTTCCCCGGCCATCAGGGATGGGGCTACGACGGCGTCTACCTGTCGGCGGCCCACTCGGCGTACGGCGGCCCGTCGGATCTGGTTGAGCTGGTGCGCGCGGCCCATGAGGTTGGGTTGGCGGTGATTCTCGACGTGGTCTACAACCACGTCGGTGCGTCGGGCGTCAAGGCGCTCGAGGCGTTCGGGCCGTATTTCACGGATACGTACGAAACCCCCTGGGGCCGCGCGATCAACTACGACCAGGAGGACTGCGACCCCGTCCGCGAGTGGGTGCTGCAGAGCGCCGAGGGGTGGATCGCCGACTTCGGTGTGGACGGTCTCCGACTCGATGCGATCCACGCGATCTTCGACTCGAGCGCCGAGCACATCGTGGCGGCGATCGCGCGCCGGGTGCATGGGGTGAATCCACACGCGCTGGTGATCGCCGAGAGCGGTCTTAACGATCCGCGGGTGATGCGTGGTCGCGAGCTCGGCGGCTATGGTTGCGATGCCGCCTGGGCGGATGACTTCCACCACGCGCTGTGGGCCCTGTTGACCCGCGAACGCGACGGCTACTACGTCGACTTCGGGCACGTGGAACAGCTCGCGAAGGCGTTTTCGCGGCCTCACGTGCACGATGGAACCTACTCGGGCTGGCGCCGGCGGCGCTTCGGCGCCCGGGCCGATGACGTGCCGCCGCGGCGGTTCGTGGTCTTCTCGCAGAACCACGACCAGGTCGGCAACCGGGCCTACGGGGACCGGATGCCCGCCCCGGTCCGGCCGCTGGCCGCATTCTGCACGCTACTGTCGCCGTTCGTGCCGCTGGTGTTCATGGGCGAGGAGTACGGAGAGAGCGCTCCCTTTCAGTTCTTCTCCGACCACATCGACAAGCGGATAGCGCGCGCCACGCGCGAGGGCCGGCGCCAGGAATTCGCTGCCTTCGCGCAATTCGAGGAGGAGATTCCGGACCCTCAGGACGTGGCCACGTTCGAGCGCTCGAAGCTCGGGCGCGAACGCGATCCGGCGTTGGTTTCGTTGTATCGAGAGCTGCTGGCGGTGCGCCGGGAGCTCGCGCCCGGGGATCCCGAGGAGATCGAGTACGACGAGGATGCTCGATGGCTGCGCGTCGCGCGGGGCGACTTCGACATCGTGTGCAACTTCGCCGCGCGGGCGCAGGTGGCGCCCTGTCGGGGCACGGCCGTGCAGCTCGCCACCGGGCTTGGCTCGGTCGTCCGCGACGGAGGCGTCGAGCTCCCGGCCATGGCCGGCGCGCTCGTCCGATGATCGCGAGATGGCCCGGCAAGCCGTTCCCGCTCGGCGCGATCTGGGACGGGTCGGGCACCAACTTCTCCCTATTCTCCGAGCACGCCGAGCGGGTGGAGGTCTGCCTGTTCGATGAGGAGGGCCAGGAGACGCGCGTCGAGGTCGGCCGGCGCACGGCACTCAACTGGCACTGCTACCTGCCGGACATCGGACCCGGCCAGCGCTACGGCTATCGCATACACGGGCCGTATGAGCCGCTCCAGGGCGAGCGCTTCAACCCGAGAAAGCTGCTGATCGATCCCTACGCCAAGGCGATCGAGGGAACGGTCGACTACTCGCAATCGCGGCGCACGCTGCCGTATGGGGGCGCCGGCGAGGACGGGGATCTCGTCGCCGACCATCACGACGACGCGGCGGCGGTCCCGAAATCGGTGGTGATCGACGACGCGTTCATCTGGGAGGGCGACCGGCCGCCGCGCATCCCGTTCGCGGAGACGATCATCTACGAGACCCACGTGAAGGGGTTCACGGCGCGCCATCCGGGCGTGAGAGAGGATCTCCGGGGGACGTACGCGGGGCTCGCGTCCGACGATGCGATCGGCTATCTGCGCGATCTCGGCGTGACCGCCTTGGAGCTGCTGCCCGTTCACCACATCGCGGATGAGGCATTCCTTTCGGACCGTGAGCTGAGCAACTACTGGGGCTACAGCACGATCGGGTACTTCGCGCCGCACTCCGAGTACGCCGCCACCGGGCGCCGGGGGGAGCAGGTGCGCGAGTTCAAGGGCATGGTCAAGGCCCTTCACCGAGCGGGGATCGAGGTGATCCTCGACGTCGTCTACAACCACACCGCCGAGGGCAATCACCTCGGCCCGATGCTCTCGTTCAAGGGAGTCGACAACCGCTCCTACTACCGACTGGTGCCCGATGAGCCGCGCTTTTACATGGACTTCACCGGGACCGGCAACTCGCTCAACGCCGTCCACCCGAGCGTCCTGCGGCTGATCATGGACTCGCTGCGCTACTGGGTGATCGAGTGCCACGTGGACGGGTTCCGTTTCGATCTCGCTGCCGCTCTCGCCCGCGAGCTCTACGACGTGGACCGGCTGTCGGCCTTCTTCGACGTGATCCATCAGGACCCCGTGCTCTCCCAGGTCAAGCTGATCGCCGAGCCGTGGGACGTCGGCCCCGGCGGCTATCAGGTCGGGAACTTCCCGGTGCTGTGGTCGGAGTGGAACGGGATGTACCGGGACACCGTCCGCGACTTCTGGCGCGGACAGGCTGATAGAGGGTCTTTTGCGTCACGCCTCGCGGGCTCTGCCGATCTGTACGAGGCCGACGGTCGCGACCCGTTCGCGTCGATCAACTTCGTCACCGCCCACGACGGGTTCACGCTGACCGACCTCGTCTCCTACAACGAAAAGCACAACGAGGTCAACCTCGAGGACAACCACGACGGTAGTGACGACAACCGCTCCTGGAACTGCGGCGTCGAGGGCGAGACGTGGGATCCGGAAGTGCTGTCCGTGCGCGAGCGCCAGCGGCGCAACTTCCTCGCCACGCTGTTCTTGTCGCAGGGGACCCCGATGCTGCTGGGCGGCGACGAGGTGGGCCGGACCCAGCGCGGCAACAACAACGCCTGGTGCCAGGACAACGAGCTGTCGTGGTACGACTGGAAGGACGACCCGGACGCCGGCCGCCTGCGTGACTTCACCCGCCGGCTGATCCGCCTGCGGCGCGAGCACCCGGTGTTCCGCCGCGAGACCTTCCTGCGGGGAAGGCAGGTGAAAGGGTCGGGGCTGCCGGACGTGTACTGGTTCCGAGCCGACGGTCGCAAGATGACGCGGCGCGACTGGCAGGACGGCGAGCCGGTGCTCGGAACGTTTCTGAACGGCAGGGAGATCGATACCCCGGGGCCGTTCGGGCAGGACGTCCGCGACGGCTCGTTCCTGCTGCTGTTCAACGCCTCCGCCGAGGACCACGCGTTCATGCTCCCGCGCCGGCGGTTCGGCGCGCGCTGGGCGCTCGAGCTCTCGACCGCCGAGCCCGATGCGGAGCCGGGCAGCGCGTTGTACGGCGCGCGGACCGAGGTCGAGCTGCCCTCGAGATCCGTCCTGGTCTTGAAGCGGGCGGTGTGAGCGGGGTCGCGCGCTCGGAGCCCCGCGCCGCCGAGCTGCGGGCGACCTACCGCCTCCAGCTGACTTCGGGGTTCGGCTTCGCCGGCGCGCGGGCTTTGGTGCCGTATCTCCGCGACCTGGGCATCTCGCACCTGTATCTCTCGCCGTGTCTGCAGGCGCGGCCGGGGTCGACTCACGGCTACGACGTGATCGACCCGAGGCGGCTGTCGGAGGCGCTGGGAGGTTTGGAGGAGTTTCGGCGCCTGGCCGGCGAGGTGGGGGATGCGGGCTTGGGCCTCGTACTCGACGCGGTACCCAACCACATGGCCGCCGACGATGCCAATCCGTTCTGGGCCGACCCGGCGCTGCGCGAGCGCTTCTTCGATCTCGATCCGGTCAGCGGCCGCTGGCGGCGTTTCTTCGACATCGACGACCTCGCCGGCGTGCGCCAGGAGGACCCGGCGGTGTTCGAGGAGACCCACGCCCTGCTGCTCGGTCTCGTGTTGGACGGACTCGTGGACGGCCTTCGGGTCGACCATCCGGATGGGCTGGCGGACCCCGCCGGGTATTTGAAGCGGTTACGGGAGCGCGGAGTCGACCGGGTGTGGGTCGAGAAGATCCTCTCGCCGGGCGCCGGCGAGCGGCTGCGTGACTGGCCCGTGTGCGGCACGGTGGGGTACGAGTTCTTGAACGACGTGTGCGCGCTGTTCGTAGATCCGGGCGGCGAGGCCCCGCTGACGTCCTTGTGGTCTTCGGTCTCCGCTGATGCGGGAGGGTTTGCCGAGGTAGCGCTTGAGTGCAAGCTCGAGCAGCTCGCCGGCACGTTCCGGCCCGAGGTCGAACGGCTGGCCCGGGTGCTCGACGCTCCCGGCCTGCGGGACGGACTCGCCTCCCTGCCCGTGTACCGGACCTACATCGACCCCGTCGCGGGGTCCGTAGCCGACGAAGACCGCAATGCGCTAGCGCCGCTCGATTCGGCTTTGCGTCGATTGCTGCTGCTCGAGGACCCCGCGCCACCCGAGTTCGTCACGCGCTTTCAGCAGACCACGCCGGCGGTGATGGCCAAGGGCGTCGAGGACACGGCGTTCTACCGCTACGGGCGCCTGATCGCACTGAACGAAGTCGGGGGCGATCCGTCGCGGTTCGGGCTCGGGGTGGACGCGTTTCACGCGGCGAATTTGGAGCGGGCGGAGCGCTTCCCCCAGAGCCTGCTGACGACTCAGACCCACGACGCCAAGCGCTCGGCGGACGTGCGCGCGCGGATCGCGGTTCTGTCCTCGATGACCGAGGAGTGGGCGCAGTTCGTGGAGCGCTTCTTTGCGCTGAGCGAGCCGTTGCGGGTGGGCGGTGCGCCGGACGACGTCGAGCGCTACTTCCTCCTGCAGACGCTGGTGGGCGCGTGGCCGATCGAGCGGGCGCGGATGCAGGAGTACATGGTCAAGGCGCTGCGCGAGGCCAAGCGCAACACGAGCTGGGTGGACGAGCGCCCGGAGTGGGAAGAGGCGGTCACACGCTTCTGCGGCTCGCTCTACGAAGATCGCCAGTCCGTGGCCGAGCTCGAGCGGTTCGTCGCGCGCCTCGCGCCGGCGGGGATGCGGGCCGCGCTCGGCCAACTGGTGCTGAAGCTCACCGCGCCCGGCATCCCCGACATCTATCAGGGCGACGAGCTCCCGTTCCGGGCGCTGGTCGACCCCGACAACCGCCGGCCGGTCGACTGGCGCTGGCGCCGGTCGGCGCTCGACCGGCTCATGGGCGGCGCGCCGGCGGTGGCAGGCACGCGGAAGATGTTCCTGACGCTGCGGCTGCTGGGGTTGCGTGCGCGCCGGCCCGAGGCGTTTGCGGGGTCCTATGAGCCGCTGTCGGCCGGCGC
>JAFASF010000033.1 GCA_019244745.1 Solirubrobacterales bacterium | reverse complement strand
CCTCACTCACCCCCTCCGCTCGCAACACCCAGATCGCGTCCTTCGCAGCCTCGGCCAGATAGCGACCCCTCGGCATCTCAACACCTCCCTCGTTCGTCAGCGAATCGCTGACTCTCTCGGGTGGTGCGGCGGCAGCTTGAGACCGCCATCCGCGACGAGCACGTGCGACAACGCAGCAAGAGCCTGGCATTGCGCGGAAGGTGGGGCTATTGGTCGGCTCCCCTCCAGCCCTCCCCGACCCGACGCGCGTGGCGGTCGCCGTATCCGCGCATTGGGGGACTGTCGGCGCCGGCTCCGGGATGCCCGTGGTAGTCGCAGAGCAGGTCTCGGCGGTGGCCGACGGGCCGCCGGTTCACGCCTGGAGCGGCAGCGCCGTTGTCGATGCCGTGACCGCTCTGGTGCTTGCAACTTCGAGACATACTGCTAGCGCTCTCATGGCCGGTCCGAAGGATCGTTCGGCAGTGCGCCGCGTGCGCGCTCGTGGCGAATCTCGGGTCTCTGACGCGAGTGCGACGGGCGCCTGCTTTGTCAATGACGCGCAACTCCGCTCAGCGGTGGCGGCAACGTCGTCGATCGTGGCCGTTTACCAGCCCTCGGTGACTTGGATGATCGTCTTCCCGGACACGCGCGGAGCGTCGGGGCCGAACGCCGCGGGCGCTTGGGCCAACGGCCGTACGGTCCCCACATTCGACGTCAGTCGTCCGTCGCGCAGCCGCTGGGCGAGCTCGGCGAGTTGGGAGCGATCGGCCTCGACGACGAAGAAGATCGCCCGCCCGTTCTCGGGCTGGATCGTGGGCGGTTCGATGGTGGTGACGAGCGTGCCGCCGGCGCGCACGAGCGCGGTCGAACGCTTAAGGATGTCACCGCTGATCACGTCGAACACTACGTCGACCTCGCCGGCGTCCTCCAGGCGGTCGGTCTCCAAATCCAGAAACCCGTCGACGCCGAGATCGATCGCACGGTCTCTGTCGGCGGCCCGGCCGGTTCCGATCACCCGGCAACCGGCCTGACGGGCAAGCTGCACTGCGATCGAGCCGACGCCGCCCGCGGCGCCGTGGATCAGCGCGGTCTGTCCGGCGAGGAGGTGGGCGTGGTCGAACAGCGCCTGCCACGCCGTCAGCCCGGAGATCACTGCGCCGGCGGCGACGGCGTGGTCGATACCCGTTGGCAGCGGCGCAAGGTTGCGCGCCTCGATCGCCACGTACTCGGCCAGCGTGCCGTCGCGGGTCCAATCGGCCAGCCCGAACACTCGCTGGCCGACGGTCAGGCCGGTGGTCCCGTAGCCCAGCTCGATGACGACACCCGACACCTCGTGCCCGGGCACGCTCGGCGTCCGGTCCTGGCCGGCACGATCAGTCCACGTCCCCTCCCAGGCCAGCTCGCCAGGGGTGAACCCAGCGGCATGCACACGCACGATGACGTCGTTCTCAGCGGCGTGCGGGTACGGCAACTCCGTCAGGGACAGCCCAGCCAGACCAGCGTCGCGGTCTTGGACGGCGATGGCTTGCATGGCAATTTCCTCCCATGTCGATCCGTGCGGTACTCGCGGCAGCGGCTTCGGGCAGCGTGACGCTGGCGCGGCGAAGAGGCCGACGAGCGCCACGCCGGTCCGCGAGCATTCCTGAATGCTCGCCATGCCAACACGTCGGCGCAACCCCGACGTCGCTGCGCCAGGACGATCAGGAGCTCGGCGGACAGCTCCTCCCCCCTCCCCCGCGAGGAGAATGCAGAAACGATCGTTCCGCTCTGCTCGCAGGACGCTATTTAGGCCTGCTCCGACCGAGGACGTCGTTCGCGCGGTCAGCAGGGTCGGTGACGAGGGGGTCTTTCAGGGTGGGAGGTTATGCACCCTGCTTGCGCGCGCCGGTGCTGACCAAGGGTGATCTCGCGCGCTCGGCATTGCCTGAGCTGGCCAGACAGGTCTGAGAAGGCCGTGTTCTGCCTCACGTGTTGTGGTCTGGCTACTCGCAGGCCTGCCTGCTCGATGACGGTGGCCCAGCGGTGGGCTCTACCGCGGCGACAGACTCTTGCTTTGGTAAGCGATCGATCCCTAGGGTCACGCGTTTTCATCGCTGGGCTGGTCGCTGTTCACCGGAGGCTCCGGAGGAACACGCGGATGTCGTTGAGGAGGATGTCGGGTTCTTCGAGGGCGGCGAAGTGTCCGCCGCGATCGTCGATGTCGGTCCAGTGGACGATCGTGTTCGCGTCGCTTGATTGGGAGCGGATGCCGACGTCGTGGGCGAATTGGATCGCGGCCGTCGGAACGCCCGAGTTGGCCGGCGGAGCACCCCAGCCGCCACCGTGGGCGTAGCCGACATAGGCGGCCGAGCCGCCGGTGGAGGTCAGCCAGTACAGCGAGGCGTTGGCGAGGATCCATTCACGGCCGAGGACGGTGTCGGGGAGCGCGTCGGCGGGGTAGGTCCAGGCGTACAGCTTGTCGAGCATCCACGCCAGCTGGGCGGCCGGGGAGTCGGTGAGCGCGGCACCGATCAGGCCGGGGCGGGTCGATTGGATGGCGATGTAACCGGACTCTTCGCGCATGAACGCCTGCGTTCGGGCTGCCCGGTCGCGGTCGAGGTCGGTCATGGCCGCGAGCGTGTCGTCATCGATCTGGGTGGCGAAGCTCAGCGCGCCGTTGACATGCACGCCGATCACCCTTTCGGGCGCGACCCTCGCAACCTCTGGAGACACCGTCGCGCCGATATCGCCACCATGCACCGCGAACTGCTCATAGCCGAGACGGCTCATGACCTCGACCCAGGTGCCGGCGATGCGGCTGGCAGTCCACCCACCGCTGGTGAGTGGCGTCGAGAACGCGAACCCGGGCAGCGACGGGATCACGACATGGAACGCGTCGCCGGGATCGCCGCCGTGGCCGGCAGGGTCGGTCAACGGTCCGATCAGATCCAGGAACTCCAGGAACGAGCCCGGCCAGCCGTGGGTCAAAAGCAGCGGGATCGCCGCAGGTTCGCGCGAGGGTACGTGGACGAAGTGGATCGTCTGTCCGTCGATGCCCGTGCTGAATTGCGGCGTCTGGTTGAGCCGCTGCTGGTACCCGGCCCAGTCAAACGCGGTCCACGCGTCCACGAGCTCGTGGAGGTATGCGCTGGGGATGCCGGTGTCCCATCCGTCGGCGGGCAGCGGCGGTTGATACCTGGTCGACGAGAGACGACGCCGCAGGTCGTCGAGACCGGCTTGGGGGATGTCGACGTGGAACGGCCTGATTGTGCTGTCGGAAGTGCTCATGACCCAAGCCTGCCCACTGTGCAGGACAGATCTTGTCCGGTACCGACTGGCATCCTGAAAAGTATGTGGGACACCTCCGAGCGACTGCTGCGCCTCCTGAGCTTGTTGCAGCGGCGACGGGATTGGAACGCCGAACAGCTCGCCGAGGAGCTCGAGGTGACCGAGCGCACGATCCGCCGCGACATCGCCCGGCTTCGGGATCTCGGCTACCCCGTCGACACCATCCACGGCCTTGGTGGTGGCTACCGACTCCAAGCCGGCGCGACGCTGCCACCGCTAATCTTCGACACCGACGAAGCCGTCGCCACCCTGCTCGCCCTCCGCGAACACGCCAGCAAGGCAGATCCGGTCACCAGCGACGGCGCCCTGAGTGCCCTGGACAAGCTCACCCGGGTCATGCCACCGCGCCTTACCGGCACGATCACGGCCCTCGAGCGCCACTCAAGCCACCTGAACCTCGGCACCATGATCGGCGCCCAGACAGCCCCGGTGGCGGTCGCCCACCTGGTGCTCCTCGCCCGCGCCTGTCGCGAGGAGCGGCGGGTCACCTGCACCTACCAGCGTCATAACGGCCAGTCCAGCACCCGCCAACTCGAACCGCTGCACCTGATCCACACCATGGGGAACTGGTATCTGGTCGCCTACTGTCTCGACGCTCGGGACTGGCGCACCTTCCGCGTTGATCGCATCACCGACCCAGCGATCACCCGCCACCCCAGCCTTCAACACGACCCGCCAGCAGCTGACCTACACGACTACGTCACCGCCCAAGTCGCCGCCGGAATGCAGCGCGTCGCCGCCATCGTCCGCGTCCATGCCCCCCACCACAAGGTCACACCCTGGATCCTCCCGGCCTGGGGCACCGTCACCCCAGAGAACCACAGCAGCTGCATCGTAGAAGTTGGCGCTGATAGCTACGACGCGATCGCACGCTGGCTAACCCTGATCGGAGCCCACCTCACGATCATCCAGCCAGCCGAGCTCCGAGACGCCTTCGACAGACTCAGCAGAAGCACAGCACGCATCGCGAAATAGACAGCTGTCTCGGCAGCGCGGCGCCGATCCTGCCTTTGTTCATCCACGAGCGTCTGCCCTCACCGGATCCGAATCCTGCCTGGCGCGGCCTGGAGGGCTTTCGTCTGCGCTCGCTCCCGATCGCCGTTTCTTGTCCGACCCGGGGGCTGATCCGGGCGGTGGCACCCTTTAGGCGTGACGAGCAAGCCGGACGTGATCGAGGTTGTCTCCGAAACCGAGCAGTTCGAGGCGGTGTTGGACCTGGCCGGCTACATCTTGAACCAGAGGAGCTACATCGTCTCCGTGATCGAGACGGCATCTAAGGATTACGTTCTCGGGGCATTTGCCGGAAACCGATGTCTGGATTTTCTGCGCTTCTACGTTCAGGTGGTTGGGTCAGAGGAAGGGCGCCCTCCGGTGATGCGCGACGGCTCGCCGCTGACCGAAGGGTTCGTGGAGGCACTCGGAGTTGATCCTGTAGCCCGCCGCATGGGGATCGGCTCTGCCTTGCAGCGGACAGCACAGGAGCTGTGCCGTGCCCGTGGCTGCGACCAGATTCGGTCCAGAAGTCCCGTCTCCAGCCGCGAGAATTACGCGATGAAGTTCGCTGCCGGGTACGTGCTGCACCCCAGCAACGAGAACGACTCGTACTACTTCCTCAAGAAGCTCTGATTGCGGGTCGACCGGGTGGCAGAGCGGCGACCCGGTCCGGTCCTGCGTTTCTCGTAGCACGAGCGTCTCAGCGTCGACGGCCAGGAACCTGCAACGCGCGGATACGGAGTCTGCGGTAACCGACCTGTTTGCAGCCTTCCAGCAAGCAATCCGAGCAAAGCAGCAGTTCACGCGGATCTCCCTTGGCTAGGGAACCACGATCGGGGAGCCGTCAGCCCGATCATCGCGTCCATCGCCTCATAGGTGACGCTGCTCCCTGCGGCCGATCAGACCATGATGCGGAAGCGGCGATCCACGCCGCGTGGGCGATAAGCAAGACGCGACCTCGTTGCTGACCGCTGGGCCGGAGTCGTCAAAGGAGGCAGTCTCGACCGGTCCGATCCGTGAGCTCGAGATTGCGGCATCTAGGCCTGACGGAAGTCTGAGGTCCCGGCCGGGCGGCCTCTACGAGGGAAGAGCACGACTACGGCGCGGACCGGTGCTGCTCGGCGCCTTGCTTCCAGACGTGCACCCCGTTAGGCTTGGCCATACCGCCGCACAACAAAAGGGGGCACCATGGCAGAGCTCGTCGGGAAGCGTTTCGACAGCCCGGATGAGGTCCGGGAGTTCACCGATGGAAAGGGTCACGTGGACCTCGTGGACCTGAACGGGCATGCAGTCGGCCTCGGAACGTTCGAACCTGGCTGGCGCTGGTCGGAAAATGTGAAGCCGATTGCGGGCACCGACTCGTGCCAGGTGGAACACATCGGCTACGTTCTGCAAGGACGCATGGCGCTGAGAATGAATGATGGAACGGAGCGCGAGTTTGGTCCGGGCGATACGTTCCACATGCCGCCTGGGCACGACGCGTGGATCGTCGGCGACGAGAAATGCGTGCTGCTCGACTTCGGTGGCCTGAAGGGCTACGCGACGGCAAGCTGACTTCACCCGAGCAGCGTGCAAGGCGTCCGCTGCGCTGACGGCCTGGACGCGCACGTGCAGGCTGGTGCCGTCATCGAGCTCCGGCAGTCTCGACAACGCTGCCCGTTCTAAGGGCGACCAGGTGCGACCGCAGCCTGCAGCGCACTTCTGCATCAACGACCACTAGCACTCACACGACGGGTCTACCGGGCCCGCGACACTGCCGCTTCCGGCGCGAAGCAGCCATCTCCGCGAGAACTGACAGCGTCGCCCGCGTGGCCGCTCCCGGACACGATGGGTAGCGACGCGCTTCGCCGCGGACGTGACGACCGGGTCAACGATGGGCCGCTACTCCTCGACGCCTATTGTGGCCACGATGGCGCCGTGGCTGCTTCGGGCGGATAGCGGAAGCGGGTACGGTTCAACTGAGGGCAGCGGAGACGTCTGCGGATTCGTGGGTCCAGGTCTTGATTCTCGTGCTCGCGAGAGAGCTGCTGACGGTGCGGACCATCAGTGCGATCGAGACCGACGGCAGCCACCGCGGCCGCGGCCCGCTGCTTGCTGAAGTCTGAGCTGCACGCACCCGAGTGCTTGCAGCCGAGCCGCCAGGCGGTTACCGGGTGGAGCTGCCGCGACCTCGTCGGTGCGCCGAACGGCAGTCTGGTCGAGGACCCCGCCGGCGTGCCGCTCGTGGTTCCCTTCCGTACGCAGCATCCGCTTGGCGTGGTGGTCAACCGGCCCTCGGTGTGGTCTGACCGATGATTTTTCCGCGCCTGCTGGTCTGTATATGCCGAGGACCGACTCACGGGAGGCTGACGCCGTGCGGAAACTGACCTTTGGCATGAACCTGAGCCTGGACGGCTACATCGCCGC
>JAFASF010000334.1 GCA_019244745.1 Solirubrobacterales bacterium | reverse complement strand
ATATCTCAACATGCCCGATGCGGCGCCCGCGCCCACGCTCATACTGGTGCACGGCTCCTGGCACGACGGGCGCTGTTGGGCGGCCGTGCAGTACCACCTCGCCGCCGCGGGCGTCCGGTCGATCGCGCCGACACTTCCCGGACACGGCGCACACGACCAGGACCGGCTCGCGGTCGGGCACCAAGACTACGTTTCATCCATCATCGAAGTGCTCGACGGCACCCCGGGGGCGGCCGTGCTTGTCGGCCACAGCTTCGCCGGCAGCGTGATCTCACGGGTGGCTGAGCTGCGCCCCGACGGACTGCTCAACCAAGCATTCGCCAACACGGCCGATGAGCACACCCTCGCGCGCATCCGCTCGCTCCTGGTTCCCGAACCCTACGCGCCCATCTTCGAGACCCTGTCGCTGCCGAGCTTCGAAACCCTCGAGATCCCAGCCGCGTACATCAACTGTCGCGACGACCGCACGCTTCCGCCCGGCACGTTGCACCCCGGTCAGTCGAGCCGACTTCGTGCACCCGAGTTGATCGAAATCGACGGCGATCACGAAAGCCTGCTCACCGCTCCAGAGCGCCTAGCAGACGCGCTGCTCTGGGCGATCGACCGTCTCGGCCTCGCCCGAAGCACGCGCTCAGCCGATCAGCGCGCGACCGTCTAGCCCACGAAACCATTAAGGGCCCGATCTCTTCGTCCCCATCAACCGCGCCCGAGGCCCTCGGACGTTCTCATCGCGACCGGCAAATCGCTACCCGCGCGGGCGAAGGACCTTCTCCTGCCGCCTTGTCGTTTGATATACCGGCGGGCACCCGACTTTGTGCCTGCTACATGACGCGGGCCCCGCAAGAGTGAGGCGAAGTGAGAGGAGTCGACCGCAAGACTGCGGTTGTCAGCGGAGGGGCGACGATCATTGGCGAAGCGGTGGTGCACGCGTTTGCCCGGGCCGGCGCGAACGTTGTGATCGCGGACATCGACGTCGAAGGCGGGAGTCGGGTGGCCGACCAGTTCGACGATCGGGTTCGGTTCGTCGCCACCGACCTGCGTGACGATGCCTCGTGCGAGGGCTGCATCGCGTCGGCCGTCGAGGCCTACGGCGCGCTCAACCTTCTGGTCAACCTGGCGGCCGTGTACGTCGACGACGGCTTCGACTCCTCGCGCCAAGACTGGCTCGAGAGCTTCAACGTCAACGTCGTTGGCGGCGTAATGATGCTCAAGGCGGCCCGTCCGCACATGCAGCGGGCGGGAGGCGGTGCGGTCGTCAATTTCGGCTCGATCAGCGGGAAGGTTGCGCAGACCGGCCGCTGGCTGTACCCCGTCTCGAAGGCGGCGATCCTGCAGCTCACGCGCAACGAGGCGATGGACCTGGCGCCCGACGGGATCCGGGTCAACTCGGTCTCTCCTGGGTGGACGTGGTCGAGGGTTATGGCCGAGCTCTCCGGCAACGACAGGGCGCACACCGACGCCGTCGGCGGCGCCTTCCACCTATTCGGTCGTGTCGCGGATCCTGAGGAAATTGCGCGAGCCGTGCTCTTCCTCTGCTCGGAGGAGGCGACGTTCATCACCGGCGCGGACCTGGCGGTTGACGGTGGGTACAGCGCGATGGGCCCGGAGCGGGCCGAGCCGGCGATCCCGCTCCTCGCCAAGGAGGAGCGGCCGCAATGAGGATTGGTGTGATCGGCGCGGGATTTGCCGGCCTCAGCGCCGTGAAGGTGCTGCGCCAGTTCGGGCACGAGGTGACGGTCTTCGAGCGCGCTCCCGACGTCGGCGGCGTTTGGAGCCGGACCCGTCGCTATCCCGGAGTTGAGACCCAGAATAACCGGGACTCGTACTGCTTCTCGGACTTCCCGATGCCCAAGTCATATCCGGAGTGGCCGACTGGGCCGCAAGTGCAGGAGTACCTGGTCGCGTATGTGGAGCGGTTTGATCTCGGCAAGGACATCCGGCTCGACACCGACGTCGTCTCGGCGGAGCCCACGGCCAGCGGTTGGCAGCTGACGACCCAGAACACGGTTACCGGCGAAAGAGACATCCATACGGTCGAGTACCTCATCGTCGCGAACGGAATCTTCTGCTACCCGTTCATCCCAGAGTTCGCGGGCCGCGAAGAGTACGAGGGCGCCGGCGGGCGAATTCTTCACACCTCGCAAATCCACCAGGTCGAGGACGCGCGGGGCCGGAACGTGGTCGTTGTCGGTTACGGGAAATCCGCGTGCGATTTCGCGGTGGCGGTGAGCGACGCAGCCGCCACCACGTCAGTGATCGCGCGTGAGCTGATCTGGAAGATGCCAAAGCGCCCGGGCGGCCTGAACATGAAGTACCTCCTGCTCACCCGAATGGGCGAGGGCCTGTTTCGCTACATCCGTCCGCGCGGGTTCGAACGGTTCCTCCATGGACGTGGCAAACCGGTGAGGGACGGGATCCTGGCGGGACTCCAGGCGCTGGTAACGCGCCAGCTGCGGCTAAAGCAGCTTGGACTCGTTCCGCGGGACCCACTCGAGACGATCGCTCGCTCGACCGTGAGCCTTGCCACCGACGGTTTCTCCGAACGGGTCGAGCAGGGCATCATCGCTGTGCGTCGCGACACGGTGATCGAGCGGCTGTGCGCCGAAAACGGGCGACCTTCCGTGCGGCTGTCGGACGGTCAGGTGCTGTCCGCGGATCTCGTCGTTAGCGGTACGGGATGGCAGCAGCGCGTGCCATTCTTCAGCGAGGAGCTCGAGCGGAGGCTGACGGACGAGCGCGGCAACTTCGAGCTGCACCGCCAGATACAACCGCTGGATGTTCCACGGGTCTCGTTCTGCGGCTACAACTCCTCGTTCTTTAGCCCGCTGAGCGCCGAAGTCGCGGCGTGGTGGATCGCGTGCTTCCTGATGGGGGAGATCCAGCTGCCGCCCAGCGAGCAGGTGCGCGGGCAGCTTCAAGCGCGGCTGCGCTGGATGGAGCAGCGAACCGACGGCCACCACGCACGGGGAACGAACGTGATTCCGTTCTCCATGCACAACATCGACGAGATGCTCGAGGACGTCCGGATCAACGTCAGCGCCCCCACCCGTGCGGTGCAGTGGGTGCTGCCGACCAACCCCGCGGTCTACGCCAAGATCGAGGCCCAACTGTTGGAACGCCGCAAGAGCCTTGCCGGGCAACCGCGTGCTGAGCCGGACGCTCTTGGCGGCTGATCAGAGGTCCCGGCCTTCTCCGAGGGCATGCCACTGGGCCGAGGCGGAGGTGAGCTGTAGCCCCGAGCTGTCTCGCCCACTCGAACACACCTGCCACCCGCTGGCGCCACCGAGACTTCTCGTTCAATGCGCTGCATTGGGTTATGGGCTGGGGCGCTGGTTTTGGTGGCTTCTCGCTGCTCACGGCGATTTATGGCGACGGATCGCAGCACATAACCCGAGGCCTTCAGGAACACGAGGAACGTGTCGGATGGGCTGGAATCCGCCGGGCCTGGTCGACGTTCCGCGAGCAAGCCACCAGTGCTAGTTGAACGGACGCTCGGTCATCGATCGGCCGCTTGACCGTCGAAGCCGGCTTTGTCGAGCCTTTTGATCAGCGTCGGGCGCCGACGACGCTGCTCCCGCAGTTCGGCGATCGCATCGACAAACCGGTGTGTGGGCCCGGCGGCCGCGGCCGCCGGGCGCTCACCGAGCTCCGCGTGCCCGCAGCGCGTGCGGCTTGCCAGGGGGCGTCGGTCACGCCTCATCGTGGCAGTGCGTCGAGGAGCGCAATCAGGTTGCGCCTGCGCAGGGCCCGCAGCGCGGCGTCGCGCCGGACGCGGTCGACGACGCCACGCACGTCGTCGACAGTGAAGGCGACGTGCTGGAGCCCAGGACGGCCCGCGGGCGGTGCCAGCTCTCGAGCGCCGGCGGAAGGCGAGAGGAAGCGCACGAGTCGAACACGTCGCTGCCGTCGGGGGCGCGAGCCATCTCGACCTCGACCGTCACGTTCTCGAGACCGATGTCCGATCGATCCACCCGCCGGAGCGTAACCGCGCTCGACAGACTGCGGAGATGCTCGCGCTCGGCGCCGCCGAAGTCGAAGGACCGGCGCGTTCAGTTCCTGCACGTGAGGTGCTCGAGAGGCGACCCGATGAGCCACGACGCCGTGTTCTTCGGTTTCTGGCTCTCGGATGTGGCGTTCGAGCGCTCGAGTGCTTCTGGTCGCTGGTGGAGCTGCGCCCGAGCTGCAGGCGTCCGCAGCATATGGCGAGTGATCCCCGCCCGCGACGCGAGGTCGTAAAGGCAACCTTGACATGGACCCTTGTCAAGGTTATCTTGACAGACGTGGACGAACCCCGATCACCGCTTCAACTCGACCGCGAGGTCATGGCGATGATGCTCTCCGCAAACGTGCAGCTGGTCGCCGACGTACTCCGCGCTGACGAGCGCTCCTCAGGCCAGGTGATGCGCGCGATCGCCGCCACCCGGAGCCTGGACACGATCGTCGAGGAAACACTGCGGGCGCTCGTGGAGCAAGCACGCGCCGCGGGACACACGTGGGCGGAGATCGGCGATGTGCTTCACGTCAGTCGTCAGGCCGCGTTTCAGCGCTTCGGCGGCCGGCGTCCCACCCCCGATGACGGGTCGATCGCCGCACCGGTGGAGGGCGCCGTCGAGCGTGCTGTGCCGGTGCTAGAGGCGTTCCTGGATGGCCGCTTCCACGACGCGCGCTCGACGTTTGATGCGCGGATGCTCCAAGCCATCTCGCTCGAACTGCTAGCCGAGGTCCGCGAGAAGGTGCGCCGGGAGGCTGGCGAGGTTCAGGCGCTCGGCACGCCGGCCGTGTCGGTGCGCGACGGCTACACCGTCGTGGACATCCCGGTCGCGCTCGAGCACGCCGACGGGATCGGTCGCGTGGTATTGGACGCCGACCGTCAGGTGGCCGGCTTCTTGGTGCGCCCCGCGGAGGTCGTCCCGTGAACCGGCGCCCTCCGCAACTATCGCCTCACCGGCTGCTCGCCGGGCTGCTCTTGCCGCTCGCCGCTTACCTGGCACTTCGGAGCATGATCGGTTCGGCGACGGGGGCTCTTGCGATCACCGAGGCGATCCCCGCCACGTGGCTACTCGTGAGTGCGATCGCCCGCCACCGGGTCGACCCAATCGCCGTTGTGTCCACGCTCACCGTCGCGATCGCGCTCGCCGCCTACGCGCTGACGGGCGGCGATCCACTCGCGCTCAAGCTGCGCCGAGGCGCCGTCACCGGCACGGTGGGGATCGCCGCGCTGGCCTCCGTGGCGCTCGGCCGACCCCTCCTGCTGCTGGCCGCCCAGCACGCTGCGAAGCTGAACCCCGAGCATCGGCCCACTCTGGCAGAGCCTGACCGCCGACGCGCGGTGACGACGCTGACCGCGATCATCGGGCTCACATTCGCAATCGACGGCGCAAGCCAAATCGCACTCGCCCTGACCGTCCCGACCGCAGCGTTCGTCTCCGACTCGACCGCGGCCCGGATCGTCGTCCTCGGCACCGGTCTGGTCACCACAGTCTGGTATTTCCGCCACCAGAAGGAGCAGCGTGCGCACCGCCGACCACCGTTGGGCAAGCGCCGCGGGTAAGCCGGGATCACGTCGCTCTGTACGCCCAATAGCACCCGACGTTCGCTTGGCATTTCCCGTCAACCGACGTGACGCGAGCCGCGCCAAACAGTGTGGTCGGCCGCTTGGGTCTCAGCGGATCAGTAGCTCGCGTGTCAGTGATCGGCAGCTTCAATGTCACCAGCGGGAGTCGGTGAGCTCCCAGCTGTCGAGCGCTTCCTCGCCGGCCACGGCCGCGCCGGCAGCGGCCCGGGCGTTGACACCCTTCAAGTCGCCGGAGCCCGGGTCGACAGCAAGCACATAGGCGGCTCCCGCGAAGGCGCAAAGCAGGCCCGTCGGTGTCGCCACGGCGAATGGCAGCCCATGACCCGATCGGTCTCGCGGCTGGCGAATACGAGGGATCTCATGTCACCCCTGGGCCGACCCTGCGTTCGTGTTGAGCCAGGCATCTTAATTGGGCGCTGCTTAGCGCGACCGTCAGATGCCAGGCAGCGTTAGATGGAGTTCTGCCAGACGCTCTGGGTCAACGAGGGCATCGATCTGAGTGATCTTTCCATTGGTTATGGTGAACGCCATCACGGAGAACAGTCTCCCGACGGGTGCGACCGCTGCTCCCGCGACACCGTTGACGAGCACCGGCCGCACGAACGGATACAGCTTCGAGTACGTCGAAGTATGCGCCGCTACGGCCTCAGCGCCACGGAGAATGAATGAGGCTTCCTCGCGGAGCCGACCGCCGTCGATGCGTAGCTCGACCTCGGGATCGAGAACGCCGAGCAGTGCCTCGAAGTCGCCGTCGCGCGAGGCGGCGAAAAAGGCATCGACGACCTCCCGCTGCCGAGCACGGTCTTTGTTCGGCTCAGGGGATCCCCGTACGCGCCGCCGTGCGCGGCTGGCGAGTTGCTGTGCGGCTGCTTCGGAGCGGTCGAGGATGGTTGCGATCTCCGTGAACGGCACGCCAAAGATGTCGTGCAGCACAAACGCGAGCCGCTCGGCTGGTGAGAGGGAGTCGAGCACGACGAGCAGGGCCAAGCCGACGGAGTCGGCGAGCAATGTCTCCTGCTCGGGGTCGACGGAATCGTCCAGAGAGACGACGGGATCAGGCACATGGAACGCCGAGACCTCCTCCGGTCGTGCTCGCCGCGCGCGGAGCATGTTCAGGCACACCCGCCCTACCACGGTCGTCAGCCAGGCCTGCATGTTCTCGACGCTACCGGCATCCTGGTCGCGAATGCGAAGCCAGGCTTCCTGAAGCGCGTCGTCGGCTTCGGTCAGCGAACCGAGCATCCGGTAGGCCACCGCGCGCAGATGCCCCCGGTGCTGCTCGAAGCGCTCAGTCAACGACTCTCGCTCGTCCATCGTCAGCTCACCTCCCCTGCGCCTCGGGACGCTCCAGACGTCAGCTGACCGAGTCGGGCCGGATAGGGGTCTCCAGCGCGTCGGGGCGCTCCGGCGCCGCGGCGTTGTGGCACTCCCGCTGTGTGAGGCCCTGACCGGGCGGTCGTGGCGTCGCCTGGCTGTCTGCCACGTGATCGCCACCAGCGCCGCGCCAGAAGGACGGGCGCAGCGAGCACCAGGCCGACCACGACGGGGATCAGAAGCGCACCTGCTACGAGCATCGTCAGCGCCAATGCCGGCAGCGCGAACGGAGCCAGCGGAAGGAGGATCATCCCCAGGCCGCCCGCGAGATCGGACACCTCACCGAGGAAGTCGAGACCCGACACGGTCGTCTCGTTCTGCGGCACCCGCGGTCCTCTTCTAGGCGCCGTAGCCTCCCTCGGATCCGAAACCGCCCGGCCTGTCGCGTAGAGCGTCATCACCAGTGGTTGTGGTAGCCGAAGGTCGTGATGACGGCACCGGCGGCCAGCAGCAGGAAGAAGATCGCCCCACCGACACCGGTGTCGCGTGCCCGGATGTGCGTACTGATGGCGCAGATGAAATAGACGACGAGACCGATCGCCGCCGCCTTGCCGAGCACCGGCACCGCGAAGCCGACCAATAGCCCGATGGCGCCGGAGGCCAGCAGCGTGCCGAACGGGAGCATCCACTTTCGCGACATATGTAGTCGGTCCGCTACGACCTTGACCGACTCAGCGCCGACGAAGTTCAAGGAGGCGGCATAGCCGTTCGCAAGCGCCGCCAGGATCGTGACGACGAGATAGATGACGTACATACCTCATAGACACGCGTTTCCCGAAGAACCTGACAGCCGCAGACGCCGCTCTTCCCAAACGGCGGATCGTCTACGGGGCTCGAACGCAGGCCAACGGCATCTGCGCCCCCAGGCAGTCTTGCGGTTCCCCCGCCCCGGACACCTCAACGGCCGTCGCGGGATCCTCACCCCGCCCGGCGAGGAAGACCAGGCCTGCCGTGCTTCGGGGGCCGGACGCGTGCCCTCATTGCGTGGCACCCTCGCGATCTGCACGCTGGGGTATGGCGATTGCGAAACCCGAGGCGGTGCGGCGATGCGCCGAACACCTGCTCGTGGCGGCGCACAGGGAGCGGAAACGAGGAGCATGAGACCCGCATTCGTGCTCGCACAAGTCGTGAACGGTTACGCTGAGGATTGCCGTCCGGAGAGGGATATCCCAAACAGGTCCTCTCGGGGCCGTGCGGCACATTTCCCCGATCGTCATCGGCCGGTGTGCTGTGGTGCAGGGGATAGTTGCACCGTGGCGCAGAGCCCTCCAGCGGCCCGGGGGGTGAGGGTGAGGGTTCCGTCGTGTGCTTTGGTGATGCTTTTGACGATGGCCAGGCCGAGGCCGACGCCTGCGTGGTTGGTGCGTATGCGGTTGGAGCCGCGCTGAAACGGCTCGGCAAGCGTGGCGACCAGTTGGGGGGTGAGCTTCTCGCCGGTGTTCTCGACGGTGAGCTCCACGCTCTTGGGGTGAGCGCTCGTCGTCACCCACACGGTGCCCTGTTCGGGCAGGTTGTGGACGATCGCGTTGTGCACGAGGTTCGTGGTCATCTGCAGCAGGAGCGCGTATGAGCCGACGGTGACGGTCGTGTCGCCGGAGGTTTCGATGGTGACGTCATGCTGTTCTGCGAAGGGGAAAAGCGTTTCGGTGGCTTCTTCGGCTATAAGCGACAGGTCGGCGTGTTCTCGGGTGAAGGACCGCTGGTCGGCGCGGCTGAGCAGAAGTAATGCTTCAGTGAGATCAATCGCACGGGTGTTGACGGCGTGGAGGCGGTCGACAAGTTCGCCGTTGTCGTGGTTTTGATCGTTGCGGGCGACGTCGAGAAGGGTCTGGGTGATCGCCAGCGGGGTGCGCAGTTCGTGGGAGGCGTTGGCGGCGAATCTCTGCTGTTCGGCGACGTGTGCCTGGAGCCGCTCGAGGAGGCCGTCGATGGTGTCGGCGAGGTCCTTCAGCTCGTCGCGGGGCCCGGAGAGCGCGAGGCGCTGGTTCAGGTTGCGCTCGGAGATCTGCCGGGCGGTCGCTGTCATCGCCCGCAGTGGGCGCAGGACCCGGCCCGCGACGAGCCAGCCAAGTGCGATCGAGACGACGGTCATGATCGCCACCGCGATCCCGGCCTGGAGGAGGCCTTGGTGGAGATTGTCCGCGGACCGGCGGAGCTGCTCGGTGTACCTCAGTGCGACGACATGGCGCACATGCCGGGAGATGTTTGGGTCCGCGAGAGCTCGACTGAAGGCATCCCAGCTGGTCGACCCGTGCGGATTCCCGCCGGGGACGATCAAGTCGACCCCGGTGGCCTGGCGGAAGAGCAGATACATGAACGCGAGCAGCGCCACGCCCGAGATGAGGAAAAGGCCGCCGTAGAGCAGGGTCAGGCGCAGGCGGACGGTCCGTGACGGCAGGTGGAGCAGCCGAAGTGGGGTGAGCCTGGCGAGCGAGAGGCGGGGCATCCTCAGGCCGAAGGCTCTATCCACGGTCCCCTCCCTTCGGGCCCGGCGCCTGGTTGTGTGCTGATGCGGTATCCGACGCCGGGCACGGTTGCGATGATGCCGGGTTCGCCGAGGCGTTTGCGCAGGGCCGAGACCGTGATGCGCACGGCGTTGGTGAACGGGTCCGCGTTCTCATCCCACGCCCGTTTCAGGAGCTCTTCGGCGCTGACGACACCGCCTTCGGCGGCGACGAGGACTTCGAGCACGGCGAACTGCTTGCGGGTGAGCGCGACGTGGCGGCCGTCGCGGTAGACCTCGCGGCGGAACGGGTCGAGACGCAGGCCTGCGATCTCGCGCACAGGTGGCCGGTGGTGGGCGCGCCTGCGGTCGAGCGCTCTGAGACGAAGCACGAGTTCTTGGAGTTCGAACGGCTTGGTGAGGTAGTCATCGGCGCCGAGTCCGAACCCGGAGGCCTTGTCGCCGAGCCGATCGGCCGCGGTGAGCATGAGGATCGGCGTGCCGCTGCCGGAGGCGACGATGCGTTTCGCGATCTCGTCGCCGGAGGGGCCTGGGATGTCGCGGTCCAGGACGGCGATGTCGTAGGCGTTGACGCTCAGCAGCCCCATCGCGGTGTCGCCGTCACCGGCGATGTCTGCTGCGATCGCCTCCAGGCGTAGGCCATCGCGGATGGCGTCTGCCATGCAGGGCTCGTCCTCGACGATCAACACTCGCACGCTCTTGATGCTGCCAGCCGGAACATATCCTCGGCGTATCGAAAAACGCATACATCCTGGGAACACCACGCTGCCTTGACTGGCGGCGTGACCTCCAGCGACCCTGCACGAACAACAGCGCGCCGTCCCCAACGGACCGTGTACCGCGCACGGCGTCGCCGCCGCGCGTTGCTCGGCGCGGCACTCGCTCTGCTTCTGGCCTACACAGCGTTCGCGCCAGCCCGCCACCCGCTCAACGGCAAGGCCCACCCGCTCAACGACAAAGATCGCACATCCCTGTCGCCGGTCAGCTGGCCGGAGCAGGGACAGTCGGCATTGGTGCTCGGAAACGGCCGTCCGGCGGGGAGCCCGCACGAGCAGCCGGCCCCGATCGCCAGCCTGGCAAAGGTGATGACCGCCTACCTGACCCTCAAGCGATACCCGCTTACCGACGCACAAGACGGGTTCACAATCACCATCACCGCAGCTCAGGCACAGACCGAGGCTCAGGACGCCGCCCAGAAGCAGTCGGGCGTGGCGGTTCAGGCCGGCGAGCAGCTGACCGAGCGCCAGCTGCTGGAGGCGCTGCTGATCCCCTCCGGCAACAACATCGCCTGGATGCTCGCCGCCGAGGTGGCGGGCAGCGAGACGCGCTTCCTGGCCGAGATGAACGCCGAGGCCCGCGTGCTCGGGATGGACCACACGATCTACACCGACCCCAGCGGGTTCGATCGGGGCACGGTGTCCACCGCCGCCGACCAGCTGCGCGTCTTCCAGCGCGCGATGCGCTTCCCGGTCTTCCGCCAGATCGTCTCGATGCCCAGCGTGACGCTGCCGGTCGCCGGCACGCTCACCAACTACAACCCCCTGATCGGCGAGGGCTTCGCCGGCAAGACCGGGTCTGACTCCGCCGCCGGGGGGTGCCTGGCGTTCTTCACCCATGTCACGGTCGGCGGGCACGCGCTGACCGCGGTCGGCGTGGTCCTCGGGCAGGGGCAGGGTAGCGACACGTCGGT
The DNA here is from genome assembly GCA_019244745.1 of Solirubrobacterales bacterium. Classification (GTDB taxonomy): domain Bacteria; phylum Actinomycetota; class Thermoleophilia; order Solirubrobacterales; family Solirubrobacteraceae; genus Palsa-465. Next base: position 40,162 of record JAFASF010000334.1, on the reverse strand, counting down.
GATCCTGGCCGCCGCGGGGGAGGCCGCCAAGCAGCTGGTCGATTCCGTCGCGCCGGCAATTCCGTGAGCACGATCGCTGCGCGCCCCGCGGCCGGTGGTCCAGCAGGAAATGCTGGGCGCCCTGGCCACCCGCTTCTACTCGCTCCCCCGCGCCGTTCGGCCCAGCACTGATGTCCACTGAAGTCACTACCTGCAGGAGAACACGTGAGTAAACGACGGCCGCTGGAGGCCCTCGCTCTGATCGCCGTGGTCGCCCTGGTCAGCGCGTGCGGTTCGAGCGCACCTGCCGGCACCCGCAGCGCCAGCAGCAGCGGCAACAACACGCCCTCGAGGCGTGATAAGGCGGTGAAGTTCGCTGAATGCATGCGCGACGACGGCGTGAAGAACTTTCCGGACCCTGCCGATGCTCAGCCCCTCGTCGACAGCCGAGGACCGGGCGACGAGGCCGCCGTCACCTGCAACCGCAAGGCCGGGACCCGGGCTTCTGTCGCGGCGCGCATATCTCACTCGCGTCGAGAACCCGTTATGCGCGGAAACTCGAGTTTCGGAACTCGGACCGGCCGGGTCTTGGCACCGCCAACGGCCGAGACACTCTTGAGATCCGCGCTCAGCGGGGAAGTCGCCGTCGCGACCGATATCCTCCTGACGAAGGCAAGCAGGTGTCGGGCGACGGGGCGGGCGCCGCCGGATGCGCTTGACGGGCCACGGCTGCGTCGTGGCCGCTTCGCCGCAGATGGTCCGGGAGCTCCGGGGTCGAAGGAGAGCCTCCGCCGGGGTGCTTGCAGCTCGCGCGAAGCCGGCTAACACCGGAGCCTCAGGCCAGCTCGAGCCGCCGACCGAACCGGGATCGAGCCGCGCGCCGGGATGCGCGCTTGGGGCGCGTGAAGCGAAACTTCCGCGGCTCCGGATTCGGGACATGTATTCGTTTTCAGGGCGACGGCGAGGACCGCGGGCGATCGATGATCTAGGCGGCGGGCGACGTCGGGTCGGCTGGTTGGCGCCTGTCGATGCCGCGCCCGTGAACGGGGTGACTGCCGGGCACATGTACATCGCATGACTGCATGTGCGCAACGTAAAGGGCCAGGTCACTCCGCCGGAGGTCGTCAGGTGTCAGCCACGCGCGGCGAAGGTCGTCGTACGTGAGCGTTGTCGCTCCGGCGGTCGTCCGGAATGCCTCGGGGGCGACCGCTTCCAACTGATCCTCTGGTACCTGCACGGCGGCGGCAGCGATGTAGACCGCTTCCGCGGCACCGACAGGAGCAGTGGAGTCGAAGATCACCATGTTCACTACCGGGCGCTGCTCGATGTTCCGCGAATGCTGGGCCCGTGGTGAGGAGACCCAGTAGAAGTGCGAGTAGCGGGCGCAGGTGTAGTAGACCGGCGAGAGCCGGCAGCGACAATTACGGTCGCTCGTGCCGAGCGTCATGTAGTGATTGCCGTCGATGACCCGCCGTGCCATCGCGTCGAGGTCGCTGGGGATTGTGTGGCTGCTCATCTGACGCGCTGGTATGTGATCGCGAGATCGTTTTCCCAGGTGGTCCCGTCACGCGAGAGTTCTGCCCGGCCGGTCATCGTGTCACCGTCGTTGCTCACGGTGAGTGTGAAGCGCTGTGAGAAGCCGGCAGCGTTCCGTACGTAGCGCAATGTCCTGCCGATGAAGCTGACCGTGAAGACGCGGTGGACCGCCCGGGAGTCGAAATAGTGCGACGACAGCTGGTGGTCGATCACGCCGAAGACTGCGATCGCGTCCGGCATCTTGGGATGATCGTAGTGGGAGCGTTGGATCAGAAGTCGGTGGCCATCGAGCCATTCGCATGTCATCTCCCCTCGGATCTCGTCGGCGGGGAGAATCGGATGACTTGCGTCGATCGCCCACCTCCCTAGGAGTGTCTGCCAGTTCTGAGAATCCGGTTCCTTCGTTCGCGACTCCAAAGCGCCTCCATTTTCGGATCGGGTAGCTGCGCGTTCCGTTCGTAGGACCTCGTGTGAGACGCAAACTCATCGCCCCCCAACCCCCGAGCTAGATCGAGAGAGGGCGCGAGCTGCCACATCCGGTCTGGGCCTCGAGCAGTTGCAGTCCCGCTTTAGTAGGTCACGGCGCGGCACTCGCAGCCCCGGCTTGATTGCCCATGCCTTGCCGGGCTCGCGTCGGCTCACTTTCTCGGCAGCAGCTCGAGCAGGACCGAGAACAGCGGCGCGATGATGCGCGAGTGTGGATACACGCGGTAAGTGTTGTAGGCAGTGCTGCCCCGCATTGCGAACACGCTCCACCCGGCGCTCACGGAAACGGCCGACTCGAGGTCCGGCGCCCCGACCTCCTCACGGTAGTCGCGCAGCCATTGCGGCGCTTCGCGGAGGAGCTGGCCCATGTCGTACTCCTCGCGAACGATGTGTGACATCTCCTCCCGGCGGAACGCGAACTCGTAGTCGAACAGGAACTCGCCTTCGTGGGCGGATACCCACGGCACCGTCCATCGGTGTCGCTCCTTCTCGGCGATGACGTTCTTGACGGGGGCCTGCGACATGCAGCTCAGCGTGACGTCACGGTCGTTCAGGTGGCGGAGAATCCCCTCGCTCAGCCCGTCAGCGACCGACGAGCAGCCGGGGCAGGCCACCTGCCAGTCCTCCCCGAACATCAGGTGGTAGATGAGCAGCTGTGAGCGCCCCTCGAACAGCTCGACAAACGACTTGTGGCCGTTCTCGGTCGCGAACCCGTACTCCTTCTCGACGGGGACCCACGGCAGCTCCCGCCGTTGCTTCTCGACCCCCTGGGCCTGCTCCTCGAGCTCGCGCTCGGCCGCGAGCAGCTCCTTGCGAGCGGCTTGCCACTCCTGCTCGGTTCCGATCTTCATCGGCCCTCCTCTGCTTTGATTTCGTACTCGCTTGAGCGGCGCGACGGCTCGCGCTCCTGGCCGGGGATCCGTCGGCGGGGACCCAGCTTTTGGCCCTGTGCCGCTCGGGCCGCGCGACGAGGCCGTCGAGCGACAGCCGCCCCGGCCGCCAGCTTCGGCCTGTCATCGCGCGTCCGCTCTATAGTGAACTGTTCGGTGCACTATATGCGAACCCTCGATCGCACGTTCTTCGCCCTTTCAGACCCGACGCGCCGCGGGATCCTCGAGCTGCTCGCGGCTCATCCCGCCACCATCGGTGAGCTGGCCCAGCCGTTCGGCCTGACGCTCAACGGCGTCAAAAAGCACGTGCGAGTGCTAGAGGACGCGGAGCTCGTGGTCTCCGAGAAGGTGGGACGGGCGCGCGAGTGCCGCCTGGGACCGGCGCAGCTCCAGGACGCCGCGCGATGGATCGAGGAGTATCGAAACGCCTGGCAGGCCCGGCTCGACAGATTCGGTACCTACGTCGAACAGACCAACGCGCAGCGACGATGAGCCACGACGTCAGGGTCGCACGACTCATCGACGGCAGTCCTGAAGAGGTATTCCACGCCTTTACCACTCCCGGCGGCCAGGAGGCGCTCTACGGCCAGCAGGAATCCGGCTGGGTCGTGCGCTCACAATGCGAGCTGCGCGTCGGAGGCGAGTGGACTGTCGACTTCGGGCCATCACGCCGCGAGCTCTATCGCCATCGCCACGTGTTCCAGGTCATCGACCGCCCGCGACGTATCCTGGCCTCGACGACCGAGACGCGGCTGGACGGCACGACGCTGAGATTCGAGAGCGAGTTCAGATTCGAGGCCAGGGGCAAGAAGACGCTCATGACCATGACCCAGAGAGGCCTTCTCACCGCCGAGCTACGCGAGGAGCACCGGCGTGGAGTCCCCAACGCCCTCGCCCGGTTGGACAGGCATCTCCGGCTGAGCCGGAGTCTGACCCAGGCGCAGCACGACCCGAACCCTCTGTCCGGGAGGAGCTGGGGACCGCGCCGACGTTGATCCCCGGGGACGGCGGATGGCGACGCTGGTGCTACTGCACGCGGATGGTCGTCGCGAGCAGCTCGCGGATCGCTGCCAATTCGCGCTGGACTTCCTCGAGCAGTTTGACGATGTGGGCGTTGCTGTAGCGCTTGATGGCGCCGGGCATCGCGGGAGGGGTGGGCGCGGTCGCGAGCGGCTCGTAGCCAGCGGCGCCCATCAGCTGGTCGTAGGGAAGTCCGAGCGCTTCGGCGAGTCCGGCGAGGACCCGGGGCGAGGGTGTGCGGACGCGGTCCATCTCGAGCTTGTGTACGTATCCCGGGGAGCAGCCGGCGCGTTCGGCGACCTGCTGGAGCGAGAGGCCGTGTGCAGCGCGTGCCGCGCGAATTGCCGTCCCGAGAGAGTCTGTCGGCATGTGTTCTCCCAATCGCTATGGTATACGCCATCTCTACCGTAGTAGAAGAAGACGCATCGTGAGCGATCGTCTGAGGTCCTCGGGCTACGTGCCCGACCCGGCCGCTGAGACGGCGATGTTGATCGACGCGTTCTTCCGCGCGTCGAGCGAGCGCTTCCCGGAGGAGTTCGGGCTGGAGGAACGCCTGCGAGACCGCCACGAGCGCCTGGTGACCCAGCAGCAGGACCGGGTGGTCGATGAGCCCTCGCGCCACAACCTGGCGATGACGCTCGCCGTTCTGGCCGCCTACCAGGAGCTCATTGCCCAACATGAGGAGGGCGAGCTTCTCCCGGCCCTGCACTCAGCATTCGTGCAGCCGCTCGAGCCGTTCGTTCGCACGGCCACGAGAACGATGCTCGACCAGGCGACAGACCCGTTCGCGACGATGGTCGCGCTGACCCGGGATCGTGAGCAGCAGTCGTTCGGCGCCGGATTTGCGTTCACCCATCCCGAGGACGATCCCGAGCAGTTCACCTCGCAGGTAGAGCGCTGCTTCTATCACGACGTCCTGCGTGCGAACGACGCGGAAAAGCTGACGCCGGTGTTCTGCGCTTTCGATGCCAACTGGATCGACGCGATCGACCCCGACCGCGACGGGTTTGAGTTTGAACGGCCGACGACAATCGGGACCGGCGGGTCGTGCTGCCCGTTTCGCTTTCGCAGGACCCCCGGCACCCCGACTTAGCGCGCGCGTCGCGGCACCCGCCCAAACGCACGGACCCCGCTCTCGCGCTCCGCAGCACCACCGCAGCCCCGGTGACACACCTGCATTACCGGGAAGCGCGTTCGTTTCTCCCGTTGCGCTCGGGCGGTGCGGCCCTCAGCTGAGCTGCTCGGCCAGTCCGATGATGATGCCCTCAGGGCCACGCAGGAAACAGAGCCGGTAGATGTCCTCGTACTGCGCGATCTCGCCGACGAGTTCGGCACCGTGGGTGCGCAGACGGGCAACGACGTCGTCGAGGTCGTCGACAGCGAACATGATGCGGCGTATGCCCAGCGTGTTCGCTGGCGCGTTTTCCGGCTGGGCTCTGACCGCCGGCGGCGTGTGGAACTTCGTTAGCTCAACCCGGCCGTTGCCGTCCGGGGTCCGCATCATGGTGATGTCGGCACGGACGTCGTTGAGCCCGACGGTGCTGTCCACCCAAGGCCCCTGGACCGTCGTCTCGCCTTCCAGCTCCATACCGAGTTCGGCGAAGAACGCTTTGGCAGCCTCGAGGTCCTCGACAACGATGAGGACGTTGTCCATCCGCTGAACCGTCATACGCTCGACGCTAGCGACACCGAGTCGAGCGTGCCGCGTTTGCGATCCCCCTTAACGGCACGCCCTCTGGGTGCGGAGCCTGCTCACGACGTTTCGCGGACTAGCGACAAGTCGTCAACGTTCCCCGTGGACGACTGGGGAAACCAGCCGCTCGAGATGATCGCGGTTGGCTGAGCCGTCGGCTGTACTAAGCACTTCAGCGCGCGCCGAGGCCGCGGAATCTGGCCTGCAACACCGGGAACAGAGGCAGCGAGTAGCGCAAAGGCCGCGGGAGGAAGCCGATGGCGGCGATCGCCCACGATGCCAGGCTGCGGGTCAGCGGCGGGTGGAGGTCGCGAAGCTCCGCGACGCCGGGGATCGCGCTTATCGCGGTACGTTCGGCAGTGTTGAACAGCCACGTCCACAACTCAACCGCAAGGTCACGCTCCCGACCCGAGGTTCGTCGGACCAGGTGAAGCATCACCTTGGGCACGACATCGAAGACCAGTAGGGAGCCGGGCAGGCGTTCGGCGACTCCCGCGATCAGCCCGTGGACCTGCTCGCGCTGGAAGTATGGGAGCAGACCCTGCGCGGTGATGAGGATCGCGTCCGCCGGGTCCAGTCCATCAAGCCAAGCCATGTCGAGTGCCGATCCCCGATGGCTCGACCGTCTTGGGCCATCCGGCAACAGCCGGTGGCGAAGGTCCATGGTCTCGGGCACGTCCACGGTCAGCCATCGCATCTGTCCGTTGTCCAGCCGCCAGAACTGCGTCTCCAGCCCCTCTCCGAGCGCGACCACCATTCCGGTCGGATGCGCGTCCAGGAACTGGCGGACCGCCCGATCGAATGTTGCCACCCGGAGTGCATGCCACCGCGCCCCGCGGGCGAAGTCCGCGAAGTTGTAATCGAGTCGGTCAACGACCTCGATGGCCACGGGGTCGTTCATAGCTCCGATGCGTGCCGCTGCGGCGCGTCGGCCGAGATTCCCCAGCAGGGTCTCCGGCACTCCGGACAGGTCTACGGGGATCGGCTCCACGACGGCGATCGTAACGTTGCCGTCTCGGTGGTTTCGTCGGCCTACCGAGCCCCGTGTCCGGTTGCCTCACCGGCAGCAGCGAGTACGGGGACCGAACGAGACCCAGCGAGGATGCTTCGTGTACACGGTCGAGCTGCCAGCGATCGGACCGGGACGCGTCGCACACGCCGGCCTTCGCCGCCGGCGATCGAATTCCACGCCAGCAACCTGCCCCGGGTCCGAGCGCCGAACGCGTGGGAGCATCTGGGTGTGGGGTCTCCGCAGACGCTGAGCGAGGCTCACCGGCGGAACGTCGCGGTGTGGGCGGCGGATTGCGCCGAGCGGGTGCTGGGATTGTTCGAGGCGGAAGCTCCGGGGGATAGCCGCCCCCGTGATGCCATCGCTCAGCTGCGGGCCTTTGCTCGCGGCGAACTCGCTGTCGGAGAGGCCCGCCGCCGTTTCGTCGCTCACGCCGCCGCCCGTGAGGTGAGCGCTCCCGCGGCGGTGGCCGCCGCCCGGGCGGCCGGGCAGGCCGCAAGCATCCCTCATATGGGCGCTCACGCTCTGGGCGCCGCCGCGTATGCCGCGAAGGCGGCTGGACTCGCCGCCCCCGACCAGCCGGAGGCTGTCAGCGAGGAGATCCGCTGGCAGCTGGGCTGTATGTCGGCAGCGGCCAGAGCCGCCCTGCGACAGCTGCCGCCCGTCGGCAACAATTCCTCCGGTCCCCTTGGGCCGGGGCTTCTCGCGTCGGGCCTTCTCGGCAGCATCATCCGTGATCTCCAGGCCAGCTTGGCCGACCCGGACCACGCCCTCCCTCCCAGATCGCAGGCCGATCAGGACGACGGAAGAAAACCAGAGCAGCCCGTCGAGGTGCACGCTACGGAGCACCTCGGATAGCACCCGGCCGCTCGCCATTCCCCATCGGGGACAGCCGCTGCGCGGCGACGCCAGCGCACCCGCATTAGCTCCGCCGCACACACCCGGCTGGTACCGAACGCGGACCTCCTTTGCGCGGACCGGGCGTCACGGAAGCGCCAAGGTGCTTTTTACACGTGGGACCGGCTGGATTCACGTGATCTTTACCAACTGTATACCGAGTCGGCTACCGGCGGAACGTTCAACGTCGAGTGCGATCTGACCGGCAACCTCGCGCCCGAGAAGGACCCACCGCTGGCGACGCTACAGAACGTTCCCCCCTCCTCTTTCTCCGCTTCCGCAATGGCCAACCAGCTGACCGGCACCTTCGCCCGGCCGAGCACCGCTACCTACGCGTGTCAACGTCGTACCGGCAGTGCGGTACTAGGGATTCGCGTGACTGCGATAAGCGTCGGTGCACTCCACTAGGTCACAGCCGGTGGCGGCGCCCCCCGCCACGGCGGTCCGACTGACAGCGTGTCGACCGTAGCCGGCCTTGGCAGTGCTCGCCGACGGGACAATAATTGCGTGTAACGGGCAAGCGTGGTCGAGAGCATCTCATCTTGATCGAGCTGCAAGTCGTTTAGGGGAAGGCGATGGCGCGTGTGAAGTCCTCCGGTGTTTCTCGCTTTGGTTCTGTGGCTGCGGCCGTTTCCAGTCTGGCAACGGACGCCGTTGCTCTTGGAAGCCTGGTCCTGCGCGATCGTCGATGGCCGTGTCCAGTCATCCTTTCGCTGGTCCTCTTGGCCCTTTCAGCTGCGGTGTCTCCTGCGCCGGCCCAGGCCAGCGCGGTCTACAACAACACCTCCCGAGAGTACGGAATGATCTTCGACTGCGGCTTCTTCTGCTCACAGGAGTTTCGGGTTCCGTCCAATCAGAGTTGGGGGTGGCCAGGTGAGGCTGGGACTTACAGGATCGCGGACCTTGCCGGGGTAGGGTGCGAGACCGGCGACGGGCAAGTCGGGGTGCCTGATCATGGTTACTCCGTGCTGCGGTCGACCGGAGCGTCAGCAACCGACATAGTGTGGGACGACTACAACGCCGACAATTCGGTCATCGCCAAAGGGGTGGGAAATCGACTTGATACCGTTCGGGTCTGACCACTGCGGTTTCCCGGAGAAACAGTGCATCGCACACTTGCCCGCATTGTGTGCTCCCGCATGGTCTGTACGCGTTGCTACGCCGGTGGTTTCGGGCCGCGGATCGTAACCATGATGGGTTTATCAGCCAGCGAGAGGCGCGCGAGGTCATCGCCGCCGATTTCAGGCACATGGATGTCAACCACGACGGCGTCCTGAGCGTCAAGGACATCCGGATTGACCTTCGGCGGATAGGCCGTCCACCGCGAGTCAAGCAGGATCTTGCTTACTACTTCCCGTTTCACAAGGGCCGTGGCGGCAGCATCCATCTGGCTGAATTCCAGCGGGCAATGTTCGCTCACGTGCGTGGTATGGACGCCAATCACGATGGCCGCTACTCCTGGCGTGAGATCCGGACCTTCTACGCCCAACAGCTAGGATGATCGCGCCGGCTCGCATTCCGCCGGCTACCGCGCGCCACTAGCCGATCGCGCTCATCGCTTCATCGAAAGGTCTCATCGGTGGAGAGGAGCTGGCGTGCGGTCGCGACTGCGAGTTACGCGAATCTACTAGTAGCCGATGATCCGGCCCCTCTGTACGTTGAGCGGAATGCTCCAAGGAGAAACTGGGCCCTCGACCCGACCGCCGTCCCGAGGCACCCAGGTGAAGTACCTCGCCGACGCGCGCGAGATCGAACAGCATGCGGCCGTTGCGGACGAACGCCGGCAGCGCTGTCATCGCGTCAAGCATCCGCTCGACGCCCGGCCGGACGGACGCGGTACGGCGCCTCGGGGGAGCGCGATCTGCGCTCAGAGGTCGGGGTCGCGCTCCGCTCTGGCGGCGGCCAGCAGCTCGGCCAGGGTCGCGGTGAGCTGCTCGAACAGCTGCGCTCCTCGTTCTGAGCTGGCCTCGGTTGGCCTGCCCACCGTTCCGCTCACGGTGACCGCTGGCATCGGGTACAGCAGCACCCTCCCGACAGTGCGGTCTGGCTCATCGACGGCGGCTTCGGGGCGCACATGGCTCGGTTCTAGGTGCATGAGCAGGCTGGTCTCGGCCTCGTTGGCGTGGTAGTCGGGGGCGTCCTGCGTGTAGCGGGCAGCGACCGCCGGCGACAGGTCGAACAACGACAGGAATCTTGGCCGCAGCTCGGGTAGCTCGTGGCGTAGCGCCAGTAGCGCGCTCTGGCACGGCGGCCCGTTCGTGGCATGGCCATTGACGATCACGACCTTTCGAAACCCGCTCGCGTGCACCCAGCGCCCGATCTCTATCACTGCGGTTGTCATCGTGGTCGGTCCGAGCGACAGGGTCCCCGGCCAGTGCGCGGTGTGCCCCAACGAGCAGCCGTACGCCAGCGCCGGCAGCACGATGTCGCCGGTTCGCTTGGCCGCCGCTACGCTCACGCGCTCGGCCAGAAGCGTGTCGGTTCCGGTCGCCAGGTGCGGGCCGTGCTGCTCTGTTGCGCCCACGGGCAGAACGGCTATCGCGCCGCTGCCCGCGGCCTCGGCGATCGCCTCGGTCGTCAAGGCCGCCCAGCGCGGATCTCGGTCATCGCTCTCCAACTGTGCTCCAAGTTTGGACGCCGAATATAGTCGCGGCGGGCCGGCACGATCAAACGAGGAGAGGAGTGAGGGATGGCGGTCACCGGGTCAGCGCACACCTACACCGAGCAAGAGCTCGCTGATCTGCGCGACTCCCTGCGCGAGGCGGGCGTCGAGTATGTGATGGCGACCTACGCCGACGGTCACGGGATCGCCAAGTGCAAGACCGTACCAATAGCGCACTTCGGACAGATGATGAACGGCTCCGAGCTGTTCACCGGGGCCGCCCTCGATCTGCTCGGCCAGTCGCCGGCGGACGACGAGCTGGCCGTGTTTCCCGATCCGGGCGCCATCGTGCAGCTCCCCTGGCGGCCTAATGTCGCATTCGCTCCCGGGAACCTGTATCTGCGTGGTGAGCCGTACCCGATGTGCTCGCGAACCGTGCTCTCCCGGCAGATGGAGCGCGCCCGGGAGCGGGGCTACGTGTTCAACCTCGGGATGGAGACCGAGTTCTTCTTCGTGTGCCCCGACAGCCAGGGGCGCCCGCACCCGTGGAACCCGCGCGACACGCTCGACAAGCCGTGTTACGACGCCGTGGGGATGCTTGAGTCGCTGGACTTCCTGCACGAGATGGTCGGCTACCTGAACGCCATGGGCTGGGATGTCCACTCCTTCGATCACGAGGACGGCAACGGTCAGTACGAATTCGACTTCTCCTACACCGACGCGGTGGGCATGGCCGACCGCTTCATGCTGTTCCGGATGATGACCAAAGAGGTTGCACGCAGCCGCGGTTACGAGGCGACGTTCATGCCCAAGCCCTGGGCCGACAAGACCGGCGGTGGTGCCCATTTCAACATGTCCCTCGCGTCGGTCGAGACCGGCGCCAACCTGTTCAGCCCTAATGGCGATGATCGCTACGGATGTGGGATCTCGGACCTCGGCTATCGGTTCCTAGCCGGCGTGCTGCGTCACGCCCCGGCAATCGTCGCGGTTACTTGCCCCACTGTGAACTCCTACAAGCGTCTAATCAAGCAGGGCTCGATGAGCGGCTCCACTTGGGCGCCGGTGTTCATGTCCTACGGACGCAACAACCGCACCCACATGCTGCGCGTACCGACCAAGTCTCCTCGGGTGGAATCACGGGCGGTCGACGCGTCAGTCAATGCTTACTTGGGGGCGGCGATCGTCCTGGCAGCTGGGCTAGAGGCGATCGACGCAGAGCTAGATCCTGGCCCACCTATCGACCTAGACATGTATGTACAGTCCGATGAGACGATCGCCCGGCTTGGTATCAAACAGCTGCCGCGCAACCTACAGGAGGCGATCGAGGCCTTTGAGGCCGACCCCCTGGCTCGCGAAACGTTCGGCGATGAGCTCCACGCCGCCTACGTTGACTTCAAACAGGCCGAGTGGGAGGACTACCACAACGCCATCTCCGACTGGGAATGGCAGCGATATCTCACCTTCTTCTAAAAGCGACTTCTGCTCTCCACGAACGGCCGCAGCACGCTATTGGGATCGTCGGCAGCTCGCGCGCGCGCCGCGTAGGAGGCGTCTACCATCGCCCTGCTCTCCGGTGTGAAGATCGTCCCCACCTCGAGGTGGCCACAGTGCCACGAGCGGACCCGCGCCGGCGACATGCGTCGTCTCGGCGGCAGGCGATACGGTTGTGGCCGCGAGTGAGGTGACGAAACGCAAGAATCCGACAAGCGCATGATCGAGGCTGCGCAGAATTCAGACAGCGCTGCCGCCACCGGCTCGTGGTTTCCGGTGCCCGAGGAGGCCGACGTGCCGTCGGATCTGAAAGGGCTTTTCGGGAAGGCGCGGGAGGTGCTTGGCTTCGTGCCAAACGTGTTTCGTGTCTACGCGTTTCGGCCGGCTCGCCTGAGCGCCTGGTTCAACCACTTCCGTCAGCTGCATGAACCGACGGAGCATCTAAGTGCGGCTGACCGTGAGATGATCGCCGTGGTGGTCAGCTCTGCCAACGGCTGCCTGTACTGCCTCGTCGCTCACGGCGCGGGGCTGCGCCACGAGCTCGGCGATCCGGTGCTGGGTGAACGAATCTCCTATGACTGGCGCCGAGCTGGGCTCGATTCCCGCTGCCACGCGATCTGCGCCTATGCGGAGAAGCTGACCCTGACCCCGCGCGAGGTCACGCGGGACGATCTCCAGACCCTGCTCGATGCCGGCCTGAGCCTCGAGGAGGCATGGGACGTGGCCGAGCTGAGCGCCATGTACAACTTCACCAACCGTCTGGCCATGGCTACGAACATGTTGCCGAACCCGGAATACAGCGCCCAGGCGCGGGCCGGTTGACCCGTCGAGCCGAGGGCTACGGCCCGCGGCACATCGGCGCGCTTTCGATCGAGCGCCGGAGCGGAGCTTCGGGCCCAAACCGGCCAACTCAATTGTCATCACCGAATCTCATGCCCTGACTTGGTTCACGCCGAGCACTTGCCATCATCGCTGCCATGGACACGACCTACTGGCTCAGTGCCGCCGAAGACGAGACGGATGCAGGACGAGCATGGATTCATTTGGAGGTCGATGCTCGACACGATCGACTTCGACCTGCCGGGAACGCGCGTGCTCGATGCCGGCTGCATCTGACACCGTCCCATCGGGGTGGTATGGCTTCGATGTCGTGTTCAGCCACGAGGTGCTCTACCTCCTCGACGATCTCGCCGCGCACGCGCAGGCGATCTTCGCCGCGCTGCGGCCTGCGGCGTGTACTACGGGGTCATGGGTGTCCACGCCGGGAGCCCGCTGATGGCGGAGTGGCACCGGGCCAACGCCGAGGAGCTTCGTCTGCCCAAGCTATACGGAATCGACGAAGTGATCGCAGTGTTCAGGCCGCCGGTTTCGACGCGGCAGCCAGCCGACTCTCAATGCGCTTCGTCCCGGCGGTTGGCCACGGGCACGACAGCGCAACCCGGCTGCTCGACTGGATCGATTACTACTACGAGCAGAAGCTGATGCTCCGCTTCAGCCGGCCGGAGTAGACCACCGTCAGCGCCCTCTCACCTGAAGGACCGCTCGCGGCGGCGCAGAAGATGCTGCGATGCCCCCTGCCGTGCGCCTGCTCGCGGGAGCCCGCACCCGCGCAATCCTGGCGGCGGCGGTCGGGGCGCTCGTGCTGGCCCCCACGTCCGGAGCGTCGCCGCCGTCGGGTGGCGCCGGCCTCGCGCCGCCCGATCGCGGTGCAGGGATCCCCTCGGGCGGTCTCGCGCCAACGCATAAGCCGAGCCGCATCCCGCCTGCACCCGGCAGGAACACCGCCGGGACGTGGCTGAACGGTGTGACGATCACGGAGTACTGGCCGGCACCCGAGTCGTGGTTCGTGGGACGATCGGTCAGCGCGCCGGGCCTGTGGACGAGGCACCGGATCGACTGGCTCTACTCCGCGACGGGCCTCTCGATGGAAGGCGAAGGGATCGGACTCGACGGCCGCTTCTACCACATCGACCATCTCGGCAACGGGGGCTGGGTGACCGAGGACGGACAACCGACGGACCCTTCCGACGGCTGGTCGGCGGGACCTCCGTTCTGGCGTGCAGGCGGTTACTGGGCGAACCGGACCGGCGGCGTGACGTTCCCGCTCGCGACCGGTGGCTGGTCCGCCGGGACCGGCCTCCGGTACGTGCCGCTTGCGGGCGTCACGTTCGCGCCGGGACCGCCCCTTCCGTTGCGCTACTACCAATCGATCGCCGTCGATCCGAGCCTGATCCCGCTCGGAAGCCGCGTCTACATTCCGGCGTATCGACGCGACGGCCACGGTGGGTGGTTCCTCGCCCAGGACACCGGCGGGGCAATCAACGGCCGTCACGTCGACGTCTTTCGCTCGCCCCCCGCCCGGCCGGACGCCGGCGGCCAATACCTGACCGCTCAGCGCGTATTCGTGGTCCCGTCACTAGTTGACCGCCGGGCGACCAGGGCACACTAGACTCTCTCCGGCATGCCCAAGCAGGAGCGAATGATGCGCATCGAGCAGCGGAGCCCGCTCGCCGCGATGCAGCAGCTGGAGAGCCGGTCGGACGAGGAGCTCGAGGCTGAGACCCGCTACAAGGCGGCCGCCCAAGCGATCCTGGGCGCTCGGGCGGCCGAGCGCTATGACGCCAAGGCCGCACGGGCACACTTTCAGAGGGCCCTGGCGGCGGCGCGTCCTCAGGAGCGCCTTCAGTTGCGGCGCATGGCGGACGCGTCGCTGGCGCTCGCCGAGCGCCGGCCGGACGACCTGAAGAAGGCGACCGAACGGCTGGGGGTCGAGGCTCCGACGAGCCGTCAGCTCCGCGGCCTGTGGCTGATGGGCCTGCTCATGCCGCCCGCGAGCGCCGGGGTCTTGGCTCGAATCCGGGGGATCCTGCTCATCATCGTGCTGATCGTCGCCGTACTCGCGATCGGATTCGGGATCGTCAGCCTGGTCGCGCTGGCCACGGGCGGGCTCTCGCTCGACCTTCGGATCTTCTACGGCCTGGCATTGGTCGCCGTGGCGGTCGGCGTCCTCGCCTTCTTCGGACGCCGGCGCCAGAAGCGGGTCCAGGCCCAGCGCTCCGAGCAGATCGCCGCCCGGTCTCGCTGACGAACCCCGTGTGCGGCCGTTACACGCTCGCGACGCCTGACCCTGCCAACGTCCGGGCCCGCTTTCCCGTCGGGGAGTCGGTGGAGATACGCCGCCGCTTCAACGTCGCGCCGGGCGACGATGTCCTCGCCGTCACCACCGACCGCGAGGGCAATCCCCGAGGTGAGCTGCTCCGTTGGGGACTCGTCCCCAGCTGGGCCAAGCATCCCAACACGGGGTTGAAGATGATCAACGCTCGGGTCGAAACCGTCGCGGAGAAGCCCGCGTTTCGGCGGGCCCTCGAACGGTTCCGGTGCCTGATCGTCGCCGACGGCTTCTACGAGTGGCAGGCCGACCCCGGTGGGCGCAAGCAGCCCTTCCACATCACCCGGTCAGACCACCAGCCGTTCGCCTTCGCCGGTCTGTGGTCGATCTGGTACGGCGAGGACGATCGCAAGCTGCGCACGTGCTCGATCCTCACCACGACCGCGAACGCCGCCATCGCGCCGCTTCACGATCGCATGCCGGTGATCCTGCCGGCCGGCGCCGAACCTGTGTGGCTCGACGCGGCCACCTCACCCGCGCGGCTCAGAGAGCTGATGGCCGGCCTCTCCCCCTCGTCCTACGCGCTTCACCCCGTGAGCCCCGCGGTCAACGATGCGCGCTACGACGGGCCCGAGTGCCTCAAGCCGCCTGTGCACGCGGCACAGGCGGCCTTGTTCTAGCCAATCCCGGCGCGGCCCATGTCGGTCCGCCCGGGGGATAATCGACCCGCCCCGCGATGCCCCTGTCTTCCCTCCTCTCCGAGTACGACAACGTGGTGTTGGATCTGGACGGCTGCGTCTGGGTCGGCGATTCGGTGACCCGGGGCGCCGCGCAGGCGATCACCGCATGCCGATCGGCGGGCAAGGCGCTGGCGTTCGTGACCAACGACGCGCGGCGGTCCCCGGAGGAGTACGTGCGCAAGCTGTGGTCCCTGGGGCTGCAGGCATCGCTCGAGGAGGTGGTCACGGTCGGCGGCGCGATCCAGCACGTGCTCGCGGAGCGGGGCCGTGGCAAGGGCACATACGTGATCGGCTCGCCGGCGATCTTCCGTCACGTCGCCGACGCGGGCCATTGGATCGTCAACGGCACCCACCGCGCCGTGGAGGCCGACGTGGTGGTGGTCGCCGGCCACGACGATCTGAATTTCGCCGAGCTCCGGGATGCCACTCAGGCCGTGCTCGGCGGCGCCGTGATGTTCGCGACCGGACGCGATCCCACGTTTCCGACCGACGAAGGCGTGTGGCCGGGGACCGGCGCGATCGTCGCCGCGCTCGAGTACGCGACCGGCAGCACCGCGGTAAGCGTCGGCAAGCCCGACCCGCAGATCTTCTACACCGCGCTCGACCGTCTCGGCGGCGGCCGCACGCTGGTGGTCGGGGATCGCCTGGACGCCGATCTCGCCGGCGCTGCGGCCGCCGGGCTCGATGCGGCGATCGTGCTGACCGGCGTGACCTCCCGCGAGGACGCGGAAGCGGCCGCCGACCCGGCGCCGGTCGCGATCTCCCAAGATCTCCAAGAGCTTCTCCTCGGAACTTGAGGCGAATCGCGGTGATCGTCAACCCCGCCGCCGGCGGGGGTCGTGCCGGCCGAGCGCTGGCGGGCGTAGAGGAAGCGCTCGGCGACCACGGCCTCGAGTACCGGATCGCGCCCACCGGCGGCCTCGCGCACGCGCGCGAGCTCGCGCGCGAGGCCGCAGCAGGGGGCGAGGTCGCGGTGGCGCTCGGCGGCGACGGGCTGATCGGCGCCGTCGCCGGGGCGCTCAAGGGGCCGAGCGGAGCGTTCGGAATGCTGCCCGGTGGCCGTGGCAACGACTTCGCGCGCGTGCTCGGGATCCCGCTCGACCCGAGGGCGGCGTGTCGGGTCCTCGCCGAGGGGGTCGAGCGAGCGCTCGACCTCGGTGAGGCCAACGGCAAGACGTTCATCAGCATCGCCAGCTGCGGGTTTGACTCCGACGCGAACCGGATCGCCAACGAGACCAGGCTGGTTCGCGGCAGCCTGGTCTACAGCTACGGCGCCCTTCGGGCTCTGATCAGCTGGAAGCCGGCCACGTTCACGCTCCGGGTCGACGGCGGCGAGCCCCGCACGCTCACCGGCTATACGGTCGCCGCCGCCAATGCCGGCACCTACGGCGGGGGGATGCGGATGGCTCCCGAGGCGTCGCTGCAGGACGGACTGCTCGACGTCGTTATGGTCGAGCACATGCCGAAGTTGCGCCTCCTGCGCCTGCTGCCGAGCGTGTTCACGGGAGAGCACATCCGCCGACCGGAGGTCCACGTGTTGCGGGGAGCTGAGATCGAGCTCGGCGCGGACCGTCCGTTCACGCTGTACGCCGACGGGGATCCTGTCGCCGAGCTGCCGGTCACGATTCGAGTCCTGCCGGGCGCGATCCGGGCGATCACCCCGGTGGACCGATGACGCTGCTGGCGGCAAAGGTCTTCGCCGCCCGGGCGGTCGGAGGGATCGCCCGGCGCACGGGCCGTCGGGGCGGCACGAACCTCCCGGGCAGGCTGCTGATCGCCCTCGAGCCGGACGCGATCGAGGAGCTCGCCGCGCGGCTGCCGCGAGGCTCGGTGGTCATCTCGGCGACCAACGGAAAGACGACCACCGCCGCGATGAGCGCGGCGGTGCTGGCGCGCGCCGGCATAACGCCGCTCCGCAACCGGGCCGGGGCAAACATGGCGGGTGGCGTCGCCTCGACGCTGCTTTCGGCATCCCGCGGGGCCCGGATTGACGGTGAGCTCGGCCTGTTCGAACTCGACGAGCTCTGGCTGGACCGTGTCGCTCCCGCACTCGCCCCGCGGGCCCTGCTGCTGCTCAACCTGTTCCGCGACCAGCTCGATCGCGCCGGCGAGCTCGAGACGATCGCCGAGCGCTGGGCGGCGGTGGTTCAGGCCCTACCCGAGACCACGCGGCTGATAGTGAACGCGGACGATCCGCTGCTCGCGGATCTCGGCCGGGACGCGCCGAACGTCACGTACTTCGGGGTCGAGGACCGGTCGATCGCGGTCCCCGAGATGCAGCACGCCTCCGACTCCAAGCACTGCCGCCGGTGCGGCACGGAGTACGCATACGAGGCCATCTACCTCGGCCATCTCGGCCGTTACCGCTGTCCGGCGTGTGGGCACGAGCGGCCCAAGCCTTCGGTCGCGGCCGAGGAGATCACCCTGCATGGGACCCGGGATGCCAGTTTTGCGCTGCGCGCGCCGGTGGGCGCCACACCCATACAGCTCCCCCTCCCCGGTCTGTACAACGTCTACAACGCCCTCGGCGCCGCGGCGCTGTGCCTGGCGCTCGATGCGCCCCTTCAAACCATCGCAGCCGGGCTCGCGGCCTCGAGGCCCCCGTTCGGACGCGCCGAGCGCCTTGCGCTGGGCGGCGTCGACGTGACGATCCTGTTGATCAAGAACCCGGCCGGGGCCAACGAGATCTTGCGCACGCTCGTGCTCGAGGCCGCTCCGCTGAATCTGCTCGCGATCCTCAACGACCACACGGCCGATGGGAAGGACATCTCGTGGATCTGGGACGCCGACTTCGAGATGATCGCCGGGAGCGTCCGCCGCGTCACGTGTGCCGGTGCGCGGGCGGCGGAGCTCGCGCTGAGGCTCAAGTACGCCCGGGTTCCGGTCGACCGCCTGCACGTCGCCGGGTCGGTATCCGCGGCGCTCGAGGACGCGCTGGCCGCGGTTCCGAGGGGCGAGCTCTTCGTCCTCCCGACGTACACCGCCCTGCTCGAGCTGCGGGACGAGCTCGCCTCCCGGGGGCACGTCCCGCGGTTTTGGGAGCGGCAGCGGTGAGAACGATCTGGCACGACCTCGAGTGCGGCGCATATGTAGAGGACATGGCGCTGTGGCGCGCGCTGGCGGGCGAGTACGGCGATCCGGTGCTGGAGATCGGGGCGGGTACGGGCCGCGTGGCATGCGAGCTCGCCCGCGCCGGCCACGACGTGACCGCGCTCGATAACGACCCCGCGCTGGCGGCCGAGCTGGCGCGCCGGGCTGCGGGGCTCCCTCTACAAACCGTCGTGGCCGACGCGCGCGAATTCGAGCTCTCGCGGCGCTTCGCGCTGATTCTCGTGCCCATGCAGACGATCCAGCTGCTTGGCGGCCCCGAGGGCCGTCGGCGGTTCCTGCGGTGTGCCCGGCGCCACATGAGGGACGGGGCGATCGTCGCGGTTGCCATCGCCGATCAACTCGAACTCTACGAGCCCGTCGCTGGATTACCCGGGCCGCTGCCGGACATCCGAGAGTTCGACGGCGTGGTGTACTCGAGCCAGCCCACGGCCGTGCGCACGGACGCCGGAGGGTTCGTCCTCGAGCGCCGGCGGGAGACGATCAGCGTCTCCGGCGAGCGCACGATCGAGCAGGATGCGATCCATCTGGATCGTCTCACTCCGGACGAGCTCGAGCGCGAGGCCGGCGACGTCGGCCTGAGGCCGGCCGGCCGACGCGCGGTGCCCGAGACGCATGACTACGTCGGGAGCGCCGTGGTGATGCTTCATGGCTGAGGGCATGCCCACGCTCCGAGTCTGCGCGCTCTATCCGGACCTGATGAACATCTATGCCGACCGCGGCAATCTGCTCGTGCTCGAGTCGCGATGCGAGTGGCGCGGGATCGGCTTCGAGCTGCACGCCAGCAGCCTCGGCGACGAGCTCGACCCCGAGGGCGCGGATCTGTATTACATCGGCGGCGGCCAGGACCGCGATCAGCGGCTCTGCGCGCTGGATCTCGCGGAGGTCAAACGCGACGCGCTGCACGCCGTCGCGGGCCGCGGGGGCACGATCCTCGCGGTCTGCGGGGGGTATCAGCTCCTCGGGCACTCCTACCGGCTGGGCGACGAGACGCTGCCGGGTATCGAGTTGGTCGACCTGGTGACCGTGCGCGGGAACGGCGAGCGCCTGATCGGCAACGCCGCGATCGAGCTCGAGCTGGAGCCGGGCGAGCTCCGGGTGCTCGCGGGCTTTGAGAACCACGGCGGGCGAACCCACCTCGGCCCGGGGACAAAGGCGCTCGGCCGGGTACTCGCCGGACACGGAAACAACGGGACCGACGGCCTCGAGGGCGTCCGCGAGGGGAGCGTGGTCGGCACCTACCTGCACGGCCCGCTGCTGCCCAAGAACACGTGGTTCGCCGATTGGCTGATCGCCACGGCGCTCGGTCTTCCCGATCCTCTCCCCGCGCTCAACGACGACCTCGAGCGGGCCGCCCATGCCGAGGCGAGGCGCGCGTCGGGTGTTTAGCATGGCTCGCCGGACGTGAGCATCGCTTCCCTCCCCCACTTACCGGGCCGCTTGACCGTATGGAGGCTGGTGCTCGCGCTCAGCCTCGCGGCGCCAGTCGCCGTCGCGCTGACTGCGTGCGGAAGCGGCATGCACGCGGCGTCCGCCGCCGGAACCCCCGCCCCGACGGCGCACAAGACCGTCCTGCCGGGGACCGGCAAGCCGCTGGTGGCGATCGGCGACAAGAACTTCACCGAGCAGTTCGTGCTCGGTGAGCTCTACAGCCAGGCGCTGACCGCCGAGGGATTCTCGGTGATCCTGAACCGCAACATCGGCCCCACGGACGTCACTGTCCAGGCGCTCGAGAGCGGCCGGCTCGGCATGTATCCCGAATACCTCGACACGTGGAACACCGCCGTCGCCGGATATCGCCAATCCTTCCCCACGTCGTTTCGGGCCTATCAAGCCGCCCAGCGCTACGCGCTGGCGCACGGCCTGGCGCTGATGAACCCGACGCCGTTCAGCGACGTCGACGCGATTGCGGTCTCGTTCAACTACGCGTCCGAGCACCATCTGGCCTCCCTCTCGGATCTGAGCAAGATCGCCTCTCCGCTCACCCTCGGAGCCGCCCCGCAGTTCCAGCAGAGTCCCAGCGGCCTGCCCGAGATCGAGCAGGTCTACGGCTTCGTGCCGGCAGCGTTCAAGCCGCTCGTGGTCGGCCAGCAATATCAAGCGCTCGACCAGGGCACGGTGCAGGCCGCCGACGTCAACACCACCGACGCGCAGCTGCTCACCGGTGATTACAGGCTGCTCCAGGATCCGAGCCATGCGTTTGGCTGGGGCAATGTGATCCCGGTCGTTTCCCTCAAGGTCCTCGAGCAGGAGGGGCCGGCCTTCGCCTCCACGATCGACAAGGTGAGCGCGCTGCTCACGCTGCCGGTGATGCGCCAGCTCAACGCCGCCGTCGACATCTCCGGTGAGGACCCCGCGGTGGTCGCCAAGCAGTTCCTCATGGCGCACGGGCTGATCCCTTACGGCCAGGGCAGCTCCCGACCGAGCGGTTCCTAGCCTGTGTGCTAGGAACCGCTCGAGCCAAACCCCCCGGCGCCGCGCTGCGAGGCCGCGAGCTCGCCGACCTCGACGACCTCGGGGGTCTGTACCGCGACCAGGACGAGCTGCGCGATCCGGTCGCCGGCCGCGATCTCGAACCGATCGGACCGGTCCGTGTTCAGCAGCAGCACTCGGATCTCGCCCCGGTAGCCGGCGTCGATCAGCCCCGGAGAATTAAGCACCGAGATCCCATTTCGCGCGGCGAGTCCCGAGCGAGGCAGCACCAGCCCGGCCTGTCCCTCGGGGATCTCCACCGCGACCCCGGTCCTGACCGAGGCGCGCTCGCCCGGGTCGAGCGCGTCTTCCTCGAGGGCGTACAAGTCGAGGCCCGCGTCGCCCGGATACGCCCGGGTGGGCAGTACCGCGCGCTCGTCGAGCCGCCGCACGCGCAGGCTCATCCGTACCGGCTGCTCAGCGCAAACTGCTGATAGCGCGAGGCGATCGGCGCGGGCAAGCGCGCGAGCACGCGAACTCCGTCCGAGGTCTCCTCGCGCTCCAGGTCGCCCGCGATCTCGTGCAGCTCGGCGAGCCGCCCGCCCTCGTCGTAGGGGATCAGGAGCTCGACCTCGTGCAGCGTCTCGGCGAACCGTTCCTCGATCGCCTGGGCGAGACCCTCGAGGCCCTCGCCGGTGAACGCGGACACGAGGATCGCGTCCGGACGGGCGTGCTCGAGCTCCTCTCGCTGCTCGGGATCGAGCTGGTCGGCCTTGGCGAGCACCAGCAGCTGCGGCGCCGCGTCGGCTCCGATCTCGAGCAGGACGTCCTCGACCGCGCGGGTCATCGCGGACAACTCCGCCTCGGGGACCGATGCGTCGACCACGTGCAGGATGAGATCGGCCAACCGTGTCTCCTCGAGCGTCGCGCCGAACGCCTCCACGAGCTGGTGCGGCAGCTTGCGGATGAAGCCCACGGTGTCGGTCAATAGGTAATCGCGCCCGCCGGCGTGGAGCACCCGGGTGGTGGGATCGAGGGTGTGGAACAGCCGGTCGCGGACGCCGACCTCGGAGCCGGTCAGCGCGTTCAGCAGCGTCGACTTACCGGCGTTGGTGTAGCCCGCCAGCGCGACTCGGGGCAGGTGCGCGCGCTCGCGCTCTGCCCGCATGACCGAGCGGCTCGAGCGCACCCGCCCGAGCCTACGCTTGAGCGCGGCGATCCGGTCGCGCGCCAGCCGCCGGTCGGTCTCGATCTGGGTCTCTCCCGGGCCCCGCGTCCCGATGCCCCCGTCGATCCTCCCGGCCCCGAGCCGCTCCAGGTGGGACCACAGGCCCCGCATTCGCGCCAGGTTGTACTCGAGCTGGGCGAGCTCGACCTGGAGCTTGCCCTCGGCGGTGTGAGCGTGTGAGGCGAAGATGTCGAGGATGATCGCGGTGCGGTCGATCACCGGGAGCCCGAGCGCCCGCTCGAGATTGCGCTCCTGGCGCGGAGACAGCTCATCGTCGCACGCCACCAGGTTCGCGTCCGATCGCGCGAGCTCCGCCTTGAGCTCTTCGACCTTGCCCGGCCCGAGGTACGCGTTGGGGTGTGGGTGCTCGCGCCGCTGGACGAGCTCGCCGACCGCCGCGACTCCCGCCGTGCGCAACAGCTCCCGGAGTTCTGTCAGCTCCTCCGGCTCGCCGTCGGGCAGCGCGGCGATCAGGTAGGCGCGCTGGCGCGCACGCCCACCGGGCCGCTGCCCATTGGCAGCGTATGGGGACGCCTGCGTGCGTCCGTGACGGCTTCGCTGCACTGAACTCATGGTAGCCCGGCTTCGGCCGGATGACGGCGGCTCGTCGGGCGTTGGAGCGCTAGAGCCTTCGGAGCCGCTTCACCGCCTCGAGCAGCCGATCGTCGGGGGTGGTCAGCGAGATCCGGAAGAACCCTTCTCCGCTGGGGCCGTACGCACCGCCCGGCGTGATCGCGACGGCCGCCTCCTCGAGCACGTATTCGCAGTAGGCCGCGGCGGATTCGAAGCCCGGCGGGATCGGCGCCCAGACGTAGATCGTCCCCCTGGGTGGGGTGACGTTCACACCCGCCTCGGCGAGCGCATCGCAGACGAGATCGCGCCGCCGGGTGTAGAGCGCGTTCATCGCCTCCACCTCGGAATCGACCTCGGGCGCCAGCGCCGCCGCGCCCGCGAGCTGCACCGCATCGAACAAGCCGGAGTCGATGTTCGACTTGAGCTGCCAGTAGCGCGCGATGGCCTCGGCGTTGCCGACGATCGCGGCGCACCGCCATCCGGTCATGTTGTAGCCCTTCGACAGGGAGAACACCTCGACGCCCGTCTCCTTGGCGCCCGGCGTCTGGAGGAACGAAGGCGCCACGTAGCCGTCGAACGTGATCTCGCTGTATGAGTTGTCGTGCACCACCAGGATGTCGTGACGGGCGCCCAGCTCGGCCACTTGCTCGAACAGGCCGTCCGGCACGACCGCGCCCGTGGGGTTGTTCGGGTAGTTGATGAACATCAGTCGCGCGCGGTGGAGCACGTCTTGCGGGATCCGCCCGAGGTCCGGGGAGAAACCGCGGTCCGCCAGCAGCGGCATCAGCACGGGGTCACCCCCGGCGAGCAGCGGGCCGCCAGTGTAGACCGGGTAGCCCGGATCCGAGGCCAGCGCGACATCACCGGGGTCCAGGAACGCCAGGTTGAGGTTGAAGATGCACTCCTTGGCCCCGATCGCCGGCATCACCTCGGTCTCGGGGTCGAGCTCGACGCCGAACCGACGGGCGTAGAAGGCGGCCACCGCCTCGCGAAACTCCGGGCGCCCGCGATTGGACGGGTAGCGATGGGTACTCGGATCGGCCACCGCCCTCTGGGCCGCGTCCACGATTGGCGCATAGGTGGGCATGTCCGGGTCTCCGATGCCGAGGCTGATCACGTCGACGCCGGCCGCCCGCTTGGCGGCGAGCTTTCGCTCGAGCTCGGCGAACAGGTACGGCGGGATCCGCTCGAGGCGCCTACTGGATCTCATGCAACTCCTTGACGAACTCATCGGCGAGCGTGCCGCGGAACACAGGGACCGCCCACCCGCTCAGGTTGATTTGCAGATCATCCGCGACTGCGACGGTCAGCTCGCCGCCGTCGAGGGCCACGGCGACGGGAGACGATCCGCCCTGGAGGACGTGAGCGACCGCGGCGCCGGCCGCGCCGGTTCCGCTGGCCGACGTCTCCCCCACCCCCCGCTCGAAGATCCGCGCTCGGATACGACCCGGGTCCTGCACCGCGAACCAGGAGACGTTCGTGCGGTTCGGGAACAGCTCGTGGCGCTCGATCCCGGGGCCGATCGCCGGCAGATCCAGCTCGTCGAGGTCGGGCTCGCCGGCGATGCGGATCGCGCACTGGGGGTTTCCGACCTGCACGTGTTGGAAGCGCCACGTGCGCCCCGCAGCGGTGAGCTCTCCCCTCCCGTCCGGGGGACCGGCTGGGAAGTCGTCGCTTTGCAGGCGTGCCCGTCCCATGTCGACGGCGGACTCGGTCGGGGAGACGATCTTCGGCTTGATCTCTCCGGCCGCGGTCAGGATCGAGAACGTATCCGAGGTCGTCCAGCCCCGGCGGCGCATATACAGGGCCGCTTCTCGCAGCCCGTTGCCGGATAGCTCGGCCTCCGAACCGTCGGGATTGAAGATCCGCAGCCGGGCCACGTGCCCCGGATCCCCCGGGGGCGAGAGCAGCACGATCCCGTCGGCGGACACTCCCGTGTGCGGCGTGCACAACGCGCGGACGCGGGGCGGCGTCAACTCGAACGGGAGGCCCATCTCCTCGACAATCAGGTAGTCGTTGCCGAGCGCTTGCCACTTCTCGAAGTTCACCCGGCGGCAGTCTATGTGTAGCGTCGAGGGCGGTCATGGCCCACCACCTGAAGTCGTTTATAGGCCGGCACCGCTCGCTTCCGCTGGTGCTTCTCGCGTGCGTGTGCGCGCTTTCGCTGGCTGCCCGCGTGGCGCTGCTCGGCGAGCCGTGCCGCGCCCCGTGCCGCTCGGCGTCGGATCACGTGTTGATCTTCGACGAGGCGTACTACGTCAACGCCGCCCGGGTGATCGCCGGCCTGCAGCCGCCGCCGGGTGAGCACTACGCGGGGAGCCCGTCCGGCGTCGATCCCAACGCGGAGCATCCGCAGCTCGCCAAGCTGATCATCGCCGGCTCGATAGAGCTGTTCGGCGACGGTCCACTCGCCTGGCGGTTGGGGAGCCTCGTGTTCGGGACGTTGGCGATCGTCGGCATGTTCGTTCTGGTGCGCTCGGCCGGCGGTGGCCCGTGGCCGGCGCTCGGGGCCGCGGCACTTATGGCCTGCGACAACCTGCTCCTCGTCCACAGCCGGATTGGGACGCTCGACGTCTATGCGCTGGCGCCCATGATCTTCGGGGTCGCGCTGTATCTCCGAGGACGGCCGCTCCTCGCCGGCTTGCTGGTGGCAATCGGCATGTCCGCCAAGGAGGTCGCGGTCTACGCCCTGGTCGTGTTTGCGGTGCTCGAATGCCTGAGGCTCCTCAGGGAGACGAGAGCCACGCAGCTCAAAGTCGGGGCGGTTCGGTTCGGCACGTCGGTGGCCGCGACCGCGGTGGCGTTGTTCGCGCTGCTCTCCCTGCTCGAACAGCTCGCGCCACCCTACGATCCAGTCGCCGGGCGGCGAGTCGGCGGTGGAGCTCTCGGGCAGATGCGTCACATGCTGAGCTACGCCGCCCACCAGACCAGCCCGCACGGGCCGCAGGGGATCGCCTCCTACCCCTGGCAGTGGCTCGTTGACTACAAGCCGATCACCTACCTGAACATCAATCCCGCGCACCCCGCCGATGGCCTATTCGGCGTGCACCCCGAGGCTCACTTCCTCGGCCTGATCAGTCCCCCGATTCTCGCGTTGGCGATCCCCGGCCTGATCGTGGCCGCGATCGCCGCCGTGTGGGCTCGACGTCGGGCGGACGAGGTGGAGCTCGTGGGCCTCGCCTGGTTTCTCGGCACGTTCCTGCCGTTCGTCCTGCTCAGCCTGATCTGGCAGCGAACCAGCTACCTGTACTACATGGTGATCGTGATGCCGGGGCTCTACCTGGGGGCGGTCGGGCTGCTGGGGCGGCTCCGAGCGCGATTCGGGTCCATCCCGGTGTGGGTCGCCGGCGCCGCGGTCGCCGGCGCGGCGGTCGTCCTTTACCCGTTCATTCCCCTCCCCTGACCCACGAGACCAGGATCTCCTCCGCCACCTCCGACGCGCTCCGGTCTGTGGTGTCGATCACGTTGACGTCGGCGAGCTTTCGCATCCAAGTGAGCTGGCGGCGCGCGTAATTGCGCGTACGCCTCCTCATCGCGTCGACGTCGCCGGCGAGCAGCTCCGCAAAGCCGAGTGCCTTACGTGCCGTCGCCGAGGCTCCAGCTGCGTTCGCGCGACGAACCTCCTCGGCGGCGCCGGCCGCGACCATCCGATCGACGCGGGCGTCGATGCGTTCATATAGCTGCTCACGCTCCATCGCGAGCCCGACCAGAAGCGTCGGGTGGCGCACGTCCGCCGTCCAAAGCTGCGATTCCTCGGCCGGCGGTTCAAGCTCGCCCGCGTCGAGCAGCTCGAGCGCGCGCACGACGCGTTGCCGGTCGTTGGCCTCGACCTCATCCGCGGCCCACGGCGCCCGCTCTCGGAGCACGGCGTGGAGCGCCTGCGGGCCACGCCGCTCGAGCTCGGCGATCCACCGTTCGCGCGCCCCCTCCGCCGGCGGCGGCCTCAGGCTGAGGTCGGTGAGAGCGGCACGCAGGTACAGACCGGTGCCGCCGACCACGATCGGACGGTCTCCGGCCTCGAGCAGGGCATCGATCTCGGCGTGCGCGAGCTCGGCGTACTGCCCAGCGCTGAACGCTGCGTCGATCGGCAGGAACGAGATCAGCCGATGATCGAGCTGCGAGCGCTCGTGCGCGTCCGCGGCCCCCGTAAGCGTCTCCAGCCCGCTGTACACCTGGAGCGCGTCGGCCGATACGGCGACCGGACGCTCTCCTAGCCGGCGCAGCGCCCGTCCAAGCTCGATCGCGATCTCCGTCTTACCGATCCCGGTCGGCCCGAACAGGGCGATGACATCCGCCCGTGGCATGGCGCGGAGTATCGTGGAGCGATGGTGCAGGAAGGATTGCGGCGCCCGTGAGGGTGGGCGCCGGAATGTCGCAGGAACACGACCCGCTCCAGGCGGGCGTTGCCGCGGCGCTCGCGGCGGCCGCTCCGCTGAACGGAAGCCCCGTCGACCTGGCGTTGGTGTTCGCAAGCGGCGCTCACCTCGTTGCCCCGGAGGCCATACTCGAGGGCGTTCACACGGCGATCGAACCCGACGCCCTGATCGGGTGCGGTGCCGGCGGCGTGCTCGGCGTCGGGCGCGAGATCGAGTCGGGCACCGCGCTTGCCGTGTGGGCGGCCGCGTTCGAGGGAGCGGGAGACGCGGAGCCATTCCAGGCCACCGCCAGTGCGGCGGTCCTCGAGGAGGGAATTACCGGGTTGCCGGCGCTCTCGGGCGCGAGTGGCGTGATCATGCTCTCCGACCCGTACACGTTCCCGACGGATTCGGTGCTCTCGGTGCTCGGAGAGGAAGCGCCGGCGGTGCCGGTGCTGGGCGGAATCGCGAGCGCCCGGATGGCCGAGGGGGGCGGAGCGCTGTTCTTGGGCGAGGAGGTTTGCGATGAGGGCGCGGTCGCCGTCCGCCTCGATGGGATCGAGATGCTCCCGTGCGTCTCGCAGGGCGCGGTGCCCGTGGGGCGGGAGCTCGCGATCACCGGGGCCGAGGACAACCTGATCCACGAGCTCGCGGGGCGCCCGGCCCTCGCGGTGGTCGAGGAGGTCATCGCAGACCTCTCGCCCCGCGAACGGGCGCTCGTCGCGGGCGGCCTGCTGATCGGGATCGTCGTCGACGGTGGCAAACCCGAGTTCGAGCAGGGCGATTTCCTCGTGCGCGGCTTGTTGGGGGCCGATCCGGAGGCCGGAAGCGTCGCCGTGGCCGCGCCCGTGAGGACCGGTCAGATCGTGAGGCTGCACGCTCGTGACGCCGCCTCCGCCGACGAGGACCTGACCCGAGCGTTGCGGCTGCGAATCGAGGCGATGGGCGGTCGAGCGCCCGCGGGCGCACTCGTCTTCTCCTGTAACGGCCGCGGCAGCGCGATGTTCGGCGTCCGGGATCACGACGCTTCGGCGGTCCAGCGCGAGCTGGAGGGTGCGCCGGCCGCTGGGTTCTTCGCCGCGGGTGAGATCGGGCCGGTGGGCGGCCGGAGCTTCCTGCATGGGTTCACCGCGACGCTGGCGGTGTTCCCGAGGTGACGAGCGTCGTGCTGCGCGGCGCCCGGCCCCGCCAGGCCGGGCGCCGCGGATAGACTCGCCCCAGTGACGCTCGTCAGCGGTGACGTGCTGGTGACCGGCGCCAGCGGTGGGATCGGCCAAGCGATCGCAAGGGCGTTTGCCGCTCGGGGCGCGAGCCTCATCCTCACCGGCCGGCGCGCCGAGGTCCTCGCTGCACTCGCCGAGGAGGTATCGGGGCGGGCGATCTCCTGCGACCTCGCGCAGCGTGATGAGGTCGATCGGCTGCTTCGTGAAGTTGGGAACGTCGATGTGCTCGTGGCAAACGCAGGCTTGCCGGCCTCCGGGCTGCTGACCGATCTAACGGAGGAGCAGATCGATCGCATGCTCGAGGTGAACCTGCGCGCGCCCGTGGCGCTGGCCCGGGCGCTCGCACCGGCGATGATCGCTCGCCGGCGGGGTCACATGGTGTTCATGGCGTCGCTATCGGCGAAGGCGGCGTCGCCCGCGTCATCGATCTACGCGGCCACCAAGTTCGGCTTGCGCGGGTTCGCGCTCGCCCTGCGGGAGGACCTGCGCCCGTCCGGCGTGGGGGTATCCACTGTCCTGCCTGGCTTCATCCGCGGCGCGGGGATGTTCGCCGACGCCGGGATCGAGCTCCCTCGGGGTGTGGGCACGCGGACGCCGGCCGAGGTCGCCGCGGCGGTGATTCGCGCGGTCGAGCGAAATCGGGGCGAAGTGGACGTCGCGCCGCTCGGCCTAAAGCTGGGGGCGACGGTCGCGGGCGTTGCACCCGAGCTGGCCGCCGCGGTCAGCAGACGCATGGGCGGCGAGCGGATTGCAGCCGATCTCGCCGCCGGCCAGCGGGATAAGCGTTAGCGGTCGTTACTCGGTAAGAGAGTGCTCGCCGGTGAAGCTTGCGAGACCGGCAATGATCTCGTCGGCCAGCTTGGCCCCGTCGTCGGCTCGCTCAGGCGTGGCTTGCACCCTGACGATGAGATCGTCGCCGTCGAGCTCCTCGAGGAGCACCTTCGCGGGCGAGCGAGTGGGCGTGGTGATCTCCTCGTCGAGGATGTCCTGCACCTGACTGGGGCGGATGCCGGCGCTCAGGCGCACGCGCACGTCGACGGCGTCCGGTTCTCGGATCGGAACCACGACGGCCGCGAGCACGACGTTGTTGGGGATCTGGATGCGATCGGCTCCACGGGCCAGGGTGGTGTACAGCAGACCGAGTGAGCTGACCACTCCCTCCACGGTCCCTCCCACCCCTCCGGCCTGGAGTCGCACGCGTTCGCCGACCCGGAACGGACGCGCGCTCAGCAGCACCATGCCCGCGAACAGGTTTCCCAGCGTCTGCTGGGCCGCGAGGCCGAGGATGACCGCGGTGAAGGCGCTCGTGGCGACGATCGTGCTCGCGCTGAGGTTGGCGACCCGCAGCGCGACGAGGAGCGTGATCGCCAGCGTCACGAGGCGGATCACGAACCCGACCGTGCCCGCGGTCGACGGATCCATCCGGCGGAAGAACGTCGGGCCGGCGGCTCGGCCGATGTCGCGCGCGATCGTCCATCCGAGGATCACGAGCACGACTACGGTGGCGAGCCGGACGATGGTGTCGTTCTGGGAGCCAAACAGGTCCTTTCGGAACGCGAAGACGACGAACACCCCGGCAAGCAGCAGGAGCGCGATGATCGCCTCTCGCCGGGCGCGGCGGACGGCGCGCCGGCTGACGTTCGCCGACAGCCCGACCTTCTCCCAGGCCTCGGTGCGCGTCTCGAAGACGCGCTCGAGGTGGAGGTCTCGTCGATTCTTTGGGTCTCTTCGTGGCATCATCGCGGGCGGGCCGCTCCGGTTCCCCTGATTACTACTACGGCACGGGGCCGGTTGTTTCAGGCCGGGACTTCATCAGAACAGGCGCTTTTGCGCCGGCCCGGGATTCTGAGGTTCTCGCTCGGGCGCCGGCTCGATTCGTCCCCGCATTCGTTGCCCGGCCTCCGGATCCGGCCCGCGTACCAGCGCTGTCAGCCGCTGCTGCTCCTCTCGCGATGCGTATGCGCCACGGCGGTAGAGCTGTCGGTATCGCTCGCGAAGATCGGGACGGTTCGCGGCCAGCCACTCAAACCACAGGTCGCGAACGTCCCCCCGCAGGTGCAGCGCGATCCCCGTCACATACGACGCCCCAGCCTCGCCGGCAAGCTCGAGGATCGGTGCCACCTGCTCGGGCGCATCGTTGATGCCTGGCATCAGCGGCGCTACGAGCACGCCCGTCCTGATGCCCGCCTGCGTCAGCTCCGAAACCGCCTCCAGTCGCGCCCGCGGGTTCGGCGTATGCGGCTCCGTCGCTCGCCACGCCCGCTCGTCGACCGTCGGCACCGACAGCGCGGCGCTGAACTCGGTGCGTTCGGCGATCTCCTTCATCACCTTCAGATCCCGCAGCAGCAGGGGCGATTTCGTCAGGATCGAGCACGGGTTGGCAGCGTCGCGCATCGCCTCCCAGATGCCCGGCATCAGCTTGTAGCGTCCCTCGACCCATTGGTATGGATCGGTGTTCGTGCCGAGCGCAACGTGCTCGCCCTTCCACGAGGGCCGCGCCAGCTCCGCCCGGAGCAGCTCCGGCGCGTTGACCTTCACGACGATCTCGCGCTCGAAGTCCCGGTCGGCGTTGAAGTCCAGATACTTGTGTGTGGGCCGGGCGAAGCAGAAAACACAGGAGTGCGTGCAGCCGCGGAACGGGTTGATGGTCCACCGGAACGGCATCCGCGAGGCCTTGGGCACCGGGTTTAGGATGGATTTGGCCCGGACCTCGTAGAACCGCGTCTCGATCGCCTCGGGTGCGTCGAAATGGCGCACGATGGCTTCTTCGCCGTAGCCCGGCAGCCGCGCCCGCTCCTCAACGTCCTGGCTCAGATTGCTCCACCGCACGAACAGATGTTCCCATACGGCGAGGACGAACCCGGGTTCAGGCGGAGCGGATGTGGATCAGCAGGCTGCTGTCGCGACCAACGAGCACTCGCCGGCGAGTGTCTGGCTCGTGGCGCCGGTGATGAGCACGTCGACGATCTCACCCGGGGAGCCCAGGCCGGTGAAGTTCACGACCTTGTTGTGCCGCGACCGCCCGCGCAAGCGGCTCGGGTCGGTGCGAGAGGGTCCCTCGATCAGCACGTCGAGCGTGCGACCCACGAACCGCTGAGCGCGTTCGCGCGCCCGGCGCTGGACGAGCTCCACCAGCCGCTCCATGCGCTCGACCTTGACCTCGTGCGGCACCTGGTCGGGAAGCGCGGCGGCCTCGGTTCCCCGGCGGGGCGAGTAGAGGAAGGTGAACGCGCCGTCGTAGCCGACTTCCTCCGCAACCTCGAGCGTCTGCTCGAAATCGCGCTCAGTCTCGCCGGGAAAGCCGACGATGATGTCGGTGGTCAGCGCGCAATCGGGAACGTGCTCGCGGATCAGCGCCACGCGGTCGAGATAACGCTCCCTGGAGTACGTACGACGCATTCGCTTCAACACCGTGCTCGACCCCGACTGCAGCGGCAGATGGATGTGCTCGCATAGGGATGGGAGCTCCGCGTGGGCGCGAATCACGTCCTCGCGCATGTCCTTCGGGTGCGGGCTCGTATACCGGATCCGCTCGACCCCGTCCACGGCGTCGAGCAGCTCGAGCAGTTCCGCGAACGTAACCCGCTTATCGCGCGGTAGGTCGCGGCCGTAGGAGTTCACGTTCTGGCCAAGCAGCGTGACCTCGCGCACGCCGTCGGCGGCGAGCGCCTCGACCTCTGTTACGAGCTCGCCGGCCAAGCGGCTCACCTCCCGCCCTCGGGTCGACGGAACGATGCAGTAACTGCACACGCAGTTGCAGCCGACGCTGATCTGCACCCACCCCTGGAACTCGCGCTCGCGTTTGGCCGGGAGGTGACCGGTGAACCCTTCGAACTCGAAGAACCCCTGGGCGGTGAGCGAATCACTGGCCAGGAACTCGGCCAGCCGATGCACCTGGCCAGGACCGAACGCGACGTCGACGAACGGAAAGCGGGCGAACACCTCCTCCTTGACCGACTGGGCCCAGCAGCCACCGACCCCCACCACCCGCGTCGGGTCCTCGTTCTTCAGGCGCTTGGCCTCGCCCAGGTGGGCGATGAACCGCTCATCGGCCTTCTCGCGAATCGAGCACGTGTTGAACAGGATCAGGTCGGCCTGATCGCGTCTCGGCGCCTCAGAGTAGCCGAGCGACTCGAGCATTCCCTTCATCCGCTCGGAGTCGTGCTCGTTCATCTGACACCCGAAGGTCGTCACGTGGTAGCGCTTCATCGCCCGCCAAGATTAGTGACCTCAAAACCGGGGAGCACCAACTCCACCCGGGCGCCAATCCCGTCAAGCGGGTCGACGGCGTGGACATCGCCGGCATGCGCCTCGGCGATCGCACGAACGATCGCGAGCCCGAGGCCTGCTCCTCCGACTGCTCGACTGCGCCCGGGGTCGGTTCGATGGAACCGCTCGAAGACGCGCTCACGCTCGGCGACCGGGATTCCGGGGCCATCGTCGAGCACCGCGAAGCGAATCTTGTCGGGTGCGAGCGGCTCGACCTCCAGCCGGACCAGGCCGGTCTTCTCCGCGGTGTGCTCGATCGAGTTGCTCGCAAGATCTCGCAGCGCCTGCGCCAGGCGATCCGGATCCGCGTGGAGGTAGCCCTCGGGGACATCGCCCAGCTCGAACCGCCGATCCGCGGTCAGGCTGAGTCCATCCCACAGCTCATCGACGAATGGGCGCACATCGATCCACTCGGGGCGCAAGAAGTCGGTTTGCTCGGCCCGGGCAAGCACGAGCAGGTCGTCGACCAGGCGGCTCACCCGCGTTATCTCCGCCTGCACGAGGCGCTCGACCCGGCGAACGTCCTCCCCCGACGGATTCTCCTGGGCCGCGAGGACCTCGAGCTGCCCGCGGATCACCGTCAGCGGCGTGCGCAGCTCATGCGATGCGTCGGCGACGAATCCCCGCTGACTGGCGAACGCTTCGGCGAGCCGGTCGAGCATGTGGTTGAACGCGTCCGCGAGCACGCGAACCTCGTCGGCGCGCCCCGAGGCGGTCTCCATCCGCGGCGCGAGGTCTCCGGCATCGACACGGGTCGCGACCCCCGCCATCCGTCGCAACGGCGCCGAGACGCGGGCGCCGGCGAGGTATGAGGCGAGCATGGCGAGCACCAGCACTATCGCCCCAGCGAGCACGAACGCTTTCGCGACTCCCTCTTGGGCCCGGTCCACGTTGGTGAGGGGCTCGCCGGCGCCCGCGATGGCCTGCATCGCGCCCACCGTGACCGCGCGCTCGAAGATCCGGACCTTGCCGACGTCCGGGACCCGTTGCGTGGAATAGCCGATCCGCGGCACCCGGAGCTGCCGCTCCTGGCTGAGCTCGCGTGCCTGTTGCGCGCGCGTCTCGTGCTCTCCCAACTCCCCGCCCCCGTTGAAGACCTCCGGGTGGTTGCTTGCTGTAGGCGCGCCGGGGATCATCACGAACATGAGCGTGGAGGTAGGCGTGTACGGCTGTACGCGCATGTAGGTGGTCGCGGCCATCGTGATCTCGGCCGGGGTCCTCGCTGGCGACGCGGTGAGCGACCGAGCGAGCTGGTCCGTGTCGCCGGTGAGATCCCGGTCGATCTGGCTGCGGAGCTGCGTTCCGGTGTCCTTGTAGACGACAACGAACACCGCCGCCGCGGACACGAGCATCACGCCCGCAACCCAGAGTGTCAGCCGCCAGCGCAGGCTCGACGGCAGCGCCGACTTAATCGCCTGCATCGAAGCGATAGCCGACGGAGCGGACCGTGACGATCGGAGCGGCACGGTCGGCGAAGCGCAGCTTGCGGCGCAGGTAGCCGATGTAGACGTCCACCACGTTGGTCCCCGGGTCGTAGTCGTATCCCCACACCGCCCGCAGGATCTGCTCGCGAGAGAGCACCTGTCCCGCGTTTCGCATCAGGTAGGCGAGCAGTTCGAACTCGGTCGTGGAAAGCCGGACGAGCTCGCCATCGCGGCGTACCTCGCGCGTCAACAGGTTGATCTCCAGGTCCCCCGCGCTGAGCGCTGTGCGCTGCGTCTGCGCAGCGACCCGAAGCTGGGCCCGGATGCGCGCGGCGAGCTCACTGAGCGAGAAGGGTTTGGTCAGATAGTCCACCGCGCCGGCGTCCAGCCCCGTGACCCGGTGTTCGATTTCCCCCAGCGCGGTCAGCACGATGACGGGCAGCTCCGGCCTGGCTTCGTGCACCGTCGAGAGCACGTCGAGCCCGCTCCGATCGGGCAGGAGGATGTCGAGCACAACCAAGTCGACGTTCTCATCCAGCGCCCTTTCGGTGCCGCTTTGCCCATCGGTGGCGATCGCCACGTCGAAGCCGTGAACCTTCAGCCCTCGGTCCAGGAAGTCGACGATGCCCGGCTCATCCTCGACTACGAGGATCAGCCCCGGCATGCCACACGGCCGCGTCCGGCGGCGTCACGCATTTCCGAGATCATAAGTAGTGCCATGGAAGGGCAGTTTGCCGCCAAAGAGCATTCTTCTCATCCCGCGATCATCGGCGGCGGGACCGACGGCAACGAGCAGCTCACAGCCATGACCAGCGTGATCTTGTTCGTGCTGCTCGCCGTCATCGGGTTGACAATCGTGCGCATCGGTCAGCTCACATGGCTGCACCTGTTTCTGGGCCTGCTGTTGCTCGGGCCGTTGGGGCTGAAGATGGCCAGCACCGGCTACCGGTTCATGCGCTACTACACCGGTAACCGTGCGTATCGCGACAAGGGGCCGCCGGAAATCGCTCTGCGGCTCATCGCACCGATCGTCGTTTTCAGCACCTTGGTCGTGTTCGTGAGCGGCATTATCCTGCTCTTTCACGGCCCGCGAAACCGAGCCGAGCTCCTCACCATCCACAAGGTGAGCTTCATCGTCTGGCTCGCGTTCACGGCCCTCCACGTGCTCGGTCACCTCCCGAATCTCGGCCATGCGCTCAGGGCCGCCGAAGCGAGGGGTGATCATCCTGGCGTCCCGCCCGGCGGCGCGGGCCGCTGGATCGCGCTCGCCGGCGCGATCGTCGGGGGGCTGGTGGTCGCGATCGTTCTGATTCCTCAGTTCGGCGCATGGACGGCGCACGGCGCGCTTGCCCACCACCACGGCCACAGCTGAGCGGCGAGGCCGACCCCAGCCATCCGCCGATCAGCGCGCGTACTCGACGGCCCGGGATTCTCTGATCACGGTCACCTTGATCTGTCCGGGGTACTCGAGCTCTTTCTCGATCTGCCTGGCGATCTCGTAGGACAAAAGGCTCGCGGCGTCGTCGTCGATGGCTCCGGGAGCGACCATCACCCGGATCTCCCGGCCGGCCTGCATCGCGTAGACCTTGTCGACGCCCTTGTGGCGGGTGGCGATCTCCTCGAGGTCGCGCAGCCGCTTGACGTATTGCTCCAGCGACTCTCCGCGGGCGCCAGGCCGGGCGCCCGAGAGCGCGTCCGCGGCCTGCACGATCACCGCCTCGATCGTCTGAGGGTCGACTTCGTTGTGGTGGGCCTCCATGGCATGCGCGACCGCTTCGGTCTCGCCGTACTTGCGGGCGAGCTCGCCGCCCACGAGGGCGTGGGGACCCTCGATCTCGTGCGTCACCGATTTGCCGACGTCGTGCAGGAGCGCCGCCCGCCGGGCGGTCTTCGCGCTGGCTCCGAGCTCGTCGGCCATCATCGCCGCGAGTCGCGCCACCTCGATCGAGTGTGCCAGCACGTTCTGTCCGTAGCTGGTGCGGAACTTGAGCCGCCCCAACAGCTTGACCAGCTCCGGGTGGAGACCCTGCACGCCGGCGTCGAATACGCCCTGCTCCCCCAATTCAACGATGTGGTTCTCGAGCTCCGACTTGGCCTGGTAGTACATCTCTTCGATCCGCGCCGGATGGATCCGACCATCCTGGAGGAGCTTCTCGAGCGTCAGCCTGGCAATCTCCCGCCGCACACCGTCAAAGCCGGAGAGCACCACGGCACCGGGCGTGTCGTCGATGATGAAGTCCACTCCGGTGAGGTTCTCCAAAGCGCGGATGTTGCGACCCTCGCGGCCGATGATTCGGCCCTTCATGTCATCGGTCGCGAGCTGCACGACCGAGACCGTCGTCTCGGCGGCGTGGCCGGCCGCAAGTCGCTGCATGCAGACCGAGAGAATGTTCCGGACGCGGCGCTCGGCCTCGCGCTTAGTCTCCTCCTCGATCTCGCGGATG
This sequence comes from Solirubrobacterales bacterium, assembly GCA_019244745.1. GTDB lineage: Bacteria > Actinomycetota > Thermoleophilia > Solirubrobacterales > Solirubrobacteraceae > Palsa-465. Next base: position 3,674 of record JAFASF010000334.1, on the reverse strand, counting down.
CGGCGGGCCGCATCGTGTCGGGCCTGCTCCTCGACCTCCTTCAGGAGCATCTGCTTGGCGCGCGCCGCGGACAGTCCCGAGGTTCGCTCCAGAGCCCGTTCGAGTTCCTGCTGGGTTTCGAGGATGCCGTCGCGGTCCAGTTCGAGCTCGGCCTCTCGTCGAGCCAGCTCGGCCTCTCGGCGGGCCAGTTCGGCCTCCCTCTGCGCGAGCGCCGCGCTGCGCTCCGGCACCTCGACCGCTGCGGGCCGCGGGCTGGCTGCTGGTTGATTGGCCACCGCAAGACGCGGGCCGTGCGTGCGACCGTAAACCACCGCGGCCACCACGATTCCCACGGCGATGAGCGCTGCGGCACCGATGATTTCCATGGTCGTTCCTCTCCTGACGGGTTGGCCTGGAGGCCGTGTCCCGCACACTTCCTTTCAGTTTTTGGGAGCGACCGAGCGGCCCGTGCGAGTGGCACGAACGGATGCCGGGCGTGACGCCGTCGGCGCCTGTTCAGGCGGCGGCTCTAAGTCCTCATTGCTGCAAGTTCGGTTGTTCTTGGCGACTGCAAACCTTCGCTGGCCAATCCACGACCGACCTCACGGCGGGAAGGACAAGGTTTTGATCTGGGAGGGCCTTGAAGCCCGTTCGAGATTGCCGTCAACTCTGTGTCCGGAATCCAGTATCTACAAGATTTGCTGGTGTTTTGTGGCCCGCGGGCCATTCGTTCGCTACCGGAATCGTAGTACCGGAAGGCAACCTCCGCAAACCTCGCCGCGTAGCCTCAGCGGTGTCGGATGCTCTGGGCAGTCCCGCGCGCCGACAATCCGAGCAGCCGTTCCCCGACACGCCCCGGCGCTCCGGCCTGGGCGCTACTTGAGCAGCTTGAACGTCGACTTACCGCCGCAGTAGTGGTGCTCGCGCTTGATCATCGTCCGGTCGGTCAGCGTGCCGGTCACGCTCTTCGCGCGGACGCGTCCCTCGACCCGCGCGGTGGCCTTGGGGTTGCTTGCGAAGAAGGACTGGTCGAACCTCGCCCGCGTGATCTTGAACGAGGGGAAATGGGAGTCGTATACCCGATACCGGTGGCCGCTGGGGCACCTCACGTCGATGAAGAAGCTGAGGTTCTTGATCTGACCGGCCGAGATCGTGAACGAGATCGGCTCGTGCTGGGAGGTTTTGCCCTTGTAGTGCTTCGCGGTCGTGGCGGCGTAGGCGGAGGCGGCGCCCAGCAACACGAGGGCTACGATCAGAGCTGTCATGAGAGCTCCTGACAGGCCGAACGGCCGGGGAGGTGGATTCGCGCCGGAACGAGCCCCCGGATTGCTTGCGCCGTTTACGCCCGTGCCCACAAGGTTCATCTGAAGCCTCCTACCTCTGGTGAAGAACGCCCAAGCTAGCGCACGTCGGGGTCTCGCGCCAGACGCGCATGTGCGCTCAGCGCCTCGAGCGCGAGCTCGGGGTCGTAGCCCTTGCGCACCAGGACTCCCAGCGCTCTGTTGCGCTCGCGTCGATCGGTGGGCGGCGATGGGAACCGCCGGCGCAGCAGCGACAGCGCGCGATCGAATTCCTCCGCCGGGGGCCGCTCCGACAGCGCCGCCTCGATCAGCGCCCGCTCGACCCCGTGGCGAACCAGCGTCGAGGCGATCCGATCGGTACCCCAGTGGTCGAACTCGCGCTTGTCGTGGGAGAACAATCGCGCGTAGCGGGCGTCGTCGAGATACCCCTGCTCCCGCAGCACCTCGACCGAGCGCTCCACCGCGTCGGGCTCTGCCCCTTTGCCAGCGAGGTGGCGGCGCACCTCCTCGACGGTGCGATCGCACCGATTCAGGTAGCGGTAGGCCAGCTCGAGCGCCTGCCGAACGCGGTCATCGGCATCGAGGTTGGCTGCGGGGCCGGGCAACTCGCGCACGACGGCCGGTGGAGAGGAGCTCGGAGTGGTAGAGGAGGTCGTCTGGATAGCTTGATGACGTGGGTTATGGGCTACGCCGCTTGCCCCGCTGCGGCCGCAGCCGGCTCAACGGCCTGCAGCGGCGGCTCCTCGCGAGCCTCGATCGACTTGACGAGATCGCGGCCGATGCCCAGGGCGTCATAGATCTTGGCCTCGATCTCACGAGCGATCTCCGGGTGCTCGTCGAGGAACGTCTTGGCGTTGCCGCGTCCCTGGCCGAGCCGCTCCTCGCCATAGGAGAAGAACGAGCCGGACTTGGTGACGATGTTGTGCTCGATGCCGTAATCGATCAAGCACCCGGAGGTTGAGATTCCCTTGCCGAACTCGATGTCGAATTCCGCCTGCTTGAACGGCGCGGCGACCTTGTTCTTGACCACCTTCACCCGCACGCGGTTGCCGACCGCCTCGGTGCCGTCCTTGAGCGTCTCGATCCGGCGGATGTCCAGGCGCTGGGAGGCATAGAACTTCAGCGCTCGGCCGCCGGGCTGCGTCTCCGGGGAGCCGAACATTACGCCGACCTTCTCCCGGATCTGGTTCGTGAACACGCACAGGGTCTGGGTGCGGTTGAGGTTGCCGGCGAGCTTGCGCATCGCCTGCGACATCATCCGCGCCTGGACCCCGACGGTCTGGTCGCCCATCTGCCCCTCGAGCTCGGCGCGGGGCGTGAGGGCGGCCACCGAGTCCACCGCGATCACGTCGACCGCCCCGGAGCGGATCAGCATGTCGACGATCTCGAGCGCCTGCTCGCCGTAGTCGGGCTGGGAGACGAGCAGCTCGTCGATGTCGACGCCGATCTGCTGCGCGTAAAGCGGGTCCATCGCGTGCTCGGCGTCGACGAACGCGCACACGCCACCGAGCTTCTGGGCCTCGGCGATCACGTGGTAGACGAGCGTGGTCTTGCCCGATGACTCGGGGCCGAAGATCTCGACGATCCGCCCGCGGGGGACGCCGCCGATCCCCAGCGCGATGTCGAGCGACAGGGCGCCGGTCGGAATGGCATCGACGGCGACGCGCGCGCCCGGATCGCCCATGCGCATCACGGTCCCCTTGCCGAACTGCCGCTCGATCTGAGTTAAAGCGCCCTGGAGCGCGGCCTGCCGCTTGGCGTCGGACTTCGCATCAGCCGTGGCGTCTGGCTTCACGCCGACCTTCTGCTGCTCGCTCATCTCAGTTGGGCTCCTTGTCTCATGCGCGGTGAATCCCCCACGGTAGGGCGGGTTGCGGACGGAACCGGCAAGCTAGATCCGCAGCCTGCAACGAGACAAGACGCGTTCGTGACAGGACGGCAACGGGCGTGTGCCAATCGTGCACGGGCCTTCGGACGGACAGGGTCGAGGGAAGTCCCTCGGGCTCGAACGAATTCGCAGACCCGGCATCTCCGGGGCGCAAGCACGGCGTCCGAGATTTCAGCTGCTCATGAGCCTGTCGCACGAACCACGATCGGCGCATTCGCTTTGTGGGGCGGCAACAAGCGACGGGCCGGGACATCCGCTCCCGGCGGGGGGACGTGGACGGTCTTGGGTTGGATATATGCAGGTGGTTTCCGCCGGTCGACGCAGCACGATGGTGTTGGTCGATTGGATTGGAGGTCATTTGTGAGCAGAGGGGTCAAGCTGGGTCGTGGGGAGCGGCTTGAGATTCTCGAGCGGGTCGCTGGGGGCGAGAGGCAGTTGGGGGTGGCGCGGGCGATGGGGTTTGGGACGACGACCGTCAGGCGGGTTTTGGTCGCGGCCGGCGGCGC
>JAFASF010000243.1 GCA_019244745.1 Solirubrobacterales bacterium | reverse complement strand
CGATCACCCGGCGCGGCCACGGCTGTACGCGCCGGCCGGCGCAGCGGACCTGTTCCGTCTCGTTGCGGGAGCGTGGGGCCCTGAGGAGCTCATCGAAAAGGCATTCGAGATGCACGAGTACGACGGTCCCGAGCCGCTGTCGATCGGCCCCTTCAACGTGCGCTTCTGCCGGGTGCCCCACTACACCGCGACGTACGCGGTGGAGCTCTCCACCAACGGGAGCGGGCGCCTGACGTACAGCGCCGACTGCAGCCCGAACGACGAGCTGGTGCGCTTTGCGCAGGGGACCGATCTCCTGCTGATCGAGGGCACGCTCCCGCGACCCGAGCGCGATGGCGTGCGCGGCCACCTGACCCCGGGAGAGGCGGGCGACCACGGTCGGCGCGCCGGGGCTCGCCGGGTCGTGCTCACGCACTTCTCGGACGAGCTGGATCCGGAGTGGGCGCTCGAGGAGGCGCGCGCCGCGTTCGGCGGGCGGATCGAGCTCGCCCGCGAGGGCGCAGTCTTCACCGTGTGAGCGCCCGCGGGGCGCTTAGGCGTGGCCCCGAGTCCGGGTAACCTGAGCGGTCATGCCCGAGAGTGACCTGTTCGCCAACTTCGACCGCATGCGGCGGGAGATGGACGAGCTGTTCGGCGACGCCTTCGAGCGCAGCGGCCTGGCGCGCCGGCGGCGAGCCGGGTTCTCGCCTCCGGTGGACGTCGCCTACACCTCCGACCCGCCGCGCGCGATCGTCACCGTCGAGCTCGCCGGGGTCGACATCGAGGGACTCGACCTGGAGATCCAGGGACGCAAGCTGATCCTGGCCGGAGAACGGGGTCCTGCCGAAGAGTTCGATCTCTACCAGCAGGTGGAGATCGAACGGGGGCGCTTCCGGCGCGTGGTTGAGCTCGCCGCCGACGTCCTCGCCGAGCGGGCCAGAGCCAGCTACGACGACGGGATCCTGCGCGTCGAGCTGCCGCTGGCACATCGCGAGGTCTATCCACGCGCCGTGTCGGTTGAGACCGGCGAACAGCGGTGATTGAAGTCGGGGCTCCAAGCCGCGGGCCCAGGGAGGTGGCGGTCACCGGCGCGCCGGAGCTCCCGCAGCGGGTGGGTGTGCTGCCGCTGCGCGACACGGTGACGTTCCCCGACATGATGATCCCGCTCAACGTCGGGCAGGAGCGCAGCGTCGAGCTGATCAACGATGTGCTCCGCGGCGATCGGTCGATCGTGATGGTGGCCAGCCGGAATCCCGAGGTCGCGAGCCCAGCGCCCGAGGACCTGTATTCGGTCGGGGTGCTCGGGGTGGTCGCGCGCATGATCCGGGTCCCCGACGGCACCCTGCGGGTGCTGATCCAGGGCGGCCAGCGGGTGCGGATCGAGAACTGGACACAGACCGAGCCGTATCTCATGGCGGAGGTGGTCGAGGCGCCCGACGTCGTCGCCCAGTCACCGGAGCTGACGGCGCTCATGCGCAACGTCCAGCAGACGTTCACCGACATCGTCGAGCAGGTGCCCTACCTGCCCGAGGAGCTCCAGATCATGGTCGCGAACGTCGATGATCCGAGCGCGCTCTCGCACCTGATCGCGGGGGCTCTGCGGCTCAAGGCCGAGGAGAAGCAGGCGCTGCTCGAGGAGACCGACGTCGCCTTGCGGCTGCGGCGCCTCTCGGAGTTGCTCGCCCGCGAGCTCGAGGTGGTCGCGATCGGGTCCAAGATCCAGTCCCAGGTCCAGTCAGAGCTCGACAAGGGTCAGCGCGAGTACTTCCTGCGCCAGCAGCTCAAGGCGATCCAGGAGGAGCTCGGGGAGGCGGACGAGGTCCAGGCGGAGATCAACGATCTGCGCGGGCAGCTCGATGCGATCGAGCTCCCCGAGGAGGCTCGCAAGCAGGTCGACCGCGAGCTCGCCCGGCTCGAGCGGCTCCAGCCGGCCATGGCCGAGTACGGCGTCGTGCGCGGCTACCTCGAGTGGATCGCGGCGCTGCCGTGGGACAAGTCGACCGAGGACAACCTCGATCTGAAGCACGCCCGTCGGGTCCTGGACGAGGACCACTACGACATCGAGCAGGTGAAGGATCGGATCCTCGAGTTCCTGGCCGTGCGGTCTCTGAACCCGCAGGCGCGCGGCTCGATCCTGTGCTTCGTGGGGCCACCGGGCGTCGGCAAGACATCTCTCGGGCGCTCGATCGCGCGGGCGCTTGGGCGCAAGTTCGAGCGTCTGTCGGTGGGCGGAGTGCGCGACGAGGCTGAGATCCGCGGGCACCGCCGCACCTACATCGGCGCGATGCCGGGGACGATCATCCGCGCGATCCGTGACGCCGGCGCGAACAACCCGCTGCTGATGATCGACGAGATCGACAAGATGGGAGCCGACTTCCGCGGCGATCCCTCGAGCGCGATGCTCGAGGTCCTAGACCCGGAGCAGAATCACTCCTTCCGCGACCACTACCTGGACCTGCCGTTCGACCTCTCGAACGTCACCTTCGTGACGACCGCGAACACGCTCGAGACGATCCCCGGCCCGCTGCGCGACCGGATGGAGGTCATCCAGCTCGCGGGCTACACCGAGGAGGAGAAGCTCGAGATCGCCAAGCGCTACCTGGTCCCGAGGCAGATCGAGCGGAACGGGTTGACCGCGGCGAGGATCGCCTTCACCGATTCCGGCCTGCGGGCGATCATCGCCGGCTACACGCGCGAGGCGGGCGTGCGCCAGCTCGAGCGGGAGATCGGGACCGCGTGCCGCAAGGTCGCGCTCCGCGTCGCCGAGGGCCTCTCCACCCGCAAGGTGACCGTCACCGAGCCACGGGTGCGCGAGCTGCTGGGCAAGCGCAAGTTCTTCGCCGAGTCGCGCCGGCGAACCTCGCGCCCCGGAGTCGCGACCGGCCTCGCCTGGACGCCGGTCGGCGGCGAGGTCCTGTTCGTGGAGGCCACGGCCATGCCCGGCAAGGGACGGCTGACGATAACCGGTCAGGTCGGAGATGTGATGCGCGAGTCCGCACAGGCCGCGCTGTCGTTCGTGCGAAGCGACGCCGAAGAGCTCGCGCCCGGCATCGACGAGGACTGGTTCGCCGAGCACGACATCCACATCCACGTCCCCGCGGGCGCGACCCCCAAGGATGGCCCGAGCGCCGGCATCGCCATCGCGACCGCGCTCGCGTCGTTGCTGACGGGACGCCCGGTGCGCAGCGACGTGGCGATGACCGGCGAGATCACCCTCACCGGCCAGGTCCTGCCGATCGGAGGGCTGAAGGAGAAAGCGCTCGCGGCCCAGCGCAACGGCATCCGTCGGGTGATCGCGCCGGCGCAGAACGAGCAGGATGTGGACGAGATCCCGGAGCACCTGCGCAAGGACCTCGAGTTCGTGTTCGTCTCGGAGATCGGGGCCGTGCTCGACGCCGCGCTGGCGCGCCGGCGAGTCCCCGCGCATCGCGTATCCTGACCATCTGACGAGGCCCCACGCACGAGGGAGAGCAATGGCAGCAAAAAGTAAGACCAAGGCGGTGGCGTTCAACGCAGTGGACTTGGCCAACATGGCCCGGGCGAACCGCTACATCGCCCGCGTGATCGAGGACGCCAAGCTGCGCGACAACGTCCGCTCGGCATTCGACGCGAGCAGGAGCGCTTACGGGCGACTGAGCAACGGAAAGGCGCCGACGAAGGCATTGCTCGAAGACAAGAAGCTCCAACGGGACCTGCGTAACGCCGCAGAGTCCCTCCGCGACGCGACGGTGGCCCTGACGGCGCCGCCGAAGAAGCAGCGCCGGGTCCGCGGCCTCGCTCGCATGGTGTTCGTCCTCGTGCTCGGCGCCGGGGTGGCTATGGTCGCGAGCGAGAAGCTGCGCTCCAAGGTACTCGACACGCTGTTCGGAGCCGAGGAGGAGTTCGAGTACACGCCACCGCCGCCACCGCCGCCACCGCCGGCCACGGGCACCTCGCCGCCAACGACGCCGGTGAGCGCCGCCTGACGGCTCGCTCCGAATCGACCTGACCGTGCCCGGAGGCGCCCGCGAGGGCGCCTCCGGCGTTTCTGGGCCGTGTTCCCCGGGCGTCGCGTCTCAGCGTCGGCCGAGGCGGGTGATCTTCGGCAGCGGCCAGCTCCCGTGGAGCACCGAGTTCTTGGGCTGGTAGAGACGGAGGGCGACGATGAACCTGCCGGCGGGCGCCGGCAGCCAGTTCGAGCCGTCGCGGCGGGGCACGGCATGCTGGAGCAGGATGTCGAGCGACCCGTCGCGATTGCGACGTAACCCTGCGGTCCGGTCGCCGATCGCGTACCGGTCGATCGGGTTGGG
>JAFASF010000178.1 GCA_019244745.1 Solirubrobacterales bacterium | reverse complement strand
GGTGGGAGCTGGGCTCCCCACTTCTGATCGAATTGCTCGAGGGCTTCTTGGGCTGAGTCGACGTCGCTGGCGGTGTAGATCGGTTTGAGGTCCTTGACCACCTGGTCGTATTGGCGGCGGGGCACGTACTTGAGGTTGTGGCGATTCCTGGCCCGAGCGCGCGGCGGCGTAGAGCAGGCTGGCGATCAGCGCGGCGGCGCGCTCGGTCCAGTGCCCGGCGTTGGGGTCGACGTCGGCCGCGCCGGTCATCGCCCCGGCCGCCAGCTGCGCCTGCTGCCAGTCCGAGGCGCGGTCACCGGCGACCATCTCAGCGGCCGGATGCGCGGCCAGCGCCGGGATCACCACGCAGCTGGTCTTCCCCGCCCGAGGGCCGACAAGCACCGGCACCGCTGACTGGGGCGGCGCGTGCAGCCACTGGCCGGTGTCGTCGGTGGCCAGGTAGGCGCCGCCGCCGGCGCGCAGCGCCCGCTGGTGCAGCTCGGGGACGCTCACCGGGGCCGCGGGCTGCCGGGCCTGGGCGCGGCTGGCGGCCTGCAGGAGCACGCGCACGAGCGCGAGCGCGAGCAGCACGCCGAAGATGATCCTTGCCAGCGTGTCGGGGATCAGCAGCAGCGCCACGAACGCGACCACCAGCAGCACCCGGCCGGGGGTCCAGACGCCCTTGGGTTTGGGGCGTAGGCGGGTCTGCCACCTTTGGCGCCCCAGATACACGGCGGTGATCTGCTCGCGCTCGTGCCCCAGCTCGCGCGAGATCGCCTGGCGGGCGTCGTGGTCGCGTGCTTTTTGCTCGGGGGTGAGCTGGCGGGAGGTGGGGCCGCCGCACGCAGAGCCCCGTCCGCTCCCGGCAACGCCGATTGCGCGATGATGCTCGCCGCGTGAGTCAGATGGGCGACGGGTCCTTCAGCTGCCAGGCCAGGTTGCGCGAGATGTTTGATCGCGTGGTTCTGCGAAAGGACGCCAGCCTGATTCCGGTCTTCTACGACACGGGCTTCAGGCTGTATTCCAACGACCAGGAGCAGGACTATCAGGCGTTCCTCGAGGGCCACGAACGGCTCTATGCCACGGACATCAGCTACGCGGCCAGCTATGACGAGGACGCGTGGGTCGAAAGCGAGGACGAGGTCGCCGGACGCATGTGGATCACCACGACGAAACCCGGCCAACCATCCACCCGGATCGAGGTGATCCTCGTTGCCCGGTTCTGCGACGGGCGGCTCCATCGGCTATGGGAGCTCACGTGGCCCGACTGGTCAAACCTTCCCGCGGTTGCGCGCTATCAGCCCGAGCAGACTCCGGAATAGCCGGCTCGCGATGAGCGACGGCCCGAGCCTTAGCGAATCCTCACCCTGCCGTTGGACCGCGCGCGCTCCTGGGCGCGGTCGGCGAAGTCGAGCCGCTTCATCGCCGCGCGGAACAGCCTGGTGACCAGCTTCAGCCGGGCGTTCTCCGAGCGCAGATCGAGGAGGCCCTGCTTGGCGTCGAGGCCGAAGTCGACGGTGGCGGCCATGGCGTAGGCGCTCATCCCCTCCAGCTCGTCGGCGTCCGGATCGCGATCGGTTGCGCGCTTTACCAGCTCGGCGTACGCCTCGTGGGCGGCGCGGGCGACCTCGGGGTCGGGCACGTCGCCGCGGTCCTGGATGAACTCGATCACGCCCGCGGGGTAGGCCAGGTGCCCCTGGCGCTCGAGCACGCGGATCGGTCGGGTCCCCCGCACGAGCAGGTTCATCCGGCCATCCTCCTTCCGCTCGACCTCCTCAACCCTCATCGCGCAGCCGACTTCACGTAAGCCGTCGTCGGAGAGCCACACGATGCCGAACTCGCGCTCATCGCGCAGGCAAACGTTGAGCATCGTCTTGTAGCGCTCCTCGAAGATGTGCAGCGGGATCAGTTCACCGGGGAGGGCGACGATTCCGAGCGGGAAAAGGGGGAACTCGTCCGCCAGTTCGTCGGGCATCGGTCTAAGTATGGCCCGTCGATCGTCTTTTAGAGGATCTTTCGCGAGGTGTGGACGTGCTCCGATTGGGCCGCCGTGGGATGCGGACGTAGAGCCACCGCTGCCCGCGCGCCTCCACCCGACTGCGAAGAACCGGCCACACCCTGGCGTAGCCGTCCTCGCTGACCCAGTGGAGCCGTATGGCCGGCAACGACCACATAGAACTTATTCGGTTGCTTGTCGATCCTGTACGGCAACCGCGACGGGACGTTCCAGGCGCCAGTTGACATCACGACGGGTGTCAATGACCCGAACGCTGTCGTCGTCGGTGACTTCAACGGCGACGGCCGCCTGGACATCGCGGTAGCGAACGAAGGAGACGAGACGGTTTCGGTGCTTCTGAACACCGGTAACGACGTCTCAGGGCGGGCGACGTTTGCACCCGCGCCGGGATCTCCGTTCTCGCTGGCCCCCTCCTCGAATGGCCCCATCGACGGGATGACCACGGCAAACCTCACCGGACACGGCAACGTCGACCTCGTGCTCTCCACCAGCCCTACGAGCGAGGGCAGCGGCATGTGCGGGACGTCCGACTGTGTGCAGGTGCTCACCAACGTAGACGACCGCAGTGGCAACTTCAACGCCGTGGCCGCGTATTCGGTGGGCGGCGAGGGCCAGGTCGCGGCTGCCGATGTGCGCGGCACAGGTGTAGACGACGTGCTGGTGCCGATGGACGTCACGAATGGGACCGGGACCGGGGGGTTGAGGTCCTGCACAACGACGGGACCGGCGCTCTGGACCCCCCGGCGATGTTCACCTATCCAGTCTCGGAGAACCCGCGAGCGCTCGTCGTCGGCGACTTCAACAACGACGGCAAGCTCGACGTGGCGATGGCCGACTTCACCAGCAACATCACCGTGCTATTCGAGGGCAACGGTGACGGCACGTTCACCTACGAGGACACCGGCCCCGATCCGGAGCACCTCCAGGAGAGCGACAACACGCTCGCCGCCGCCGACTTCAACGGTGACTTAAGCTCGACCTTGCCGCCGGCACGTACGACGGCGGGCTGGTCGTGATGCGTAACGACACCCCGCCGGCCGGTTCTGCGTGCCCGGCCCCGCCGCCGACGCCTGGCCCACCTCCGCCTGGCCCATCGCCGCCGATGACCATGACTCCGACGACGCCACCCGTGGTTGTAGTGCCGCCGAAGGAGCCGCCGGTCAAGAAGGCCAAGAAGCCGACGCACGTAACGCAGCGGATCATCATCACCGGTGCGCCGATTGGTTGCGCAACCTCGGCGTTGCGGTTGCGGATCAGGATCGAGCTCTCGCCTCGGGGAGTCGCCAGCCGTCGGCTCGTTCACGGCGCTCTCGCCGTGAGGGTCATCACCGCGGTCAAGCTCGACGGCCGCCAGATCGCGGTAAGTCGCCGGCGCTCGTTCTCGCTGACGGTGGCGTTGAGCCGCTTTGCCGTTGGCAGACACACGTTGACGTTCACCACGACCACGCGCGGGCCGACCGTCCGGGGGTCGCGCAAGACGCGCACGGCGCGCTTCAGTCGGTGCGCTCCGGTGCCGTTGTTCACGGGCTGACGCACACTCCCGCCAGGAACGGTCAGTAAGCCCCCTGAGGCACCTCGCTGCCGAGCCGCGGATCGAAGCTCGCCTCCAAGGACATGCAGAACGGATCAGCGAGTGACGATAGGCGGCGGCTGGCCACGCAAGCGCGGCAGCCCCGTCAGGCGAGCGCGGGCGCGGGCTTGCGTGCGGTCAGGAGCAGGTTGTAGAACAGCGCCGCCGGCAGCAGCGGCTCGAGCACCCGCTCATCGAGTCGCTGCAGCACGAGATAGCCATTGAACGCATACTGGCGCCACAGCATCGGCACCTGGTCCGGATCGGCGGTCGCCTCGAGTCCGCGGTTGAACCAGCCGAACCAGTTCGCGACCAGTTCCTCGCCGCGCACGTCGATCTCTTCGAACCCGGTACGGCGGGCGTGACGAGCGAGATCCGCCGGGGCGAAGGCATGGATGTCGACGAGCCGCTCGAGGTCGCGACCCTCGTCCTTGGGGGCGGAGGCCCCGTTGGATCCGGCTTGGAGCGGTGCCGGCGCCCGCGCCGGGGCGACGTCGGCATAGCCCGGCGCCGGCGCCGGGCCCGCGCCGATCAGCTTCCGCCACAGCGGCGCCACGGTCAGGGCCCCGCGCTTGGGGAGCGCCGCCAGGCGGTCGCCGGCGCGCGAGGGTTCGCCGGCGAACGCGATCCTCCCGCCGGGCCGGAGCACGCGGTGAAACTCGGCGAACGCGCGCCGCACGTTGGGCAGGTGGTGCAACACCGCGTGCCCGAACACGATGTCGAACGTCTGATCGGGGAACGGCAGCGACTCCGCGTCGGCCCTCGCGGTCCTCACGTTCAGCCTCAACCGACGCGCGTTGTCGGCGAGCTGCCTGATCATTCCCGGCGAGATATCGGTGCACGTAGCCTCCTGCACGACGCCGGCCTGAAGCAGGTTGAGCGTGAAGTAGCCCGTCCCCGCGCCGATCTCGAGCGAGCGCTGATAGCCGCGGCCCAACTCCGCCCCGAGCACCTTGCTGAGCTTGCCGAGCACCTGCCCCTGGCCGACGGGGCCGAAGTCGATGCCCCACTTGGAGTCGTAGCTCTGGGCGGCGACGTCGTGATACCGCGTGTTCGCGTCTCGGATCTCGTCCGCGGAGCGCAGTGCCTCCATGGCGGCCCGGACATTACCCTGTCCGCGGTGAAGTGAACGCGTACGTTCAGGAGAAACAGCCACCGGGGGTGCCGCCGCTCGAGCTAACCGGCGAGCGAACGCTTCCCGACATCCCGGCCGAGAACTGCTGGTTTCGCCGGCACCTGGCGGTCTACGAATGGATCGGCGCGCGGGTCGTCGGCCGCAGGGTGATCGACCTGGCTTGCGGAGAGGGCTACGGCTCGGAGGTGCTCTCGCGTTCGGCCACGAGCGTCGTCGGCGTCGACGCCAATCCCGACGCCCACGAGCACGCCCGGCTGCGCTACCGCCGCCAGAACCTGACCTTTGAGCGGGGTCTCGTCGAGACGTACGGCGAGACGTCGTCGTACGACGCCGTGGTGTTCCTGCAGACGATCGAGCACGTCCAGGAGCCGGCGGCGGTGCTCGAGCACATTCACCGCATCCTGGCGCCGGGCGGCGTGGCGTACGTGTCCACCCCGAACGTCCTCAGGCTCGCCCCGCCCGGGTCCGCCAGGTCGGGGAATCCCTGGCACTTGAGGGAGTACCGGGCCGCGGAGTTTTACCGGCTGTGCCGCTCGGTCTTCGGGGGCGATCGCGTCGAGCAGCTCGGCGTCTTCCACGCCCGCAAGCTGCGCGTCCACGAGGTCGCGCTCGCCCTCGGCTGGGACACGATTCACGCGCGGCTCGGTATCACCGAGCGGTTCTACGAACGCTTCACGCCCGCCATCAGCTCGCGCGACTTCGCGCTGCGCCCTTGGCGGCTCGACCGGGCGTTGGACTTTCTCGCCGTCTGCGCCGCGTGACCCGGGCTCGGAGGATCAGTAGCTGAACACGGTTGCGCTGCCGTCCCCGATCCACTCCCAGAGCGGAGTGGCGCCGGCAAGACGCGCCCCGGAGACGATCGCCTGCTCGTCGAGCCCCCTGGCCTTGAAGCAAATCGGGCACAGCAGAAGCTCACCCCCGCGCTCGAGGAACTGATTGAACAGCCGAGAGACCGGCGGCGCGCCCGCCGACTCGATCGCCTGGGCGTAGCCGGGCAGTCCTAGCCGCACGGCCTCCTTGGTCGTGAACATCGCCACCTGGCGTCCTCGCTCCAAGGCGGCCGTGGCGACCAAGAACGCCACGGTCACGCGGTCGGCATCCTCGTGGCCGGTGGCCAGATTCACGACCACCTTCCCGCTTTCGTCGCTCATCTTCGCTCCTTTCGTCGTGGGCATCACTAATATGGGTGACCGGTCACCCACTATAGTTCAGCACCTCGTGCGCGTCAACGAGCAAACCAAAGCCGAAACCCGTCAGGCGCTGCTCGACGCCGCGGCGCAGGCGTTCGCGAGGCACGGTTACCACCAGACTCCGATCGACTCCGTCTCCGAGGCCGCCGGCGTGGCGAAGGGCACGATCTACAACTACTTCTCCTCCAAGGAAGAGGTTCTGCACGCGCTCATCCACGACGCCTGTCAGCTCGCCGTGGACGCCGCCGAGACGACCCCCGGCTCCGCGTCAACGCACGCCCGTCTGGAGGCGTTCGTGCAAGCGAACCTCAACTGGGCTCGGAAGCGGACACCGCTCGCGCTGCTGTTCGCCCGCGAGCTGCTCGGCGGAGACACGCGCACCCAAGCGCTGATCCGCGAGGCCGCCGCGCCATGCGTGGAAAAGGTCGCCGCGATCCTCCAAGCCGGGATCGAACGCCGAGAAATCGAGGTCGACGCGCCGCCCGAGGCGCTCGCCTTCACGTTCCTCAAACTCACCAACATGCTGCTGCTCCAGAGCTGGGAGTCGCCGACCTCCTGGCCCCGGCTGAGAGATCTACCAGCGACGGCCGTCTCACTCTTTCTGCACGGCGTCGCGCGGGCCGGACCCAGCCGGAACGAGCCGTAGCCGCGACTCCTGGGGGACCCGACCGCGACGCCAGCATCCGACCGATGCACCTAGGAGATCGCGCTGAGGCTGCTCAAATAGCGCCAGCGCCGACCATCGGCCGTGTGGTACTGCCATAGCGACGCTCCGCGCCCGTTGGGATCGCTGGTTGGTCCCCCGACGATTGCAGTCAGACCATTAAAGGATTTCGTCGAGGTTGGGTTGGAGGTCACCGACAGGATCCAGCCAGGCAGCGAGGCCCGCCACCAGCTCGCGCCGGCATCAGTGGTGACGTCGAGGCCGGTGTTGAATCCAGCGGGCCACGCGAAGTAGAAGCGCGGGCCTGCGACTCCGGGTTGATTAACCGCGGCCGCGCCCTGGGCGGCGGGAGCGTGGAGAACCGGGCCGTCGACGTGCCAGGTCCGCCCCCCGTCACCGCTGTCAGCAGGGAACGTCTCACCTCCAGGTGTGAAGGCCAGCGCGAAACCATGAAGACGATCGGCAAATACGCGGACGCCAAGGTCCTTTGCCGGCACCCGCATCCCGCGTGGGAGCTTTTTGAACGGGCCCCGGACGAATGAGGGAAGCGTCCACGTACCTCGGTGGCGTAGGTAGGTTCGATGGCGGCGCAACACGTGGCGGATTGCCGGGAATGGTTGACGTTCCGCATCCTCCGACCACGATCGCGAGCGCCGCTGCCAGGGTCGACCCCCGGGTGAGGCCTTGCCCGCCTACTCCCAGCGGAACGTCTGCGGTGCCTCGCGCATCCGGATGACCCGCGCCGGTATGCCCCCGACGACTGCGTTGGCGGGAACGTCGGCCGGCACCACCGCGTTCGTGCCGATCACCGCGTTGTCGCCGACGTTCACGCCCCGCAGTACGCAGGCGCCGTAGCCGATCCAGACGTTGTGACCTATGTTGACGTCGCGTTTGTAGATCCCCTGCTCGCGGATCGGCCGCTCCACGTCGACCATCCCGTGGTCGAAGTCGATCATCATCACCCGGTCGGCGATGATGCACTCGCGCCCGATCCAGATGTGCTGGTAGCACGAGAACGTGCACTCCTGTCCGAGCACGGATTTGGCGCCGATCGAGAGCTCGCCCTCGTGCACGCGGACCTTGCACCCGTGGCCGATCCACGACCACCGCCCGAGCGTCACGCGGGCGTGGCGGCCGATCTCGAATTTGACTCCGGGGCCTACGAAGCACAGGCCGTCCGTCTGCAGCCGTCCTTGCCACCGCAGCTTGAGCCACAGCCACCGGAAGACAAGGGGGACGTACCCGAGTCGAAACATGTGATGCTCGCGCGCGAACCGCAGGAAGGTGAGCAAACCGCCGTGGAGCGGCGGGGGCCCGGAGCGCACCAGCTTCGGGATCGCGAGGGGCCGCTCGAGCGTCGGTGAGGCCACGACAGGATCGTATTGCGGCGCCGGGCGGCCGGCGGGGCGGGTGCAGGGACTGCACAGCTGCCTGGCATGATCTCGCCCCATGCCGGCCACCGATCAAACGCTTGCCGAGCGCCTCCTCGGCGGCGACAAGCGTGCCCTCGCTCGCGCGATCTCGCTGGTCGAGAACGACAACCCGGAGGGCTGGGAGCTCGTGCGCGAGGTGTATCCCCGCACCGGCGGCGCGGCCGTGACCGGCTTCACCGGACCGCCCGGCGTCGGGAAGTCGACCCTCCTTGCAGGGCTCACGAAGCTCCAGCGGGCGCGGGAGCGGACGGTGGCCGTCCTTTCGATCGACCCGTCTTCGCCGTTCACGAAAGGCGCGCTGCTCGGCGACCGGATCCGTCTCGCGGAGCATTTCCTGGACCCCGGCGTGTTCATCCGCTCGATGGCCAGCCGAGGCGCGCTCGGCGGCTTGAGCGAAGCGGCGCTCCAGGCCACCTTGCTGATGGACGCCTCGGGCCGCGACGTGATCCTGCTCGAGACCGTGGGGGTCGGTCAGGGCGAGGTCGACATCATCGACCACGCCGACACCGTCGTGCTGGTGCTGATGCCGGGATCCGGCGATTCGGTCCAGGCGCTCAAGGCCGGCGTGATGGAGATCCCCGATGTGATCGTCGTCAACAAGGCCGACCATCCGCTGACCGACACCATGGTCAGGGAGATCAAGAGCGTCCTCGCGCTCGGTCCGCACCAGGAGTGGGAGGTACCGATCGTGCGAACCGAGGCGGTCCGCGGCGAGGGGATCGAGGAGGTCGAGAGCGCGCTCGGCGAGCACCGCGCCTACATCGAGGCGGAGGGCACGATGCTCGAACGGCGCCGGCGCAACCTGATGAACGAGGTGCTCGCGATCGCGACCGCGCGGATGCGGCGCGAGCTCGAGGCCTCGGTGCGCAAGGACCCGGGCGTCCAGCAGCTGCTCGACCGGGTCGTCTCGCGCGAGCTCGACCCCGCGAGCGCCGCCACCACGATCCTCGAGGACCGGCGCGCGAACTGACGCGTTTTGACGACGAAATTCGACGTCAAAATGCGACGCCTCTCCCGAGGTCAGGCTCCGCCCCGAGGTCACGCCCCGAGCGCCCGGGCGATCACCATCTCCTGCACCTCGTCCGTGCCTTCGCCGATCGTCAGCACCTTGGCGTCACGGTAGAAGCGGCACACCGGGTACTCCTCGATGTAGCCGTAGCCGCCGTGGATCTGCACGGCCTCGTCGGCGGCGCGAACCGCGAGCCGGCCGCTCTTGAGCTTCGCCTGAGCGGCGGTGAGGGTGAAGTTGCGCTCGCGGTCCTTCAGCCAGGCCGCCTTGTAGACGAGCAGCCGAGTGGCCTCGACCTCGACCGACATGGCCGCGAGCTTGCTCTGGATCGTCTGGAACTGGGAGATCGGGCGGCCGAACGCGCGCCGCTCCTTGGCATAGGCAAGCGCCTGGTCGAGCGCGCCCTGGGCGAGCCCCACGCCCATCGCGGCCACGCCGATGCGGCCGATGTCGAGCACGTGCAGGAACTGGCGCAGGCCGGCGCCGCGCTGGCCGACCAGGTTCTCGGCCGGCACCCGGCAGTCGCTGAACGACAGCGGCCGCGTGTCGGACGCGTTCCACCCCATCTTCCGGTAGGGCTCGCCCGGCTCGTATCCGGGCGTTCCATGGGGCACGAGCAGGTTTGAGATCTCCCGCTCGCCCCGGGTTCCGGCGCCCGCGCTGGTCACGGCGGTGATCACCACCACCCCGGAGATGTCCGTGCCGGCGTTGGTGATGAACTGCTTTGAGCCGTTGATCACCCACTCCCCGGCGTCGAGGGCGGCGCGGGTCTGGGTGTTGCCGGCGTCCGATCCCGCCTCGGGCTCGGTCAACCCGAACGCTCCCAACCGCTCACCGCTGCACAGCCGGGGCAGCCATTCGCGCTTCTGTTCCTCGGAGCCGAATAGGTAGATCGGCTCGGTCCCGAGCGTGGTGTGGGCGCACACCGTGATCGCCACCGACGAGTCGACGCGGGCCAACTCCTCGACCGCGAGCGCGTAGGCGATCGAATCTCCGCCGCCGCCTCCGTACTCCTCGGGGAACGGAATCCCCATCAGGCCGAGCTCGCCGAGCCCGCGCACGATCTCGTATGGGAACGCCTTGGTGCGGTCGAGCTCCTCGGCGACCGGGCCGATCTCCTGGTGGGCGAACTCGCGGACGGTGTCGCGGAGCAGGCGATGGTGGTCGGCGAGGTCGAACTCCATCAGCTTGACTACAGCGCCGCCGCCCGCGCCACCTCGACGAGCAGCCGCACGCCGAAGCCGGTAGCGCCCTTGCGGGATAAGTAGGGGCGGCGGACGTCGTAGGCCGTTCCGGCGATGTCGACGTGAGCCCAGGGAACGTCGCCGGCGAAGTTGTGCAGGAACTCGGCCGCGGTGATCGAGGTGGCGGCCCGGCGCTCCGTCGAGTTGACGAGCTTCGCGTACCGGCCCTTGATCATCTCGGCGTATTGCTCGTGCAGCGGCAGCCGCCAGACCAGGTCGCCGCTGGTGAGGCCGCACGCCTCGACGAGCTCCGCCCAGTCGTCGTCGTTGCTCATCAGTCCGGCGTAGACCGAGCCGAGCGCGACCACGATCCCGCCGGTCAGGGTGGCGACGTCGACCAGTCGCTCGGCGCCCTCGCGCACCGCGTACGAGATGCAGTCGGCCAGCACCAGCCGGCCCTCGGCGTCGGTGTTGTTGACCTCGATCGTGGTGCCGTCGAGCGCGCGGACGATGTCGCCGGGCTTGACCGCCCTGCCGCTCGGGAGGTTCTCGGTCGCTCCGACCACCCCGAGTGCCCGGACCGGCGCTTGCAGCTCCGCGAGCGCGCCGAGCGCCTCGATCACCGCCGCGCCGCCGCACATGTCGAACTTCATCTCGTGCATCGAGCCCGCTGGCTTGATCGACAGGCCGCCTGAATCGAAGGTCACTGCCTTGCCGACGAGGGCAATCCGCGGCGCGGCCGAAGGAGCGTCCGGTCCGTCGTACTCGAGCGCGATCAGGCGGGCGCTCTGGTCCGAGCCGCGCGCGACCGCGGCGAAGGCCCCCATGCCCATCTCCGTGATCGCCTCCTCGTTGAGCACCGTGGCGCGGATCCCCACGCGCTCGGCGAGCTCGGCGGCGTAGTCGGCCAGCGCCGCCGGCGGCAGGTCGTTGGCGGGGGTGTTGCCGAGATCGCGGGCGCGGTTCTGCGCCGCGGTGATGATCGCGGCGCTCTCCACCGGCCCCGAAATCTCATGGTGCGCGCTGACGACCAGCTCCTCCACCTCGCGGCGCTCGTCGGAGTCGGGCTTATAGCGGTCGAATCGATACGCGTGAAGCAGCGTGCCCTCCACCAGCCCGCCGACGACCGCGTCCCCGACGTGGTGCGGGACCTCCCAGCACAAGGTTTTGGTCCCGAGCTCACGGGAGCGGCCGTGGGCGACGCCGGCCGCCGCACGCGCGCCCTCGGCGTCGAACGCGGCGCGATCGCCCAGCCCGATCAGGATGAAGCGCCGCCCCTCGAAATGGATGACGGCGAGCCGCTTGAACTCGCGCCTCGCCTCCCCGGCGTCGAGGAGGGCGCCGAGCGAGCCGTCGGGGAGATCGTGGGCCACGCCCTCGCCCTCGAACACCCCGACCACGATGGTGTCGGCGCCGGTTTCGAGCGGGCCGGCGGTCGTGGCCCTTACTTGCACGGCGCCACCCTACCAACGGCATGAGGACTAGCATTGCGAACGCCGCCACCGACGCCCGGAAGGACGAGGAGCCCATGCCCAAGACCGTGATTCTGTCCGCCGCTCGCACCCCGATCGGAAAGCTGGGAGGCGGTCTGTCGACCGTAGACGCCACCGATCTCGGCGCCACCGCGATCAAAGCCGCGCTCGAGCGCGCGGAGGTGCAACCCGACCAGGTCCAGCACGTGGTGATGGGCCAGGTGCTGCAGGCCGGCCAGGGTCAGATCCCCTCTCGCCAGGCGCAGATCAAGAGCGGGATTCCCAAGGAGGTCTCCTCGGAGACGATCAATAAGGTGTGCGCGTCGGGAATCCGCTCGGCCTGCCTGCTCGACAACGCCATCCGCCTCGGCGATCTCGATGTCGGCGTGGCCGGCGGGATGGAGTCGATGTCGAAGGCCCCGTACATGCTCAAGGAGGCGCGCTTCGGCTTCCGGATGGGAGATGGCAAGGCGATCGACGCCATGGTCAACGACGGCCTCACCAACCCCTTCTCGGGCAAGCACATGGCCCAGGAGGCGAGCGAGGTCGCGTCCGAACTCGAGCTGACCCGGCCCGACATGGACCGCTGGGCCCTGCGCTCGCACCAGCGCGCGGTCAAGGCCACCGACGAGGGACGGTTGCCGGAGGAGATCGTCTCGGTGAGCGTGAAGGGCAAGAAGGGCGACACGGTGGTCGAGGTCGACGAGGGGCCGCGCCGCGACGCGAGCCTCGAGGCGCTGGCCAAGCTGCCCCCGATCTTCATCAAGGACGGCTCGCACACGGCGGGCAACTCGCCCGGCGTCAACGACGGCGCCGGGGCCCTCGTCGTCTCGAGCGACGAATGGGCCAAGCGCAACGGCCGCCCGGCGTTGGCGACGATCGTCGCCCACGCCCAGGTTGCAGACGACTTCCCGTATCTCGCCCGCACCCCTGCCAAGGCCTCGCAGAACGCGCTCGAGAAGGCCGGCCTCAAGGCCGACGACATCGATCTGTGGGAGATCAACGAGGCGTTTGCCTCGGTGACGCTGAACTCGATCCGGACGCTCGGGATCGACGAGGAGAAGGTCAACGTCAACGGTGGCGCGGTCGCGCTCGGGCACCCGATCGGCGCGTCCGGTGCCCGGATCCTCGGGGCGCTGATCCTGGAGCTGCGCCGGCGCGGCGGCGGTCTCGGCTGCGCGGCTATCTGCTCGGGCGGAGGCCAGGGCGACGCGGTGATCGTGGAGGTGAACGGCGGCTGAGCTCCGCCGGCCACACCTCCGGGGCGGCTCGGAGCGCGGCCTTCTTCGACCTCGACCGCACCCTGATGGAAGGCTCCTCGGCCTTCCAGTTCGGCCGGGCCGCGTACAAGGCCGGACTCCTCAGCCGCCGGCAGCTCCTTGCCGACGGGTGGGCGAACGTCCTCTTCCGGCTCAGGGGCGCGACCGACGCGGACACCCACGCGCTGCGCGACCGGATCTCGGCGTCGCTGGAGGGCACGCGCGTGCGCGACATGAAGCGCCTCGGCGCCGACGTGCTCGCGCGCGTGCTTCCCCGCGTCTACCCGCAGATGCTCGCGCTCGCGCACGAGCACCAGGACGCTGGCCGTCGGGTGTATATCGTCACGGCGGCGGCGGACGAGCTCGCTCAGGTGCTCGCCCGCGTGCTGGCGCTCGACGGCGGGATCGGCTCTCAGTTCTCGGAGGTGAGCGACGGCGTCTACACCGGACGGCCGGCGGGGCTGTTCGTCTACGGGGCCGACAAGGCGCGCGCGATCCAGCAGCTCGCCGAGCGCGAGGGCGTGGACCTGGGGCTGTCGTACGCGTACTCGGACTCGGCCTCTGATCTTCCGATGCTCCGCGCGGTCGGCAACCCGGTCGCGGTCAACCCCGATCACGAGCTGTTGCGCGTCGCGCGAGAGCAGGGGTGGGAGGTGCTGCGCTTCGAGCGGTTGGGGCGCTGGCTGAAGGCCGCGGGAGCGCTCGCCGGCGCCGCGCTCGCCGGCGGCGCCGCGACCGCCGCG
>JAFASF010000012.1 GCA_019244745.1 Solirubrobacterales bacterium | reverse complement strand
GGGTAATTAGCGCACAACGGATAGGACTCGGTGAGGCCGTAGTAGTCGAGCACCGTGACCCCGTACTGCTCGCGAAACCAGCGGATCGCCTCGGGATTCAGCGGCTCTCCCGCCGAGCAGACGATCCGGAACTTCTGCGGGTATCGCGTGCCGGCGTCGGAGATCGACATCATCGAGCGGATCGCGGTGGGGGTCCCGAACACGTTCGTGACGCCGTGACGCGAGAGGAAGTCGAGTTGCTTTCCGGGGTCGAAACCTCCCGAACGCTGGTAGACGGCCTGCACCGCGCCGAGGCGCCACGGTCCCAGCAACGGGCAGATTCCCGCGGCCCAGGCCCATTCGCCCATGCCGTGAAACAGCTCGCCGTCGCGGACGTCGTGACAGTAGATGAACTCCTCGTGAGCGAGGATGTATCGCTGGGCGTGGAGGATGCCCTTCGCCAGCCCGGTCGTCCCGGACGAGTAGTACAGCTGGGCCGGGTCGTCGGCCGCGGTGTCGATGCACTGAAACGCGGCCGAGCCGCGCGACAGCAGGTCGTCGTCGAGGATCAGCAGATGCTCGACCAGCTGGCGCTCGATCCGCTCGGCGTTGGCCTCATTGGTGACCAGCACCTTCGCCTGCGAGTCCGTCAGCCGATGGCGGATGCCCTCGTCCCCATACAACACGGACATCGAGAGCAGGATCGCCCCGATCTTCCAGGTACCGAAGAACGCGGCGGCAGCCTCGGGGGTCGGTGGGAGCAGCATCGCCACCCGGTCGCCGCGCTCCACCCCGTGCGCGGTGAGCACATTCGCAAAGCGGTTCGAGGCATCCTGGAGTTCCCCCCAACTCACGCGCCGGACGCGCCCCTGAAAGTCCTCGTGGATCATCGCGAGCTTGTCGCGCGGGTGGCGGTCGCACACGTCGGAGGCGATGTTGTAGCGCGCGGGCACCTGCCACCGGTGATTTGCCCGCGCCTCCTCGTAGGAGGAGATCGTGGTCGTAGAGCTCATAGACCCATCATCGCGCCAACCCCTGGTCGACTCAAGGGCGAGGTGGGGCGCCTGACCGTGGCAGGTTCTAAGCTAACGCACCGAGGATTAGATGGACTTTGCGCTGGGCGTGCTGTTCGGGGTTGGGCTGGCCGCGGTCGTGCTCGCGACGTGGGGAGCGCTGCGCCGTCGCGGGGTTGATCCGACGCCCGAAGCCGCGGGCATGCAATCGGCGCTCCACGCCGCGACCGCGACGCTTCCGCACCTTCGGCGTGGGCTCACCGCCCGCACCGCCGGCCACGCCGTCCCGTATCTACGTGCACTGACAGGCGCGGCGGCGATCGCGCTGGCCGACAGGCGAGCCGTGCTTGCGATCGACGGAGAGGGTCGCGAGCAGGTGCGCCCCGGCGATCTGCTCTCGCGCCTGCTGGAGCGCACGCCCGACCACGGGATCCGCGTGGAGCCTCGGCTGATCTCTTCCGATCCCACATGCCCCCTGCGATCCGCGGTGCTCGTGCCGTTGATCGTCCAGGGCAAGCGAGCGGGGACGCTGATCGCGTTCTACCGCGCCGTCGGCCGCCCCACTCAGGCCGAGCTCCAGGTCGTCCGCGAGGCCGCCAGCCTGGTTTCGGCTCAGGTCGAGCTGTCGCTCGTGGCCGCGCAGGAAGAGCGCCTGGCGAGCGCGGAGCTGCGGGCGCTGCGCGCGCAGATCTCGCCGCACTTCATCTACAACGCTTTGGCCGCCGTGGCCGGCGACATCCATGCCCGCCCCGACGAGGCACGGGAGCTGTTGAGCGATTTCGCCGAGTTCACGCGCTACCTGTTCCGAGACGGCCGCTCGTATGTGACGCTCGGCGAGGAGATCGACCACGTCGAGCGCTACCTGCGGCTCGAACAAGCCCGCTTCCGGGACAGCCTGCACGTGACCGTCGACGTTCCGGAAGAGACTCGCAGTGCCGTGGTGCCGGCCATGTCCGTCCAGCCCCTGGTCGAGAACGCGGTCCGGCACGGAGTGGAGCGGCGCGCCGGTACGGGGAGGCTCACGATCGCCGCCCACGTCGAGAACGGGGACGTTGAGCTGCGGGTCTCAGACGACGGGGTCGGAATCGAGGCCGACCGGGTGCCGGCGGTGCTCGCCGGCGCCGGGGGCGGCATCGGGCTCTCGAACGTGGACGCGCGGCTGCGGGCGACGTTCGGGGAGCGATACGCGCTTCAGATCGAGTCGCGGGTCGGGCAAGGGACCACGGCGGTGATGACCGTGCCCAACCTGCACGGTGAGGGCGCCGGGCGCGAGCTCGCGTGGACCGGATGAGCGCGGATCGGCTGACGATCCTCGCCGTGGACGACGAGAGCAGCCAGCTCGAGGACCTCGCCCGCCTCCTGCGCAGCTTCCCGTCGGTGGATGACGTCGAATGCGCCTCCGACGGCCACGACGCGCTCCTCAAGGCGTCCAACCACCGCTACGACGCGATCTTCCTCGACGTGCGGATGCCCGACCTCGACGGGCTCGAGCTCGGGCGCGTGCTGCGGCGGTTTGCCTCTCCACCCCAGCTCGTGTTCGTGAGCGCGTATGACAACGCCGCGGTCGATGCGTTCGAGTTGCGAGCGCTCGATTACCTGCGAAAGCCGGTCAGCCGGCGCCGGGTCCAGGAGGCCCTCGAGCGGGTCGCCAGCGCGGTCGACGCCGCCGAGCACGACGGCGGCAATGGCCGCTCACGACCCTCCGGCCCGCCCCCGGACAGCGAGATGATCGCGGTCGCCAACGCGCGCGGCGGGGCGACCCGCCTCATCGCCCGCAACTCGATCCTGTACGTGCAGTCCCACGGTGACTTCGTCCGGATCGTGACCGACGACGGCCGCTACCTGCTGCGCGCGACGCTCGGTGACATCGAGGCCCGCTGGCAGCCCTTCGGGTTCGTGCGCGTGCACCGCCAGTACGTAGCCAACCTGGCCCGCGCGGTGGAGCTCCGCCCCCTGCTGGGCGGGACCGCGGAGCTCGCCTTCGCCGACGGACAGACGATCCCGATCGCCCGCCGGCAGGTGGCCGAGCTGGCGCGGCGCCTAGGCGTCTAGGGCGAGGCCGGACAGCCGGACCAAATCTTCGGGAGGTGCCTAGCACTCAAAGCAGGCACCTCCCGCGGAAACCAACTAGTCGTCCTCCGCCTGCTCGGCCTTGATCTTGTCCTCGAGCTGGGACATCACGTCCGGGTCGCGCAAGGTGGTCACGTCACCCAGCGCCCGGCCCTCGGCGATGTCGCGCAGCAGCCTGCGCATGATCTTCCCCGAGCGTGTCTTCGGGAGGTCGTCGGCCCAGATGATCCGCTTGGGGCGAGTGAACTTGCCGATCCGGCTGCCCACGTGGTCGCGGATCTCCTGCTCGAGCTCGGACGTCCCCTCGAGGTCGCCCTCGAGCGTCACGAACGCACAGATCGCCTGGCCGGTGTCCTCGTCGCTCTGGCCGATCACCGCGGCCTCCGCGACCTTCTGGTGCGAGACGATCGCCGACTCCACCTCCGCGGTCGAGAGCCGGTGGCCCGAGACGTTGACCACGTCGTCGATCCGCCCGATGATCCAGAAGTAGCCGTCCTCGTCCTTGCGCGCGCCGTCGCCGACGAGGTAGGTCTCCTTGCCGAACTTCGAGAAGTACTGCTCGATGAACCGCTCGTCCTCGCGGTAGAGCGTGCGGAGCATCGCCGGCCACGGCCTCGTCAGGACCAGCAGGCCCGGCTCCCCCGGCTCGAGCTCCTTGCCCTCGCGCTCGTCGACGACCGTGGCGGCGATCCCGGGATACGGGAACGTCGCCGAACCGGGCTTGGTCGAGACGATGCCCGGCAGCGGTGTGATCATGATCTGTCCGGTCTCGGTCTGCCACCAGGTGTCGACGATCGGGCACCGCTCGCCGCCGACGACCTTGTGGTACCAGAGCCACGCCTTGGGATTGATCGGTTCGCCGACCGTGCCGAGCAGGCGGAGCTTGTCGAGGTTGAACTTCTCGACGTGCTCGGTCCCCCATTTGATGCACGCGCGAATCGCCGTCGGCGCGGTGTAGAAGATCGTCACGCCGTAACGCTCGCACAGCTCCCACCAGATCCCCTTGTGCGGGTAATCCGGCGCGCCCTCGAACATCACGCTGGTGGCGCCGTTGGCCATCGGGCCGTAGACGATGTAGGAGTGGCCGGTGACCCAGCCGACGTCAGCCGAGCACCAGTACACGTCCTCGTCCGGATGCAGATCGAAGACGTAGCGGTGCGTTGAGGCGACGCCGGTGAGGTAGCCGCCGGTCGTGTGCAGGACGCCCTTGGGCTTGCCCGTCGAGCCGCTGGTGTAGAGCACATACAGGGGATGCTCGGCGTCGAGCTCCTCGGCCGGGCATTCGGTGTCGGCCTTCTCCATCACCTCGTGGTACCAGACGTCGCGGCCGTCTTTCATCTCGCACTCGGCGTCGGTGTGCTTGACGACGATGATGTGCTCGATCGTGTCGAGGTCGGCCATCACGGAATCGACCTGTTGCTTGATCGGGGCGGTCTTGCCCTTGCGCCGCGCGCCGTCCACGGTGATCAGGGCCTTGGCCTCCGAGAACTCCATGCGCTCCCGCACCGAGTCCGCGGAGAAGCCCCCGAACACGACGTTGTGCGGCGCCCCGATCCGCGCACAGGCGAGCATCGCGACGACGACCTCGGGGATCATCGGCAGGTAGATGCCGACGATGTCGCCTTTGCCGATCCCCAGCTCCTTGAGCGCGTTCGCGAACCGCTGAACGTCGCGATGGAGATCCGCGTAGGTGAGATCCCGCTCCTCGCCTTCTTCTCCACGCCAGTGGAACGCCACCCGCTCTCCGTTCCCGGCCTCGACGTGCTGATCCAGGCAGATGTGCGAGGCGTTTAGCTTGCCGTCGGCGAACCACTTGTAGAACGGCGGGTCGGAGTCATCCAGCGTCTCGGTGGGCTCCTTGAACCAGCTGAGCTCCTTGGCCTGGCTCAACCACCAGCCTTGCCAGTCCCGCTCGGCCTCCTCGTAGACCGATCGGTCGGCGAGCAATGCGTGCTCGCGAAATTCCTCGGGAGGATCGAAGCGCTCGATCTCGAGCAGCCTGTCGAGCTCCGCCTCGAGGTTTGAACTTGTCTCCATGCGTGCCATGGGGAACGTCTACCCACCATGGCCGCAGACAAAATCGGGCGAGGCACGCGCCCCCACCCCCCGGGAGCGCGCACCTCAGGACGGTCGAGCTATTCGGCCTGCCCGTACGACGCGATCTCCGCCTTTTCCTTCTCGGTCAGCTCCTTGGGGACCTCGCCCTTGGAGAGCTTCTCGCTCTGGACGTGCTGGCGGATGCCGTCGACGATCTCGGGGTTGGCGAGCGTGGTGACATCGCCCACATCGGCGAAGTTGGAGACCGCGGCGATCACCCGGCGCATGATCTTCCCCGAGCGGGTCTTGGGCATGTCGGCGACGATCCACACGTTCTTCGGGCGCGCGATCGGTCCGATGTCCTTGTTGATCTGGGCGGAGACCTTCTGCTCGATCTCCTTGCTGGGCTCGTGGCCTGGCTTGAGCGCCACGTAGACCTCGACGATCTTGCCGCGAACCTCATCGACCACCGGCACCGCGGCGGCCTCGGCGACTTCCTCGACCTCGATCGCCGCCGACTCGATCTCCTTGGTCCCGAGCCGGTGCCCGGCGACGTTGATCACGTCGTCGACGCGGCCGAGGATCCGGAAGTAGCCGTCCGCCGCCTGCACCGCGCCGTCGCCGGAGAAGTACGGCCAGTCGCGCCAGTCCTGGCTGTCCGGGTTGTTGTTGTACTTGGCGTAGTAGGTCTCAACGAACCGCTCCGGCTGGCCCCAGATCGTCTGGAAGATCCCCGGCCACGGGTTGCGGATGCACATGTTGCCGGCCTTGCCCGACCCGCCTGGGATCTCGTCGCCGTTCTCGTCGAAGATCACCGGGTAGATGCCGAGTACCCCCGGCCCGCAGCTTCCGGGCTTCATCGGCTGGAGCCCCGGGAGGGTGCTCCCGAGGAAGCCGCCGTTCTCGGTCTGCCACCAGGTGTCGGTGATCGCGGCCTGACCCTTGCCGACGAACTCGTGGTACCACCGCCAGACGTCGGGCTCGATCGGCTCGCCGACCGTGGTCATCGTCTTGAAGTGGTAGTTGTACTTCTCCGGCTCGTTCGGCCCGAGCTTGCGCAGCATCCGGATCGTCGTCGGCGCGGTGTGGAAGATATTCACGCCGAGCTTCTCCGCGATCCGCCACGGCCGACCTGCGTCCGGATACGTCGGAACCCCCTCGTACATCACGCTCGTGGTCCCGAGCGAGAGGGGACCGTAGACGATGTAGGAATGACCGGTGATCCAGCCAATATCGGCGAAGCACCAGTAGGTGTCGTCGGGGTGTATGTCCTGGTAGTACTTCGAGGTTCCGGTGACGTAGCTCAGATAGCCGCCGGTGGAGTGCTGGCAGCCCTTCGGCCGTCCCGTCGTCCCGCTCGTGTACATCAGGAACAGTGGCGCCTCCGCGGGCATCGACTCCGGCTCGACCTCCTGCCCGCGATACTGCTCGAGCAGCTCGTCGATGAAGAAGTCCCGGCCCTCGACCATCTCGCTCTGTGAGTGATACTCGCCGGGAATCCGGCGCCAGACGAGGACCTTCTCGACCTCGATCCCGTCCTTGCGCGCGGCCTCGATCGCGTCGTCAGCCTTGATCTTGTGATCGATCAACTCGCCGTTGCGGTAGTAGGCGTCCACGGTCACGAGGATCTTGCTCTCCGCGTCGCCCATCCGCTGACCGCAGGCGGTCCCGCTGAAGCCGCCGAACACCTCCGAATGGATGACGCCCATCCGCGCGCAGGCGAGCATTGAGACCGGCAGTTCGGGCACCATCGGCAGGTGGAACGTGACGCGGTCGCCGACCTTGGCGCCCACGAAGTCCCTGAGCAACGCGGCGAACTCGTTGACCCGGCGGTGGAGCTCCGCGTAGGTGATCTCCTGGATCTCGGCATCCTCGGGCTCGGGCACCCAGATCAACGCGTTCTTCTCACCCCGGGCTTCGAGATGCCGATCCACGCAGTTGACGCACGCGTTCAGTCGCCCGCCGATCCACCATTTCCAGAATGGAGCATTGCTGGTGTCGAGAATCGTGTCCCATTTCTTGTCCCACTCGAGCATCTCGGCGTACTCGACGAAGCACTCGGGGAAGTGCTCTTCGCTGAACCGCTCGAGGATCGCCGGATCGCTGGCGTTCGCCTGGGCGGGGAACTTCTCCGGCGGCTGGTAGTACTCCTCTTCGCGCCAGTGAACGGCGATCTGCGCCTCGGACACCTCCTCCTCGGCGATCTCCTGCGCCTGCGCTGCCCCTTCGGTGGTCTCTGCCATGTAGCTCTCCTTATTCCCTGTGCCCCGGGCAGCCCGCGGCGCCGGCTTCGAGTAGCCGGCGCCGGAGCTTGTCCGCAGATTGCGACTTTTGCTGACTTTAGCTGTACTCGCTCCCGGTTTCGAGAGCGGGCCGGTCAGCGGCGGAGCGGGACCACCGGCATCAGGACCCGGCCGAACGTCGAGTTGATTACGGCGGCGAACGACGCGTACCACGCGACGATCGCGGTCGCCAGGCCGACCCAGCCGCCGAGCTTGATCGTTCCGTTGGTGGCGGAGCGGGTCCCGGCCAAGGCGGAGTTCCCGATGCCGAGGATGATGAACGTGATCGTCAGCAGGAGGAACACTGCCGCGACGGCCGCAGTGGTGCGTAGCGAGGCGATGAACATGTAGGCGGTGAAGATCCCCCACATCCACAGGTACAGCCCGAGCCCGCTGAACACCTCGGTCGGCACGTTTTGGGCGACCGAATGCACGACGAAGTAGAGCGACACCCAGAACATGCCGAACGAGCAGAACGCCACCGCGCCGAACGTGTTGCCGGTCCGGAACTCCCAGATCCCCGCGGCGAACTGAGCGATGCCGCCGTAGGCGAGCGCCAGTGCCGCGACCATGGGAAGGAGCCCCCCACCGGGCACGTGCTGGGTGCCGACCAGACCAGTGTTGATCAGGCTGAGCACGAACGTCGTTCCGGCGAAGGCCGCGAGGCCGAGCGGCCCCGGGTCCGCCGGGCTCCAGCCGACCCGCGCGGCCGCCGGCTCCGTTGTAGGGGGCGCTGGCGCGACGTCCGCCTCACGCCCAGGGACACGAGCAGCTTCCATCTAATACCTCCTAACGATTAACTGTCACGCGGGACGTTGCCCAGCACCCCGCCGGCTGGCAACAGCGGATTCGGTGAACGGCGCCGATAGCGCGGTGAACGGCCGCTGGACGGCGATGGGCGGCCGCCACTCGGGCGCCGACCCTCTACTTCCGGCGCTTGCGCTTGCGTTTCGGAGTGCCGGCGCGGGTGGCGGGCGGCGCCGGCGCACCCACGGTTTCAGGGGCCGGCGTCGGAGCCGGTTTGGCTCGACCACGGCCCGGGCGACCGCCACCGCCGCGGGCCGCCGCCGCCTGCGCCCGCTGCTCCCGGAGGCTCTGGCTCGACGGCCACGGCTCGGCCTTTCCGGTCTGCCAGGCGGGGGGCACGCCCGAGGGCCAGCGGCCCGAGACCAGGTACCCCAGGGCCAACAGCCAGTACGTCTGCACGATCGGGACCTGGATAATCTGGAACAGGATGAGGATGCCGGCGAACACGCCGAGATATCCCATGAACCGCGTGAGAAGTCCGGCCCGCATCGCCCCCAGCGATATCAGCACGAACGCGAATGCCAGCAGCAACGCGGATGCCTGCCCGACGAGCTGGAGACCCACGAGCCCGCTCCCGCTCGTGAGGTTGTGCGCCTCCTGATACGTCTGGCTGCCGGTGGTGGCGAACTGATGCGCCTTGACGGCGATGAGAACCGCGTACCCGATGCCGGCGATGGCTGCGGCCACGCCGCCGACGATCGCCAGAATCCGGAGCCACGGCTGGACCTTCGCGTTGCGAGCGCGGGCGGCACCGTGTAGGTAGACCAGCGTGGCGGCGAGGGTCAGCGATCCGAGCGCGTTGATCACGGCGGCGATCACGTCGAGGACGGAGCGCTTGTTCGCGGTGATCAGGTCGAGGGTCAGCTCGCTGACCGTGGCGTGCGGGCCCGCGAGGCTGACGATCGACGCCAGGAGGAGAAAGACTCCGGCGAGAACCGCGATCACGGCCTGGCGCGTGCGCACGCGCGCCTCGTAGTGGAGTCGCTCCTCAGGGCTCATCGTGGTCTGTGGAACCACAGGCAGCCAGTGTACGTCCGCGCCGGGCGTCACGCGCACATGGCGGCTACCATAGACCGCATGGAAGGAAGCGGTTTCGGCGGTATGTTCGGGGATCCAGACGAGCTTCAGCGGCGGTTGGGCGAGTTCGCCGAGCAGATGCAGGGCGCGCAGCGCCTCGCCTGGGCGGACAACGCGATCAAGCTCGCGGTGGATCTGACGGTCGCCGCCATGAACCGCGCCAACATCCAGGGGACCACCGATCAGCAGGCCGAGCAGTTGCGCCGGGTGATGGCGACCGTGTTCCCCGAGGCTGTCACCCTCGTGCGCGAGGCTCGCGAAGGCCTCCAGTAGCCGGACTCGGAGCGAGGCTATAGGGCTCCCAGCACGAGCTCAGCGTGCTCGGCCGGCTTGACGTCGCGGAACACCTCGCGCACGGTGCCGTCGGGGCCGATCACGAACGTGGTGCGCTCGTTGCCCATGTACGTGCGCCCGTACCTCGACTTCTTCACCCACACGCCGTAAGCCTCCGCGACCGAGTGGTCCTCGTCGGAGAGCAGCGGAAAACCGAGGCCGTACTTCTCGTCGAACCTGGCGATCGGTTTGACCGCGTCAGGCGAGACCCCGAGCACCACCGCGTCCGCCTGCTGGTAGTCGGCGCGGTGGTCGCGCACCCCGCACGCCTGCGCGGTACAGCCAGGCGTGTCGGCCTTGGGATAGAAGTACAGGACTACGGTCTGGCCGCGAAGCCCCGATAGCGACACCTCGTTGCCGTGCTGATCTTTGAGTGTGAAGTCCGGGGCCGGATCGCCGGGCTGAGGTGCCATAGCCGTCGGGATCCTACTTACTTGAGCAGCCGCGACAGGCGCCTGTCCTTGAGCAGCTTGCCCTCGGTCTGGCAGGTCGGGCAGTAGCACATCACGTAGTCCTCGTAGAACACGGCCTCGAGCCGGTCTCCGCAGCGCGGGCACGCCTCGCCGTTGCGGCGGTGGACCGTCAACGGCATCGGCAGCTTGTCCGGGATCGGTAACTCGAGCATCTCTTCGTAGCGGGCGAGCGCCCCGCCCAGCCGGGTCACGATCGCGTCCCGCAGGCGGTCGATCTCGTCGGGCTCGAGGTCGGAGCCCCGCTTGAACGGCGAGATCATCGCCGTGTGGAGAATTTCGTCCACCCACGACCGGCCGATCCCGGCGATCACGTGCTGGTCGCGCAGGAGCGCGTACAGCGGCCTGGGTTGGTCGAGCAGCGACGCGAGGGCCGGGGGATCGGGCCAGGCCTCGGGGCCCATCTCCGCGACCGTCTCCTCGTTCTCGACCTCGGCGGTGTGCAGCAACTTCGCCCACGCCCTCTGTCGAGTGCCGAACTCACGCAGCCGCAACTCGCGCCCGTCGTCGAGCCGGAGCAGCACCCGCGAGGTGCGGTCGCGCAGCGATGCCCGGGTGTCGAACAGCTGCAGGCGGCCGGCGGACATCAGGTGGATGACCAGCGTCAGGTCGCCTTCGAACCGAATCAGGAACAGCTTCCCGCGCCGGTCGACACCCTCGATCGCGCGGCCCTCGAGCGCCGTCAGTGGCGGGTCGAAGCTCTTGAGCGCGTTGATCCCGGGCGCCAGCGCGGAGTCAACGCGCGCGCCTCGAACCGCCGCGCCGATCAGGCGCGCGGTGATCTCGACCTCGGGCAGCTCGGGCATGCGTGTAACCGAGGTTAGTGTGTCTCAGGCCTACGTCTCCGTGGCGGTCAGAATGGAGCCCACCGGCGTAAGAGTGCGGCCCGCGAGCGTTAGTAACCGATTGTTCGCCGGCGTTGAAGCTCGCTTTACGTAGCCGAAGAAGACTGGGCGCCATGAGCGACTTACTGGCAATCGTTGGACCACTTGACACCGACGAGGAGCTGATCGAGCAGATCGCCCGCCGGCGGCCCCACCGGGTGACGGTGCTCGTCGAGGATGCGCAGACGGACCTGGCGTCGGATGAGTCCAACGCCGCCGGCATCCGGGACCGGCTCGCCGCCCTGCTGCGGATGATCGAGAAGCGGACCGGCGCGATCGTCGTCGGACTCGCCGGCAGCCGCGACGAGCTTGCGGGCTGGCGCTTTGACCGCGTCGTTGGCGGGCGGGCGCCGGTCGCGGTGTGAGCCGCGTTAGCCCGCCACCGGGAGGCTGAACCGCACGGTGGTGCCACGGGCCGCATCGGCGAGCCAGATCCGCCCGCCGTGGGCCTCGACGATCGCGCGCGAGACGGCGAGTCCCAGCCCCGCGCCGGCGCTCGTGCGCGCGGCATCCGCGCCGCCGCGGTAGAACGCGGTGAACACCCGGTCCCGCTCCTCGGGCGCGATGCCGTCGCCGGTGTCGGCCACCTCGACCTCGATCGCGTCGGCCACCGGCGCGGCTCGCACCACGACGCTCCCGTCCGCCGGGGTGTGGCGGATCGCGTTCTGGATCAGGTTGAACAGGACCCGCTGGAGCTTCTCCGGGTTCGCTCGAGCGGGCCGCAGCGCCTCGGGCACCTCTGCGCTCACCGCGACCCCCTTGACCTCCGCCTGCACGCGCATCGCCGCCACTGTCTCGCCCACGAGCTCACCCAGCGGCACGCGCTCGAGCGTCCAGCGGATGTCGCCAGCCTCGAGCCGCGAGAGCTCGAACAGGTCGTCGATCAGCGAGCTCAGCGCATCGATGTGGGTCCGTATCCGCGCCAGGTAGCCGCGGCGTGTCTGCTCATCGACAATGTCGTCGCCGACCGCCTCGGCCAGCAGGCGCAGCGAGGTGATCGGGGTGCGCAGATCGTGTGAGACGGCCGCCACCAGGTTCCGGCGGGCGGCATCGGACTGGTCGCGCATCGCCTCCTCGGCCCGCAGGCGAGCGATCATCGCGTTCCCGGCCTCAGCGAGCTCCCCCAGCTCGTCGCGGGCGCGCGTCTCGATCACCACGTCGCGCTCGCCGCGACCGACCGCCGTCAGTCCGTCGCGGACCGCGTGGACATCCTTGAGGATCCCCGCGGCCAGCAGCTTCGCGGCCACCACCGCGATCACCCCGGCGCCGAGCACGATCGCCGCCACCACCGTGACGTCGTGGCCGGAGACGACCATCAGCAGGCCGAACCCGATCAGCGCCAGCAGCACCGGCGCCACCACGATCGCCACGGCCAGCGCGAACTGGCGCGAGAGCGAGCCGGCCCAGCTGCGGATCCGGGTCATTCCAATCCCGCCCTTGATCGTAAGCGGACCACTATGGCTGGAACCGGTAGCCGACGCCCCACACGGTCTGGATGTGGCGCGGGTCCGACGGGTCGGGCTCGATCTTGGCGCGCAGGCGACGGATGTGAACGGTCACCGTCGAGGTGTCGGTGTAGAACGAGTACTGCCAGACCGCGTCCATCAGCTGGTTGCGGGAAAAGGCCTGGCCGGGATGGCGGGCCAGGAACAGGAGCACGTCGAACTCGCGGTGGGTGAGCTGGACCTCCTCGTCGCGCACGAACACCTGCCGGGCGACCGGATCGATCGTCATGTCGCTGAGCTCGATCGGCGCCTCCTGCGCTTTCGTGGTGTCGAAGCGCCGAAGCACGGCGTCCACACGTGCCACCAGCTCGGCGGGCGAGAACGGCTTGACCACGTAGTCGTCGGCGCCCAACCGCAGCCCGATCACCCGGTCGGATTCCTCGCTCTTGGCGGTGAGCAGGATCACCGCCACCCGGTCGCGGTCCTGGTCGCGGAGCCGGCGCATCACCTCGAGGCCGTCGATACCGGGCAGCATCAGATCGAGCACCACGAGATCCGGGCGCTGAAGGGCCGCGGCGTCGAGCGCCTCGCGCCCGTTGGCGGCGACGAGGGCGCGGTAGCCGGCGCGGTTGAGATAGCGCGCGACGACCTCGGTGATCGTCGGCTCGTCGTCGACGACGAGTACAGAGCCTCGGACGTGGTCCTCCATAAAGCTGATTGTCGCAGCGCCTCGGCGAGGATTCGAGCGCCGGCGCTGCGCATTCACCGGTTGTTCAGATCCGGATGCATCCGTCGGGAAGCAACTTGACGGCGCCGGCGTCCTTGAAGACGAGCCACACTGCCGGGGGGCAGGGAGAAACCATCATGAGACACCTACGCCTACCAACCGCCGCCGTCCTCCTCACGCT
>JAFASF010000056.1 GCA_019244745.1 Solirubrobacterales bacterium | reverse complement strand
CAGATGACAGTGAGCACGACGACCCTCCTCAGTTCTGGCGGGGCCTGTCTCCAAGATCGCAGCTCAGAAGGTAGAAGACCCTGGCATTCGCTTTGCTCCTCGACCCACTCGCGACCCCCAAACAAACACAGCTCGCCAAAGTACAGCGCCACGCCGCTCAGCACGAACACGCCGACCGCGAACGCTTGTCCCACCAGCCAGACCGGCTGGTGGACCAGATACCACCCCGTTCGCCATCGGGACTGGCCCTTAGGTGCCGCGACGCCGGCCAATCGCGCCATGACCGCCCACGACGCGTTGCAGAAGGCGGCCCCCAAGGCGCAGATGACAGTGAGCACGACGACCCTCCTCAGTTCTGGCGGGGGCCTGCCCCGAGATCGCAGCTCAGAACGTAGAAGACCCTAGCATTCGCTTTGGTCTCAACTCAACTCCGGACGCGCCAAAAACACAGCTCGCAACGACGCCGAGAGTCGTTTAGCTGGCGCACGAACGCCGGCGGCTGGGATCCTTGACCAGGTGCCCGACGATGTCGTGGGAAGTTGCCGGATGAGCTCGTCGACGATCTGCTGGCGAGGGCGAGGAGCGAGGAGGAGATCGTGAGACCAGGCGGCCTGCTCTCGCAGCTGACCGAGCGGCTGGTTGAGCGGGCGCTGGAGGCCGAGCTGACCGACCACCTGGGCGATGAGCCCCACCAGGAGCCGCCTGGCGGCACCGGCAATACGCGCAGCGGGCCGACGCGGAAGACATTGACGAGCGAGCAGGGGCCGGTCGACATGAAGACCTTACGGGACCGGCATGGGAGCTTTGAGCCGAAGATCGCCGGAAAGCGCCAGCGGCGGTTTGAGGGCTTCGACGAGAAGATCCTCGGACGAAGCCTCGGGAAAGCCCCGGCGCGGTCGCCCTGCGGGCCGCGGTTGCGTTCGGTACTCGATTACCGATGACAAGCACTGCCGGCGGGCGTAGCGTTGCAAACAGTTCTCCCGTACCCGTCCGTTGGAGGGATCGTGTCCTGCCGCCGGTTGTGCAACTGCTTGTTCCCCGCGTGGCCAGATGGCGACGCTCGGGAACGTTGGTCGTCCTGGGTGTTGTGGCTGTTGCGGTCGCGGCCTGTGTGGGGAGTGGGTCGCCGGCTGTCGCCGCCAAGACCAAGGCCTCGCTGGGGCGCCTGGGATCGGCTCGGGGGGCGCGGTCGGTCGTGACTGAGCGCGCGTGGGTTCGTCGGACATTGGCGCATATGACCCTCGCGGAGAAGGTCGGTCAGCTGTTTGAGGTCAATGGCTATGGAACTTCGGTGCGTGATAGCGATCCGGCGATGGTGGCGCTCAACCAGAAGTACTACGGGGTCGACAACATCGCGCAGCTGATCGACAGGTATCACCCCGGCAGCATCATCTATTTCACCTGGTCCAACACCCTGACGAACCCCTCGCAGGTCGTGAATCTGTCAAATGGCATTCAGCGGGTGGCGCTGGGCCGGGGTCCGCGGGTGCCGATGGCGATCAGCATCGATCAAGAGGGTGGCGAGGTGTTGCGGATCGGGTCGCCGGCCACGGTTTTCCCGGGCAACGCCGAACGTCGCCTCATATGTTCCGTCGCGCCCGATCGGATGGGCGGTGATGATCTCGCCGGTGTCCCAGCGCCGGATGACCAGCGCTGAGGGGACGACTGAGACCTCCTCGACCTGCTCGCCGACCCCGAGCCGGCGCAACTCGCGCGTGCCGTTGGCCGACAGCGCCACGGCGGCGCCTACCTCGCGCAGCTCGTCTGCCTGCTCGTAGACCTCGAAGCCGATCCCGCGCTCGCGCAAAGCGAGCCCCAGGACCAGCCCGCCGATCCCGCCGCCAACGACAGCGACCGTGTGGTCCGACATGACGCTTATGCCATCGCCGGCGTGCGCGCCGGGGCCAGCGCGAAGTCGTAGGTGATCGCATATTCGCCGTCACCCGTGGGCTCGGAGTGCACGATCAGCTCGGGCTTCACGGCACTGGCCACATCGTTGTCCAGATAATCGCTGCTGTCGATGAATAGCTGGGTCACCAGCGGCTCATAGCCCTCGGCGCTGACGATCAGGTGGACGTGCGCCGGGCGCCACGGGCTCCAGCTCGCGGCCGCGGTCATCCTTCCGGTGGGTCCATCGAGCGGGATTGTGTACGGCCCGGGGATCACCGTTGTGAACTCGTACCGGCCGTCTGCGTCGGTACGGATCTGGCCGCGGAGGTTGCCCTCCGGCGGACCGGGCATGAACCCCGAGTAGCGACCCTGGGCATCGGCCTGCCAGATGTCCAGGTTGGCGCCGGCGAGGGGCCTGCCATCGACGTCGGTCACGCGACCCGAGACACGGGTCCGGTCCCCGGTCTCGTCCGGACGGTGAGGAAGCTCGAACGGTGGCTCGAGCAGCGGAGCGTCAGGGAGGTGGAACGGGCCGAGGATCGTGCCCTGCGAGCCGGCGCGGTTGCCGAACGCCTGCTCCTCGACGACGTGCTCGATGTACACGTCGCCGAACAGCGGCCACTCGCCTGCCTCTCCGACGTCGATGAACCACTGCTTGGCGGTCTGGTACTCGTCGTAGGTGACATCGTTCTCGACGATCGCCGCGTGAATCCGGCGCAGGATGTCGCTGATCAGTTGGTTTGCGCGATCAGACATCGTCCTCTCCTCGGTTGATTGCGTTGGGGTGACGCGCCAGCGCCGTGACGCGAATATCCAGATAGGGGAACATCGGAAGACCGGACAGCAGCTCGTGCAGCTCGTCGACCGAGCTGACGTCGAGCACGCTCACGTTCGCCCAGCGTCCGGCCACCCGCCACAGATGCGGCCAGCGCCCGTCGCGTTGAAGCGCCTGCGAGTACTCGCGCTCGCGCGCCTTAAGCTCGTCGACGCGCTGCGCTGGTATGTCGGGCGGTAGGCGGACCTCCATCTCGGCCATGAACAGCATCAGCGATCCAGCCGGTAGCGTGCCAGACGATCCTCATCGATGTCGATGCCTAGCCCCGGCGCCGCCGGCACCAGTACGCGGCCGTCACGGATCTCGGGCGCGGTAACGACGAGGTCGTCGGCCAGGTCGAGGAAGTTCGTGATCTCAGCCGGGTGGCCGGCGGTGGCGGCGAATGCGGCCGCAAAGGCAACCGTCGCGCTAGCGCCGATCGCTCCCTCGTACTGACTGCCGACGACGATCGAGACATGCCGAGCCAGGCACAGATCCACGATCCGGCGCGATTCCGTGAACCCGGTCCGCGCCGTCTTCACGCTCACCATCCGCACCGCGCCTTCTTCCAACGCGCTCTCTACGTGGGCCAGGCTGATGCAACTCTCATCACCCACCAGCGGCACAGTCCAGCGGTCGGCAAGGCGCATCCGCCCCGCGCGATCCTCGACCGCGATCGGCTCCTCGATCGCGCGCACCCCGAGTTCGGCCAGCTGATCGCCAGCCCGCACCGCATCCTCGTAGCTCCAGCCGCGGTTGGCGTCCACGTACAGATCGGCATCCGGCAACGCGTCGCGGATCGCCCGAACCGCCGCGACATCGAGCGCCGGGGCCCGCCCAACCTTGACCTTGAACGTGTTGACGCCGAGCTCGTCATTGACCGAGACCGCCTCGTCCGCCATCGCCGCCGGGTCGGCGAACGAGACCATGTGGGCCGCGGCGACATCGTCGGCAAACCCACCCAGCAGAGTGTGGCATGGGCATCCCAGCACCTGCCCAACGAGGTCCCACACGGCGAGGTCAACGGCCCCGCGTGCGACGCGGTTTCCGGCGACGCCGGCGCAGCACTGCGCGACGAGCTCGACCCGCAGAGGATCGACACCCGCCAGCGCCTCGCTCAACTGCCCGCTGACGGCCTCGACGATCGAGGTTTGGCTCTCGCCATACGTGTACGGGCGCGGCTGCGCCTCGGCCTGGCCGACCAGGCCCGCGTCCGTGTGCACGCGCACGAGCACGTTGTCGGCGCTCCCGACGCTTCCCGAAGCGAACTTCGGCGCACGACGGTAAGGGAGAGCGATTGGGATCCCCTCGACCACCGTGATTCGCACCGTGTCCCCGAGCGTCTCCAGCGCCGCCGCCGCCGCGGGATCGGGATCCCATCGCATCGTGTCAGGCCTCCTATCTCGGTCGAGCGCCACGCGCGGGACCGGCACCAAACGCTAGGCCAGGCTGGCGCACGCGGCAACACCAATCGGGTGTTGATTGACTATGTCTTTGATATGAATGCAGAGAGCTGATCCGTGGAGCTCAGGCACCTGCGCTATTTCATCGCCGTGGCGGAGGAGCGGCATTTCGGGCGCGCTGCCGCACGCCTACACATCGCACAGGCGCCGCTCTCGCAGCAGATCCGCCGCCTGGAGGCCGAGCTCGGAGAACCTCTGCTCTATCGGACCACTCGCAGCGTTGAGCTCGCGCCGGCCGGCGAGGTACTCCTCGAGCGCGGCCGGGAGATCCTAGTCGCGGTCGACTCGGCAATCGACGACGCTCGCCGCGCCGCGCGCGGCGAGTACGGACGCCTCGCCATCGGCTTTACCGGCTCGGTCACCTACGCGGTGCTGCCGTCACTCGCCGCGGCCCTACGACAGGAGCTGCCCGGCGTCATGCTCGACCTGCGGGGTGAGCTGCTGACGCCTGCCCAGGTCGCGCAGCTAACCGCCGGCACGCTCGACCTCGGACTCCTCCGCCCCCCGGTCCGCGAGCGCGATCTCAGCACCGAGGTGCTCCAATCCGAACCGCTGATCGCCGTCCTCCCGCAATCTCACCCCCTCGCCAATTCAGACGCCGTGCCGCTCGAGCAACTCAAGGACGACCCATTCGTTGCCTACCCGTCCCACTTTCGGTCCGTCCTGCACGACGCCGTCGAGGACGCCTGCGCTGCTCACGGCTTCAAACCGCTCGCCGCTCACGAAGTCGCCGAGACAGCGACTCTAGTCAGCTTCGTCGCGGCTGGACTCGGCGTCTCCCTCGTTCC
The DNA here is from genome assembly GCA_019244745.1 of Solirubrobacterales bacterium. Classification (GTDB taxonomy): domain Bacteria; phylum Actinomycetota; class Thermoleophilia; order Solirubrobacterales; family Solirubrobacteraceae; genus Palsa-465. The sequence continues at coordinate 1,848 of JAFASF010000056.1, read as the reverse complement.
GGCCTCCGTCCGCCACATGACCGTCCACGGCGCGATCTACCGGCCGCTCACCCACGACACGACGCGAGTCGAACTCGCCGTCGCGTGGAGACACGACGACGAGCGCCCCGTACTCAGACACGCGCTCGACGTCATCCGCCGACACCTGCCTCGCCGCGATACACAATCGGGCTGAAACGAGCCCGTCCAGCGCGTCGATCAACCCGGTCTCTGGGCCCATGCGAGCTCGGGTCAAGGAGTGCGCGGGGGCCGACTGCACGATCCGGTTCCTCGGCACCTCCCGTCCCGGCACCCGACGCCGGGGCTCAATGGAAGTCTGCGGAAACCAGGTAAAGAGCGCGGTTCTGCGCGCCAAGCGCAAGGGCGCCCGATCCAGCTCGGTCAGGCGCCGCACCCCAGCGGAGCGCGTGGTGGACGGGTGGGCGATGCCGGAGTGACCGCTCCGCGGGCTTCACGGCTGCGGTAGCCTCCGGCCGACGCCAACGGATCATCCTTTGACGCGTTCGGGAATGCGTCATGTCCTACGCCGTGGACTTCAACAGCGTTTCAACCGTGGGTCTGGAGTCATCGCCAGTCGCGGCCGCGCTCGCCGGTCTGCGGGCGAACGAGGCCCGCTATTTCAAGAACAAGTACGACCACGTCTTCACGGTGGAGCCTGCGAGCGACGACAAGCCAACCATCGACTGGGTGCACCGGATCCTCAAGGAAGAGCGCGACATCGTCATCTCCTCTCGCCCTCTCGAGGCTTCGGCCTTCCAGGTCGAGAACATCCGAATCGCGTACGTCTTCTACGAGAGCGGTCTGTCGATCAACGTGATGTATACCGTCGATGACCCCAACAAGCGGGCGGTCGGGTTCAAGCTCTCCGAAGGGATGGAAGTCCCCGCGGAGCTCGCCTCGCAGTTCAAATTCGCCACGCAGAAGTCGAAGCTGGCCGGAACCATTCGCGGTTCCTTCTTTGCATTCAAGAACGAGTACTGAGTCGCGGCCCGGCTCCGCGACGCCGGTCATCTTCTACCGACCCTCGCGCTCCCGCTGCGCACGAGGGCAGCAGCGGCTCGACGACGAGCTGATGGTCGCCATCTCCGGGTTGCCTGTCCAGCGATGAAGTCGGCACCCCGCGAGGGTCTAACTCACATGACCGACAAAACCCCTCTCATCACCGGCGTGGATTTCGTCTGTATCCCGGCGCAGGATTTCGAGGCGATGACGACCTTCTACGGCGAGACCCTCGGCCTGCCGTTTGTCAAGCGCTATGGGAGCCGACCGGGCGCCGAGTACCAAGCCGGCAACCTCACGCTGGCCATTATGCGCACCGAGGACTTCGGTGGCACTTTTTCGCCCAACGCGATGCCGATCGCTCTGCAAGTCGATGATGTGGCCGTGGCGCGGGAACGGCTTGAGGGCAAGGGCGTGCGCTTCGTGAGCGAAACGTTTGACTCCGGCGTCTGCTGGCAGGCGATCTGCCTGGACCCTGACGGCAACCCCCTGTCGCTGCACCACCGCTACGCGCCGAAGGACGACAGCCCCACAGCTCGGTGACCGACGCCTCAGGGAGCGGGCCTGGCCGCTCAGGTTCGAGTCCGAACCCCATGGGGACCAGCTTTCGAACGAGCAACGGTCGGCGGCACAGAGCAGCCGCCGCTTGAGCGTCGCCGTTGGGCACGCTTGTCCGCACCGGCGCATTCCCGTCGCGACCGGGGGTCTCGGCGGCTCCGGGGCTCCTGCGCCTCGGGGGCATCGGCAGATGACTGCGAGACCTGCTGGCGGCGCGCAAAGCGAGGCTCGGCGACAACGGGACCTACGCGCGTTGTTCGGGAGAGCAGAACCCGGCGCGTCGGAGCCCGA
>JAFASF010000407.1 GCA_019244745.1 Solirubrobacterales bacterium | reverse complement strand
GTTCCGGTCAGGGCCGCCGACGCGCCCAGCTCCGTCCTTTCCAGGAGCGGCTCGCCGAGCGAGCGGCGGAGGACGCCATCACCGACCGGGTCAGACCAGGTCGAGCGCACGGTGGAGCCCGTCGCCTCGCCACCCCGACCCGCGCCGCACCCGGCGACGAGCACCGCGGTCCCCGCGGCCATTCGAACCAGCGCCTGCCGGCGCGTCAAGCGGATGCTCATGGCGCGGCCAGCCCCGTGACGACACCCTCCCGGCCCACCTGGCGGGTCACCCACAGCACCGCGATCAACGCCGCCACGACCAGGCCGGTAACCAAGACTGCGATCTCGAAGAACCCGGCCGACAGCGGAAGCGTCGCGTAGCTCGCCGCGAGGCGCGAGAGGGCGGGGCCGAGGACCAGCCGCTCGAGCCCGATCCCCAGCACCGCCGCCGGCACCACCAGCATCGCCGCCGCGCCGCAGAGCAGCCTCGCCACCGCCTGCGACCCGGCGCCGCACGCGCGCAGCACGGCGACCGTCCGCCGTCGCTCGGAAACCGTCAGCGCGCACGCCTGCACGAGCGCGTAGAGACACACGAGTCCGTCCACGATCGCGATCGCGCGCAGCAGCGAGCGCAGGACGTCGACGAGCGGCTTGCCCCTCGCGGTGGCCCCGCCGGTTGGGGACGGCGCGGCGCCGATCGCCGCCAGGCCGGCGGTCACGCTCGCGACGTCGGCCCCGTCGCGGAGCCGCACGGCAATCTCCGCCGGCGCGGCCGGATCGGCGCGCAGCATCGCGGCGGCGGGAATGTACGCCACGCGCCCGTCGTGGTCGAGCGAGCTGACGACCCCCGCGACGCGCAGGCGCAGCTCGGTCCCCGACGGCATGGCCAGCGCGAGCGTCGATCCGGGGCTGACGCCGAGCGCGTCGGCGAGTCCGGCGCCGACCTCGGCCTGCGCGGGTCCCCGCAGCCGGCTCCCGTCTACGAGCGGGGGCGCCTCGAACTTCGTGTGATCGCCCGCGTAGGCGATGACGTCGATCGTCTCGCCGAGCGAGAACGAGTCGGCCGCGTAGTCCTCGTAGCGCGGCGCCGCGGCCTGCACGCCAGGCACCTTGAGCACCTCGCGCGCCTGAGACGCCGGCAGCTGTGCGGTCAGCTGGTAGCGCTTGCCGAGGGCTGCCGGATCGGTCTCGAGCGTCTGCAGCGCCGAGGCCAGCGACAGCAGGAGCAGCACGAACCCGGCCGACATCCCGAGCATCGCCACGGTGGCCGCGAGCCGCGCCCGGCGCGCGCCCACCAGCCGTGCCCCCAGCGCGGTAAGGCCGGGGGCGCGGGCGGCCAGGCGCGGGGGGGAAGCACGCCCACCGCGCAACTCCGCCCCTCCGAGCAGCGACACGGCCGGTCGCCCCGAGGCTCGCCACGCCGGCCAGGTCGCCGCGAGCGCCGGCACCGCGACCGCCACCAACCACCCCGCGGCGAGCGGCAACAGCAGCGCCGTGCCCGGGGGCGGTTCGTTCAGCAGCGTCTCGAGGCGGCCCGACGGCCCGTAGGTAGCGAGCACGCCGGCCACCGCGCCGATGGTCGCGGCGGGGGCGGCGACCAGCACGGCCTCGAGCGCGTGCGCACCGGCCACGTACCCGCGTCCGGCCCCCACGGCGCGCCGGATCCCGATCCCGCCCAGGCGGCGCTGGATCTCCGCCCGCGCCGAGGCGGCGAGCATCACGCCGGCGGTCACGAGCGCGATCAGAGAGAGAGCCACCAGCAGGTCGATCACGATGCCCGCGGCCTGGTCGAGGAGCACGCGCACGCCCGAGCGCGTGACGAAGCGCACCCCCTGGAGGCCGTAGCTCGTCGCCCGCGCCTGCGCGAGCACTTCCGAGACGTAGCGTGGGTCCCGGAGCCAGATCATCGCCTCGTTGACCGAGTCGTTCGGGTCGGGACCGAACCGCGCCGCCATCGCGCTCTCCGACATATACACGCGAGGCACGGCGAGCGGATAGGAGACGTTGTCCGGGGCCTCCGAGAACCCCACCACCCGCAGCTCGTTCAGGTTTCCGACGCTGACCTCGTCTCCGAGCTTGACGCCCCAGGCCTGCGCCAACCCTCGCTCGAGCACGACCTCCCCGAAGCGGGTATCGGACATCTGGCGCCCGCTCACGATCGCATAGCCCCGGCGCCCCGGGCCCACGAGCTCCACCGACGCGCTGCTGCTGGCGTGATCGCCGAAGGAGATCGGCACTCCCGTGGCCTGGTTGCGCACGGTGAAGGCCGCGATGTCCGGGAGCGCGGTGATGTGCTGGGCGACCAGGCTCGCGGGCTGCGAGTTGAACCGCACGATCACGTCCGGCAGGTCGGACGCGCGGGCGGCGCGATCGAAGCCGTAGCCGAGGCCCTCGCCGACGACGAGCGCGGAGGAGAGCATCGCCGCCGCGAGCGCGATCCCGAGCGCGGTGAGCAGGGTGCGCCGGCGCCGCAGGCGCAACCCCTGCCGGGCGTCGATCAGCGCCGCCCTCATTGCGCCCGGAGCTCGCGCCTGCCGACCGCGCGGAGCCTTGGATCTACCCGTCCGCTCAAACGGCCCTCGCGGAGGTGCAGGACGCGGTCCGCGATCGCCGCCGCCTCGGGATCGTGGGTGACGATCACCACCGCCCGGTCGGTGAGCGCGCGCAGCAGGCCGAGCACGGCGGCCCCGTTCTCGAGGTCGAGGTTGCCGGTCGGCTCGTCGGCGAGCACGAGCTCCGGGTCGTTGACGAGCGCGCGCGCGATCGCGAACCGCTGCTGCTCGCCCCCCGAGAGCTCGAACGGCAGGTGATCGGCGACGTCGGCCAGCCCCAGCTCGTCGATCAGTGCGCGCGCGCGTCGCGCGCCGCCCCTGGGCGCCCCGGGAAGCCGGGTCGGGAGGAGGACGTTCTCCGCACCGCTCAGCTCTTCGACGAGCTGGAAGGACTGGAACACGAAACCGATGTGGCGCAGCCGCGTCCGCGCGAGCGCGCCGCCACTGAGGCGAGTGAGCTCCCGACCCGCCACGACGATCTCGCCGCCGTCGGCCCGGTCGAGCGCACCGAGCAGGTGGAGCAGCGTGGATTTCCCGCTCCCCGATCGCCCCAGCACCGCCACCAGCTCGCCCCGCTCGACGTGCAGCGTCGCCCCGTCGAGGATCAGCCTCCGGGCCCGGCCGGCGCCCACCGACTTGACGACTCCCCGGGCTGTGAGGACCGGCATGGGGGGTCAACGGTACCGATCGAGGCCCCGATCGGCCGCCGCACCCGTTGCTAGGATCGACCAAGTGACCGCACTCGCTGACCTGCCCCTCCTGGCTTCGGGCAAGGTCCGCGAGATCTATGACCTCGGCGACTCGCTGCTGATCGTCGCCTCGGATCGGATCTCGACCTATGACGTCGTGCACCCGACGCCGATCCCGGACAAGGGGAGCGTGCTCACCGGGCTCTCGACGTTCTGG
>JAFASF010000367.1 GCA_019244745.1 Solirubrobacterales bacterium | reverse complement strand
AGGAGCATCCCATCGAGCCGGGAGCCGAGCTCGAGGAACTCGTCGGCGATCCCGAGCTGGTGGAACATCTCGAGCGCGCGAGCATGGATCGCGATCGCTCGCGATTCGCGCGGACGCGAGATCTGCTTGTCCAGCACCCGGACGCCGACCCCGCGCCGAGCAAGCTCGATCCCGAGCAGCACCCCTGTTGGCCCTGCCCCGACAACCACCACGGCCCCGCTATCGCCGGCCGAAGAGCGGCCCAACCGCGAGCCGCCGGCTGCGGACACTGCTCTAGGGCCTTGGTTTGACGAATGCCTGCTCATGGTCGTCTCCCGATGTCGTTTGCGGTTCGCTACGAGTCGGTACGAGCGCCATCGCGATCCGGTTCGCGCCCGATCGACGCTCGCCGGCTCCACGTGCCTGGTGCTTCGCGCGGGGCAGCGCCGTTAGCGATGCGCGCCGGACCGCGTGCGTGACCACTCCGGGCGGCTTACCTGGGCCCAGGAGCCAGTCGAGGCTCGAGGCGAACCGGTTCGCGACCCGGCCCGTACTCAGCTTCGAGGACCGATTCCTCGACTGAATCGACCAGGTACGGAGCGGATGTCATGGTCACTCCCATAGTCACCGAGATATGTCGTCACGGTCAGCGCTTCGCCCGGCGCGCAGACCGATCGTTCCTTCAGGGATCCGACCGGCCCGTGACAGCGATCGACTCAGCACAAAACACATCGCCACCGGCGCGGCGCACGGAACCGGCCGGCACCACTCGCGACCCGGTTTGTTACTGCCGCTGCAGGTCGGAGGCGAGCCCGGCGACCCCCTGGCCGCCCTCGATCTCAAACCGGTTGAGCAGGTAGGGGTCCGCGCTGGTTGCGTAGCCGCCATTCTCGGTCACCGCGTTTGTGTAGCCCGCGGCCTTGACCGCCGCGACCACGGCCGAGTTGTACTTGCTCGACGGGTAGCAGAAGCTGTTGACGGGGATGTGGAACGTCCGCTGGAGGAACTGACGCGAGGCCACAAGCTGATAGCGGAGCTCGCCGGGGGAGAGCGACGTCAAGTCGGGGTGGGTCACGGAGTGTGAATCGATCTCCCAGCCGATTCTCAACAAGGAATCGATCCTGGCGTTGGAGAGGTGGCCGGCCGTGATCTCGTTCAGGACGCCGGGCCAGCCGTACCGAGACATCACCGCGGGGGCGAAGGTGGCCTGCGGGATGTAGCCGTTGTCGAAGGTGATCACGATTGGCTTGGCCGGCAGCGTCGCGCCGTGGTACCAAGCCTGCATAACCTCGTCGAGCGTCACGGCCTCATAGCCCTGCAGGTGAAGCCACGCCATCTGGGCCTCGAACTCGGCATCGGAGACGTATAGCCCCGGTAGCGCGTCGCCCGGGGGCGGCGTGCCGAGATCGTGGTAGACGAGAATCGGCACCGACCCGGTGTACGGACGCCATCCCGGCTGAGGCACGGCGTTGCGCACCAGGCTCGAGGAGCGCTGATAACCGGAGGCGTGGTGACCCGTCTGCGCGAGCGTGACGGTGTGAGAGGCGTCCGTCTTGCCGGACCCGGATCCGCCAGAACAGGCTGCGAGCGGGATCGCCAAGGCCACCACCAAACCCAGGAAGGCAATGAGGCCGGGCACGCGTCTTCGCACGGTCGGCAAGGGTAGCGGGCGTCCCACTCGCCACCGACGCGCTTCTACGGCGGTCAGGCCCTAGGCTTAGCAGCGTGGACGTCTTTCTGGCGGTCGCGAGCAGGCGCGAGGTGCGCGAGTACTTGGACCGCTCGCTGCCCGAGTCGGCGGTGAACCGGATCCTGGAGGCCGGCCGGGTCTCCGGAAGCTCACGCAACCGCCAGCCGTGGAGCTTCGTGGTCGTCGACGACCCGGGAGTGCGCGAGGGGCTTGCCGATGCGGTGTACGTGGCGGACAACGTTCGTGGCGCCTCGCTCGTCCTGGCAATAACCGTGCGAGGCCGCGGGCCGGTGTTGTTCGACGCGGGGCGCGCGGCGCAGAACATGATGCTGGTGGCCTGGAACGAGGGAATCGGCTCGTGCCCGAACGGCATGGCGGATCCCGACGGGGTGGCACGGTTGCTTGGACTCGAGGAGGACGAGCGCCCGGTGACGGTGCTGACGTTCGGCTACCCGGTGCGCCCTCGCGATCCGGCGCGTCGCTCGCCGGAGGATTGGATCGCCCGAGCTGATCGAAAGCCGCTCGAGGCGGTGGTCCGGCAGCTGGGTTGAGTCCGCGCCGCCCAACGCCTGTCAGGCGAGCCGGTCGCCAACCGGTGCGTCAACTCCTGTAGGTTGGCGGCTCATGGACGCCAGCCGCATCGCCGCCATCCCGATTTTCGCCGGTCTGCCTGAGCCGGAGCTGGCCGCCGTCGCCAGCGTGGCGTTCGAGGTCGAAGTTCCATCCGGAGAAGCTGTCGCCAACGAGGGCGATTTCGGACACGCATTGTTCGCGATCGAGAGCGGCACCGCCGACATCGTCATGGGGGACACGACGTTACGCAGCGTCGGCACGGGTGATGTGGTCGGCGAAATTGCCGTGCTCGGCTCCGGGCGGCGCACCGCCTCGATAATGGCGACCTCTCCGCTGCGACTGATCGCACTGTTCAAGCGAGACGTATGGGCTCTGGACAACAAGGCGCCGGTCGCCGCTCAACGCCTCCGAGCGGCCCTCGACGAGCACCGTGCGATGGACGAGCAGCGCTCCGCCGATACTTAGAGCGCGCTCGAAACAGCCGGTGGGTTGGGCGCCGATAATCCGCCCCGTGGCGCGGGTGACTTTTGTCACGCTTTCCGTCCCTCGCCGGCGGGAGAATCGGTCGATGACAGGCGGGGTGACCTGTCTCTGCAATGTTCGCCGACCGCACCACTCGTCCACGCCCGGCTCTCCTGTCTGAGCAGGAGACCGCAGCCCTGGACGCGATCGCGAGCGTCGTGATCATGCGCCTGGAACGCGAGCGCAAGGCTCCGACGTCTGGGACGGCTCCGCTGCTGATTCAGGTCGATGGTCCCGGCAGCCGGGATCTCGTGGAAAGAGTGGCCCATTACCTGCAACTGCCCGTGGCGGACGGCGGTCGCAGCGTCTCGGACAGCGAGCGCGTCACCGGATCAACCGATGTGGACCGGCCCGAACGAGCGTGGACCGTCATCCGCTTCGACGCGTGGCAGTACCAGCGGGTGGCGCCTCCGTGGTGGTGGCTGATCAGCGCACTCGACGGACAGCTACATCGACAGTTCCGCGAGCGCGGCGCAGCCTTCCTGGCACGGAAGCGCCTGCGTGACTATCGCTGGCGCCTCGGACAGTTTCTAAGGGATCTGCTTCCAGTAATGCCGCTGGTGCTCGCCGCCCTCATGCTGTGGTTCGTATCCGGGCAGCTGGCGGTGAGTGAATTTCTGAAGTGGGCCGCGGGGCTGATCGGTGGCCTAGTAACGATCGCCGCGTTCCTGTGGTCGGGCACCAACGCGGTGCGTCGTCT
>JAFASF010000088.1 GCA_019244745.1 Solirubrobacterales bacterium | reverse complement strand
AGGCGGCGCTCGCAGACCCCCCGAAATTCGGGGCAGCTCAGGCGGCGGGAGTACGGCGCCACCGAGCTATCGCTCCGAAGCGAGTGGCTGCTCCATCCCCGGCGTCTCGGGTGCATCGACGTAGGGCTGCTCGTCCTCGACGTCCTCCTCGTGATAGACGCTCTCGGCGTTCACCGCCCAGATGTCGTGATGGGTTCCGAGCAGGATGTTGTCAACGGCGCGCATCGCGGTCAGCATCGAGTGATCGGAGTTGTTATAGCGGTGCAGCCCGTTACGGCCGACCTGCTGGAGGTTCGCGATGCCCTCGAGCCAGCCTCGGATCGTCACCACACGCTCGGCGTACTCGACGTCGTAGATCGGATAGGCCTTGTGCACGCGCGCGACGAAGCCGAACTTGACGTTGTCCGCGCGCGCCAGGTGCAGCTGCTCGATTTCGTGGCCGGCCATCGCGACGAGGTCTTCGTCGGCCATGTTCCATAGCTCATCGCCCTCGAAGCAGAAGTACTCCATCCCGATCGAGGCGTCACGATCGTTGGGCACCATCCACGGGCTCCAGGACTTGAAGTTCTGGATCCGCAGCACGCGCACGCCCGGCTGATGGATGTAGATCCAGTTGTCCGGGAACAGGTCCTGGCCCTCGATCACGAGCAGCACGGTGAGGAACTCCCGGTAGCGGAGCCCGCGCGCGGCGTCCCGCACCTCGCCCGGCGCCTCGGGCTCGGCGATTCCAACGGTGGTGCGCAGCGGAAGCGAGGAGATCACGTGCGAGGGCGTCAACGTCTCCCCGCCGGCCACGAGCTCGACCACGCGCCCGGCGCCCGGATCTAGCCGGATCCGCGTCACGGGCGCGTTCAGGCGCACCTCTCCACCGAGCGAGCGGATGTCGGAGGTCATCTGCTCCCACATCTGTCCCGGGCCGTACCGGGGGTAATTGAACTCGCTGATCAGCGACTTGATCTTGTTGCCCTTGTTGCCGAAGAACGCGGCCTTGGCGGCAGCGAAGAACGACAGCCCCTTGATCCGCTGGGCGGCCCACTCCGCCCGGATCTCGTCCGTCGGCACCCCCCACAGCTTCTCGGTATATGTCTTGAAGAAGTGCTGGTAGAGCCGCTTGCCGAAGCGGTTGGAGACCCATTCCTCGAACGTGTCCTCGCGCCGCTTCGGTTTCACCGCCGCCCACAAGTAGGAGAACCCGCAGCGCGTGAGCTCGACCGGACCGAGTTTGCGGATCACGTCCATGCCCTGGAGCGGATACTCGAGGAACTTGTCGTTCCAGTAGATCCGCGATTGCCGCGGGCGCCTGAGGAACTCCTCCTGCATGATTTCGTGCCAGAGGTCGTCGACCTCCTTTGCCTTGGTGAAGAAGCGATGGCCACCGAGATCGAAGCGGTACCCGTCGCGTACCTCGGTGCGGGCGATCCCGCCGACCTGGCCCGTCGACTCGAGCACGATGACCGGCTTTCCCCTCTTGGCGAGCAGGTACCCCGCGGTCAGGCCCGCCGGGCCGCCGCCGAGGACGACCACGGGACGCTCCTCGGTGATGTCCGCACCCGGCGCCGAGGCGGACAGCGACGCGGGATCGTCCGCTCCGGGCGTCGACCCCGAGACCCACTTCGGCTCAGTTTTGTTCACTTCGGCTCCACTCAAGAGACCTTCTCGTACAACACTGCACTGTCCGCAACGCAGCAGGCTCCCCGGTAGTTGAGAGGCGCTGCCGCCACGAACCTCAACTGCGGGGCGGCGGCCAAAAGCGCGCCCCACTGGGCCGAGCGCCGGCGTACCAACTGCGTCCATGACGCTTCCCAGTTCTGTGCGCCCTCGGTCAAGGGACGCACGAACAGGACCTGCTGCCCGGGCCGCAGGCTAGCAAGCAGCGGCGTGAGCGTGGCCTGAGGATTGGCGTCACGCAACCGCTTCAGAGCGTCGACCCAGTTCATGTACGACGGGTCGGAGACCGGCCCGATCGTGCTCGCGTAGCGCAGGCCGTTCGGGAGGTAGTACCACGTCAGCGGGACCTGTTCGGGCTGGCCGACAATCACGACGTCGCCAGCGTGGAGGAGCGGCGTCAGCTCCCCGCTGACGTCGCGCACATCGCTCTTGTACTGCGGCGTGTAGGACGCGGTGTGGACCAGGAACACGACCGACAACACGATCGCGACAACACCGACGACGCGGGTTCGCGAGCAGCCCCAGGCCGCCAGCAGTAGGAAGGAGGCCAGCACGGGCGCGAAGTACCGGGACACCCACGCTGGAGTGATCTGCGAGGAGGCCCAGGCCAAGAACAGCGTTCCGGCCGCGAGCGCGATCAGCGCCCACAGGATCGTCGCCTCCCGGCTGCGCCGGCGGGACCGAGTGAACAACGAAGCCAGGCCGATGACCGACGTCAGCGCCAGCGCGGCGGTCACCCGGTCGCCCCCGAGCAGGTCGCGCGAGATCTGAACCGGGGCACCGAGTCGCGGCGAGTGATCCCACGGCGCCGCCGTGTGCGTGGCTTGGTAGATGAAGTTGGGCACCCACGGCAGGTACAAGACGAAAGCGCCGGCGAACGCCAAAAGCGCGTCTCGTACGATTCCCCGCCGATCGTCGCTGTTCAGCCACACCGGAATCAACGCGATCACCGCACCGGCGGCGAAGAAGATCCCCCAGGCATGGGTGTAGAGCATCAGCGCGACGCAGAGCGCGAACAGGATCAGGTACTTGCGCCGGCGAAAGACGAACGCGTGCAGGAACGCCGCGGTGGCGAGCAGCCCGAGCAGACCCATGAGCTCGTACATCCGCGTCTCCTGCGCGTACTGGGTGAGGAACGCGCTGAACGCGAACAGCGTCGCCGCCATCAGCCCGGCGCGCAGACCGAACAGGCTCCACCCCGCCCACAGCGCCACCGGGATCGTCAGCAGCCCGAACGTGAGCGACAGGGCGTGGGTGGCCGCCTCGCTCGATCCGAAGACGCTCATCCACAGGTGCAGCAGCACGTAGAACAGCGGCGGCGAGCCGTCGTGGCGCATGATCCCCGGGATCGCGCTCAGCGAGTGCGACGCGATGCCGGTGGTGATCGCCTCGTCCATCCAGAACTGGCCGCCGATGAACCGCGTACGGATGTACGCGGAGACCGCCATCAGCGCGATCGTGAAGAGGCCGACGGTCAGCCAGGTGGGCAGCCGGCGCACCCGGTCGGGTACGCGCACATCCTCCTCAGGCAGAACGCGTCGTGGGGCGGCGACGGTGGTGGCCATAGGGACTAGAGCGTCAGGTTACCTTTGCAACTCGCGTACACACTGAACGTGCGTACGTGCGCGGCGAGCGTGTAGTGGACGCCGGGCTGTCCCTGCCAGTCGCCGACGTGGGGGAGCAAGGTCGCGCCGCGGGTCTCGCGGGTCTGGAAGATCACGTTCGGGGCGGGAGGCAACGGTGGCCCGAGCGGGGAGGCGTGAACGTCGAGCGTGTGGACACCGAGCGCCCACGCGACCATCGGCACCTGGAAGCCCTCGGTCATCACCGAGCCGCACGCCAGGATTCGCGACCGGCCCCCGAGCTCCCGCACCACCTTCGTCACGTCCTCGCGCAGGTGGGCCTGATAGACGAGCGCCCGATGCGTCCGGGGGATGTTGACGTAGTTCGTCCCCACCCAGTTGGGCAGGAACAGGAAGGCGGCCGTTCCAAGCGCCACCGCCCCCCAGAGAAAGCCCCGGGCCGTCGACGCCCTGGTTGCGCGTGCCTCGACGGCCGAGGACGGCGAGTAGGTCGAGGACGGCGAGGACGCCGAGGACGGCAAGGACGGCGAGGAGATGGGGACCTCGCCGGGCGAGGACGAGGAGGAGGAGGAGACCTCGCCGCCGCGCGCGCCCCACCGGCGCCAGACGACCGAAGCGAGCTCGTACACCGCCCAGCCCCATCCCGCCGCGCCGGCGATGTCGATCAGCGCGGCGCCCAGCACGAGGTAGCGGTTGTTGCCCGAGAAGCCGGCCTGCGTGAGGACCGAGATCACGACCCACCACCCGAGACCCGTCACGCCGGCGAGGATCAGCGCGGCCTGCGCGTGCTCCCGTGGCGTCTCGAGCCGCCACCGACCCCGCGCGCGCCACGAGCGCCACAACAACCCCCCGGCGGCGCCGACCGCCAACAGCGCGGCGACCTTCAGGCGCAGCAGCACGAACGGCCACGCGTGGTCGACGAGCTCAGAGCAGAACGGGCACTTCGCGAACGCGGGGCTGTTCGACCGTGGATTGTGAGCTCGGCTGACGCCCCGGAAGAAATGCCCCGAGCCCCAGTACTCCGGCAGGAACCACAGGATCGGGATCAACGCGAATAGGCCGATGACCAGCCGTCGCGCGCCCGGGTCCTTCCGCCACAGCCACAGGCCGTACGGCCCCCAGAACAGCCAGATCTCGGGACGGTCGAGAGCGGCGAAGAAACCGACCGCGAATGCCTGACGCGGCTTGCCGTCCAGATGCCGGTCGACCGCGATCAGGACGGCCGCGGTGAGCAGGCCCTCGGAGTACCCGAGCGCGCTGTCGCTGAGATAGCCGCCGGACAGGGTCAGGCTCGCCGCCGCGATCGCGCCGGCCAGGATCGCCGGCGCCAGAGCACCCAATCGGCCGAAGAGGTCCTCCCGGGCATCGGCTCGCGTCACGAGCCCCGCGGTCACCCGCCCCGCGACCTTGAAGACCATCAACACGGACATGACCGCGCCCGCGCGAGCCACGACCAGCCACAGATCCGGAGCGGCGCGCCCGAACGGCGCGAACGCGGTGGTGAAGATTATCGGCAGCGGCTTCCACGACGGGCCACCGGTCGTCTGGAGGTTCACGTGGACGATCTCCCTGCCCCACACGAGCCACGCCCACGGGTCATAACTCGGCGTGGAGGGGAGCAGAAGCGACACGGCCCCCACCGTCAGCGCGAAAACGGCCGCGAACAAATACAGCCGGCCCGCGCCCAGCCGCCCCGTCAAGCTCACCGCCCGCGCACCCCGGTGGGGCGGCGCGGTGGGTGCGGTCAGCTCTGCGGTAGGAACGGACACGGGGAGGGGATCTCGGCTTGCCGCGCCCGCACCTCGGCGCTCGACGGCGGCACACGCACACGAGCCCGCGCACCGATGCGCGGGCGTCGTGGTCGCATTCTAAGTCCTTCCCGGCGTGAGGGGAGGACGAGCGCTAACCGGTGACTCCCTTCGCGAGACAGTCCTCGACCGACTTGAGCTCCGACTCGGAGCCCTGGTTCGGATACAGCAACGCGCTGCCGATCACCTCAGCCCCCTGGTAGGCGCCGTTGCCCGAAATCTGATCGTATTGCGCCGCCCCGGGGGTAGGTGTGAACACGACGCGAGGACCCCCAGGCGCCGGCCCGATCTGAAGCTTCGTCTGACCGACCTCCTGCACCGACAGGTGCTTGTCTCGCAAGCACTTCACGTGATTCGTTTTGGTCGTGCGCGGATCGTCCACTCGACCACGGCTGCCGGCGGGCGGCTTGACCGAAACCGACCCGCCGCACGCGCCGAGCGCGAGCGCCATCGCGGCAACACCCGACGCCGCGACGAGCCTCGGGCCCTTCGCGCAGTACATGCCGCGAGAGGGTAGAGGATCATCTCCCTGTGCTCGCATTTGCCGCCCTAACGGGACCGCTGCCCAAGGTGGGCGTCGTGGCGGTCGCAGGCGTCGTCGCGGCGGCCCTCCTGGTCCCCGGCACCCGCACCCGAGCCGTCGCGATCCTCGCCGCCCTCGTGCTCGCCCCGGTGCTGCTGCTGGCCGACATCTGGCACTCCCCGCAGCTAGGTCCGGTGCACCGCCACCCGCTCCTGGCGGTGCTCGGCGCACTCGTCGCGCTCGCGGTGCTCGTCGGAGTCGCGGCCGTCATCAATCGGCGCCCGGCTCTGTTCGGCCTGCTCGCGGTCGCGGCCCTCCCGTTCCGCGTCCCGATCCAGGCCGGCGGCACGACCTCGAACCTCCTGGTGCCGCTCTACCTGGTGGTGGCCGCCGGCGCGCTCGCGTTCGTTGTCCCCGCGTTAAGGAATCGTGGCGATGGCGCTGAGCGCAACGGCGCCGTCGACGACGTCGCTCAACCGGGTTGGGTCGAGCGGCTCCTGGCGCTGTATGTGGTCCTTTACGCGATCCAGTCGGTGTACTCGGTCGACTTCGAGAAGGCGCTCCAGCAGATGGCCTTCTTCTACGTCCCGTTCGCCGTGATGTTCTGCCTGCTGCGGCGGCTGCGCTGGACTCCGGTCCTGGTGCGTCGGTGCCTGCTGCTGATCACCGCCCTGGCGGTGGTGTTCGCGGTCATCGGATTCGTCGAGTACGCGACCAAGACGATCATCCTCAACCCGAAGCTGGTCGTCGCCAACGACCTGCACGCGTACTTCACCGTGAACTCGGTGTTCTTCGATCCGGACATCTTCGGCCGCTTCCTCGCGCTGGTGATGATCCTGCTCGCCGCGGTGCTGATCTACAGCCGCCGCCAACGCGAGCAACTCTCCGCGACCGGCGCCCTCGCGGTTCTGTGGGCAGGCCTCGTACTGACCCTCTCGCGATCGAGCCTCGCCGCGTTGCTCCTCGGCCTCGCGATCCTCGCCGCGCTGCGCTGGAAGGTGGGTCGCGCGGTGCTCGTGGGCGCCGCCGTGCTCGCACTCGGGGCCGCCGTGGTCGCGATCTCGCCCAATACATTCGGGCTGAACCAGGGGCTCAACGGCGCCTCGAGCGGTCGTGCCGGGCTCGTCAGCGGAGGCCTCGACATGTTCCGGGACCGACCGCTCTGGGGCTACGGATCCGGGGCGTTCGTCGCCGAGTATCGAGCCCGCCACCGGCACACGAACACCACGCTGGCGGCCTCGCACACGATCGCGATCACGATCGCCGCCGAGCAGGGCCTGATCGGAGAGGTCCCCTACGTCGCGCTGGTCTTAGTCGCGGCGGTAGTTCTGCTCAAAGGCAGCCGCTCCGACCCCACCCGAGCCGCGATCGCGGCGGCGTTCCTCGCGCTCGTCTTCCACACCCTGCTTTACGCCGACTTCCTCGAGGACCCCGTCACCTGGGCCCTGCTCGGGGTGGGCACGGCGCTCGCCGTGCCGCGCCCACGACTCCGCTCGGCCGGGCTACGCACCGGCGAGGCGGTCCGGGTTCCGGTCTGATCCTCAGCGCGGCGCGACGGCCAGGGGCTCTTTGCGCGTCGCCATTGCGAGGCGGAGGAGCAGCGCGTGCAGCTGTTCCCGTTCCTCATCGTTCAGGGGCGCGAGGAGCTCCTCTTGGGCGGTGCGCGCGATCTCCCGCCCTCGCGCCAGGGTCTCCATCCCCGCCTCTGTGACGTGAAGGGCGTGGGCGCGACGGTCGGTCGGATGCCGGCGGCGCTCCACGAGGCCCATGGCCTCGAGTTCATCGATCGTCGAGACCATCGAGCTCGGGTCCATTCCGATCGACTTGCACAGCGCGTGCTGCGTGATCTCGCCCTCCGACGCGAGCACGTTCAGCGCCCCCCACATCCGAGTGGTGAGCCCGAGCGACTCGAGGCGCTCTCCGAACTGCTTGGCGGCCACGAGCCCCATCCGGCTGATCAGAAAACCGGTGTGGTTCATCAGCACGTTGTGGACTGAGGCTGGACCTGGGGGAAGGTCAGGCATTACGCGGAAGAAGTGTAGCAGTCAAACGGTTGACAGACCAAATTGTTTCTGCTACCAACCATGGCTGCCCCAAACAAGTCAGGAGTCAGCCCGAAACCATGATGACCTCGCTTACCCGCTGGATCCTCGCCCACAAACGGACCGTCACCGTCTTCTGGATCGTCGTGACCCTGGTCGGAATCGCCACCGTGGGGTCGGCCGTGGGCGCGTTCAGCAAGACCTTCAGCGTACCCGGACGTGAGGGATACGCGACCAATCAGAAGATCCTCCACCTCTATCGGAGCGGCGGTGACCGAGCGCCGCTCGTCCCCGTGGTGACCCTTCCGGCGGGCGTCTCGGTCTCATCCCCGACCGTGCGCGCCGGTCTCGAGCAGATCGAGGGCAAGCTCCGCCAGGCCATCCCCGGCGTCCGCACCGCTTCGTTCGCCGACACCGGGAATCGCGCGTTCGTGTCGAGCGATGGACGCACCACGTTCGTCCTCGCCTACCCCCCGCCCGACAACGAATCGTTCGGTAACAACACCAAGGCCGCGAAGAAGGCCGCGGCGGTGCTCGCCGGAGACACGATCGCGGGGGCGCCCGTCCATGTCACCGGTATCGACGCGCTCTCGAACCAGACCGGCGGCAGCAAGGGCCCGGGGGTCTTCCTCGAGGCGATGGTCGGCGGACTCGGCGCACTGCTCGTGCTCGCATTCGTGTTCGCCTCGCTGCTCGCGTTCGTGCCGATCCTGATGGCGATCGTCTCGATCATGTCCACGTTCCTCGTGCTGTGGGGCGTTACCTCGCTCACCAGCGTGTCGATGATCGTGGAGTTCCTGGTCGCCCTGATCGGGCTTGGCGTGGCCATCGACTACTCGCTGCTCGTGGTGGTCCGCTGGCGGGAGGAGCGCGCCCACGGCCGCGAGGGCGACGAGGCCGTCGTTCGCGCGATGGAGACCGCCGGCCGGGCGGTCGTGTTCAGCGGCACCACGGTGGCCATCGGCCTGCTCGCGATGGTCGTGCTGCCGTTGCCGTTCCTTCGCTCGATCGGCTTCGCCGGCATGCTGATCCCGCTGGTCAGCGTGATCGTCGCGGTGACGTTGCTCCCGATCGTCCTCTCGAAGCTCGGCGACCGGCTCGACTGGCCGCACGTTCGCAGCGATGATCAGGCCAGCCGCTCGTGGACGCGGTGGGCGCAGCTCGTCGTCCGCCGGCGGTGGGTCGCCGCGCTCGGCGCCGCGCTCGTGCTCGCGGCGCTGGCCCTCGCGGCCACCTCGATCCAGCCCGGCAGCGCCAACGTCGACAATCTCAGCAAGCACGGCGATGCCCGAACCGGTCTGGTCGCGCTCGAGCGCTCCGGGATCGGCCCGGGAGCGCTGCAGCCGATCGAGGTCCTGAGCTCGGGGAGCAACCCGACCGAGATCGCGACCACGCTCAGCTCGGTCGAGGGCATCCACGGCGCCGTCGCCCCGGGCGGCCCCGATTGGCGGCGTGGCGGGACCGCGCTCGTCGACGCGATGCCGGTCGCCGACACCACGACGTCAGCGGGCCGCGCCACGATCGACCGGGCCCGCACGGCCGCACACTCGGTCGGCGACGACGTCCGGGTCGGCGGCCTCGGCGCCGAGAACCAGGACTTCGTCTCGGCCATCTACGGGAGCTTCCCGGTGATGATCGCGCTGATCGCGGTGCTCACGTTCCTGCTCCTCGCGCGCGCGTTCCGCTCGCTGCTGTTGCCGCTCAAGGCGGTGATCCTGAACGTGATCAGCGTCGCCGCCGCCTGGGGCGTGATCACGCTCGTGTGGCAGGACGGACACGGCTCAAACGCCATCTGGGGGATCGCCGCCTCCCACTCGATCACCGCCTGGATCCCGCTGATGGTGTTCGCGTTCCTGTTCGGCCTCTCGATGGATTACGAGGTGTTCATCCTGTCCCGGATGCGCGAGGAGTACGACCGCACCGGCAACACGAACGCTGCGGTGGTGCGCGGGATCGGGCGGACCGGCCGCCTGGTCACGAGCGCCGCGCTGATCCTGTTCCTGGCCTTCGTCTCGATGGCCTCCGGACCGCAGGCCGACGTGAAGGTGTTCGCCACCGGGCTGGCGGCCGGAATCCTGCTCGACGCTACCGTGATCAGGGCACTTCTCGTGCCGGCCGTCGTGTCGCTGTTCGGGCGATGGAACTGGTGGCTGCCCCCTGGCCCCGCGCGATGGCTGCGGGTAGAGCCCTCGCTGCCGCCCCGGTCGGCGGCGGAGGCGGCCAGGGGGTGACATGGTCCGGCCGCGCGCATGCGCGCGGCCGCGGGTGGGCGCATGCGCCCACCCGGGCGGGGGCGCATGCGCCCCCGCCTTCCTTATTTATATTGGCGTCGCCGAGACGCCGAAACGATCCTGACCGTGCCCGCTGCCCGCTCGGTCAAAAGGAGCACGTTACCTTCTCGGGAATCCGGGTATCAGCAGCCTGGATGCCCACGAAACCGTGCCTCGATGAGTCCTACCCCGCCGACCCGGCGTCGGTCCCGCGCGCCCGGACGACGCTCGCCCGGTTCGCGGCCTCCGCCGGAGCTACCCCGGAGCAGCTCGAGTCGATCGAGATGGCCGTCTCGGAGGCGCTGACCAACGCCGTCGTGCACGCGTATGGGGACGATCCGGGGGACATCCACGTCATCGCCGCTGTGGCAGGTGCCGAGCTCTGGATACTGATCGCCGACGACGGCGGTGGCATGCGAGCCCGCGCGGGAAGCCCGGGTCTTGGCGTCGGCCTGGCGTTGATCGCCCACGCGGCCGACGGCTTCGCCGTCGCCAAACGATCCACAGGCGGGACCGAGCTGCAGATGCGCTTCAGGCTCGACGAGCTCGCGGCCGGCGATCAGCTGCGCGGGTCGGTCCCCTCCGCCGTGGCGCCGGCCTGATCGCGCTTCTCCACGACCACGTAACCGCCGCCCGAGTCGACGACGGTCTCTCCATCCGGGAGTTCGTGGCCCGGGGCGACGACGAACCGCCGCGGGTCGGCTCGCACCCGCTCGTATTGGCGGACCGTCAACTCGATCAGCTCATTGCAGCCAAGCCGGGCGCACTCGCAGCGGAATCCGACCGGGGCGTCCTCCTCTCCAGGCCACTGGCCTCGCTCGATCCCTTCGTTGATCTCGCGGAAGAGCGCCTCGTTACGCGCGATGACCGATTGCTCTTCTTCGTCCACGGGCGACATCCTATGGGCCATCGCTAGGCTACCGGCGCCATGTCCGTAACCGTGGTGGGCTCGATCGCGTTCGATGCGGTCACCACACCCTTCGGAAGCCGAGAGCGAATGCTCGGCGGCTCCGCCGTGCACTTTGCCCTCGCGGCCTCGTTCTTCGACACGGTCAACGTGGTCGGACCGGTGGGGGATGACTTCGGCGAGGACGAGTACGCCGTTCTGCGCACCCGCGAGGTCAACACCGATGGCGTCGAACACGTCCGGGGCGGCAAGACGTTCTTCTGGCGCGGCGAGTACGGGTGGGACCTGAACGACCGTCGCACGCTCGACACTCAGCTCGGCGTATTCGAAAACTACGTCCCGAAGCTCTCCGAGACCTCCAGGTCCGCGGAGGTCCTGTTCCTGGCCAACATCCAGCCCGATCTCCAGCGGGAGGTGCGGGCCCAGTGTGCCGACGCGCGGTTCGCCGCCCTCGACTCGATGAACCTGTGGATCGAGACGACCCGAGAGTCTCTGATCGAGACGATCGCGGGCGTCGACTGCCTGATGCTCAACGACGCCGAGCTGCGCCAGCTCACACGCGAGCCGAACCTCGTGCGGGCTGCACGCCAGATTCGCGAATGGGGCCCGCGCGTCGTGGTCGCAAAGCAGGGGGAGTACGGCGCAGCGATGATCACCGACGAGGGTTTCTTTGCCCTGCCGGCGTTCCCGCTCGAGACCGTGGTCGATCCCACCGGCGCCGGGGACTGCTTCGCCGGCGGGTTCATGGGCTATATCGCGGCGCACCGGGACGGCGACCCCGATCACGACCTCCTGCGTCGCGCCATGGCCTACGGCACCGCGCTGGCGTCCTTCAACGTCGAGGAGTTCGGCGTGGAGCGTGTCACGAGGCTGACAACCGACGAGATCGTCGAGCGGGTGGCAGAGCTCCAGCAGATCACGCAGTTCGTGGGAAAGCCGATAGCGCTTCGAGAGTGATCCCGGTGGGGAAGACCCGTCGGTCACGGTGCTGACCGGTCGTGACAGGTCCCCTCAATAGGGGTAGGATCTGGAAGGTAGTGACCTGGGGATTCCTGTGGATCATGCTCGCGCTGAAGATCCCGCTCGCGGGGTTGATCTACATCGTCTGGTGGGCGATCAAGCAGGAGCCGGAGCAGCCCACATCTTCCGACGATGACGGCGGAGTCAAGCGCCAGCGACCGCATCCTCCCAAGCCATTCCCGCGCCATCCGCGTCGCGGTCCGCACGGAGATCCGGCCCCGCTGCCTCCCTCTCGCGTGCGCACGACCCGCGCCCGCGCGCGTACGCTGGGTCACTGATTTGATCCACCGATGACGGATCCGCCCGTCTCGGTCCTCTCCGACGGCACGATCCTGCAATTGGTCAAGGACGGCCGGATCACGATCGACCCCTGGGATCCGGACCTCGTCCAGCCCGCCAGCGTCGACCTGCGCCTCGGCGACTCCTTTCGGGTCTTCCACAACCACCGGGCCTCGGCGATCGACCTCCGCGAGCCTCCCTCGGGCCTCACGGAGGAGGTGGTCATCGCCGCCGACGAGTCGTTCGTGATCCACCCCGGTGAGTTCTGTCTCGGGCGCACGCTCGAGTGGGTCGAGCTTCCGGACGACATCGTTGCTCGCATCGAGGGGAAGAGCAGCATTGGGCGCCTCGGCCTGATCGTCCACGCCACCGCAGGCTTCTGCGACCCCGGCTGGAAGGGAACGCTGACGCTCGAGCTCAACAACCTCACGCGGGTGCCGATCAAGCTCTATCCGGGCCTGCTCATCGCGCAGCTGTCGTTCATGAGCCTCGATCGTCCCGCGCTGCGGCCCTACGGAAGCCCGGAGCTCGGGAGCCATTACCAAGGCCAGCGCGCCGCGACCGAGAGTCGCTACGGAGGCCGGCGCGATTCAGATTCGGGGCCCGCCAGGACGGCCGACCGTGCGCGGATGGGGTAGGCTCGCGGCGTGTCGACCGTGTTGCTCGTCGCCGCGACTTCGAAGCTTCCGTTCTTCCTGGTCGGCGCCGTGCTCGCGGCGTGGGCCGTGGTGCTGGCGCTCATCGGTCTGCGCAACCCGGATTTCCCGGGTGACCTGCGCGGCCAGCGCGGGGTGATCGCGTTCACGTTCTTGCTCGTGGTCGCGACGGTCGCCGCGGCGATCGCGACCGCCTAGCCGCCCCCTCCGACGCCCGGGCGTCTCGCCGCTACAGTCGCGTATTAGAGTGAGGTGACGAACGACCCGACCAACTGCGCAATGGGAGTGCCATGACGACCGAGGCTCAGCAACAGGATGGCGCCGGCGTAGCCACGTCGGGCGACACGCTGACAGTCACCGACAACCGCACCGGACGCCAGTACGAGATCCCGATCGAGGATGGGACCATCCGCGCCACCGAGCTGCGCAAGATCAAGACCAGCGACGACGACTTCGGCCTGATGACCTACGACCCGGCGTACATGGCGACGGCGTCGTGCCGGTCGGCGATCACGTTCATCGACGGGGAGAACGGGATCCTCGAATACCGCGGATATCCGATTGAGCAGCTGGCCGAGAAGTCGAGCTATCTCGAGGTCGCCTACCTGCTGGTGCACGGCGAGCTCCCCACGCAGCGCCAGCTCGATGAGTGGACGCACCAGATCACGATCCACACGTTCGTGCACGAGAACGTGAAGGAGTTCATGCAGGGTTTCCGCTACGACGCGCACCCGATGGGCATGCTCCTCGCCTCGGTCGGGGCGCTCTCGACCTTCTATCCCGAGGCCTCCGCAATCAAGGACCACGACGGCCGCTACCTCCAGGTGATCCGGCTGATCGCGAAGATGCCCACGCTCGCGGCGTTCTCGTTCCGCCACAACCAGGGCAAGCCGTACGTGTACCCGGACAACGACTTGAGCTACCCGGGCAACTTCCTCTCGATGATCTACAAGATGACCGAGCTCAAGTACGAGCCCGACCCCCGGCT
Organism: Solirubrobacterales bacterium; assembly: GCA_019244745.1. Classification (GTDB taxonomy): domain Bacteria; phylum Actinomycetota; class Thermoleophilia; order Solirubrobacterales; family Solirubrobacteraceae; genus Palsa-465. The sequence goes on along the minus strand of JAFASF010000088.1, from coordinate 9,760 downwards.
CGAGCACGCGCTCGACACGCTGTTCATCCTCCACGCGGACCACGAGCAGAACTGCTCGACCAGCGCGGTGCGGAGCGTGGGGTCCTCCCAGGTCGATCCTTACTCGGCGGTGGCGGCGGGAGTCGCGGCCCTGTATGGGCCGCTACACGGCGGGGCGAACGAGCAGGTGCTGCGGATGCTGCGCCGGATCGAGAGCAAGGACAACATCTCGAGCTTCGTGGAAGGCGTCAAGCAGGGCGACGAGCGCCTGATGGGGTTCGGCCACCGCGTGTACAAGAACTACGACCCCCGCGCCAAGATCATCAAGAAGCACGCCTACGAGGTGTTCGAGGTCACGGGAACGAACCCGCTGCTGGACATCGCGATCGAGCTCGAGAAGATCGCGCTCGAGGACGAGTACTTCATCGAGCGAAAGCTCTACCCCAACGTGGACTTCTACTCGGGGATCATCTACGAGGCGCTGGGGATGCCGATGGAGATGTTCCCGGTGCTGTTCGCGATCGGACGCACCTCGGGGTGGATCGCCCAGTGGCTCGAGATGATCGACGATCCCGAGCAGAAGATCGCGCGCCCGCGCCAGATCTACACCGGCCGCCGCGGCCTGGAGTATCTACCGCTGGCCAGCCGCCCGTAGCGATCTTGTGGCGACCGGCGCGGGGTTGGTCGCGTGGCCTGGACGGTGACCGTGCGAGTCGGCTCGCGCGTCGAGCGCGAGCGGTTCGACGACCTCGCGCTGGCGTTGGAGGCGATCGAGGCGAGGGGTCGTGAACTCGAGCGGACGGGTCCGCGCGAGACCGTCAACCTCCGGGTCCGGCGCTTCGACCCGGCGCAGCAGGTCATCGCTCGAATCGAGCTGTCGGGTCCGGAGCGCTTCATCGCTAACGTCAACGGCGGCATCGATCTGCGCGGCGATGGCGCGGTCGAGGCCTTCGAGGGGCGAGTGCGGCGGAGGGTGATCGAGCAGCGCAAGGGCGAGAGCGCTTACGCGGCCCTCCGGCGCGCGCTCAGTCCCGGCTGATCGTCTCGCGGTCGGCGGCGCTTCTTTAGAGCACCAACGTCGCGCCGTGCCGGCGCAGCCAGCGGACGTGCAGCCGGTAGTCGGGACAATGGCTGGCGACGAGCGCCCAGAACCCCGGTGAGTGATCCATCACGCGCAGGTGGCAGACCTCGTGCCAGACGACGTAGTCGAGGACCGGCTCGGGGGCGAGCAGCAGGCGCCAGTTGAAGCTCATCGCCCCCGATGGCGAGCAGCTCGCCCAGCGCGTCCGCTGGCCACGGATCGTCAGGCGCGTGTACGAGGTCCCGGTCGCCGCACAGGCATGGTCGAGTCGCGCTCCGATCTGACCGCGCGCTTCGTGTCGATACCAGCGTTCAAGGGCCGCGATCTGCCCGGGTTCGATCGGCACGAGCAGCTCGATGCCGCGCCGGTGCACCCGGGTCCGCCCGGGCTGCGCCACCAGGCGGAGGTGCTCGCCCAGGTACGGAACGGTGTCCCCACGCGCCGCGACCGCCCTGCGTACCCTTTCGACCTCGGCGACGCGGCGCTCGATCCAAGGGCGAAGCTCTCGGATGGCGGCGGCCGCCTCGCGTTCCGGGGCCCGGCGCGGCAGCACCACCTCGACGCCGCGGGTAGCGTCGACCGTGACCCGCACGCGCTTGGCGCGCGCCGAGCGGCGGACGCTGTACTGAATCGCGCTGTCCGGCACGACCGGAGAGGGTACGGTCCGTTCCCGACATGCCCGCGATCCCGGAGCTGAACGCGCCCCTGACCGACGGACGCGTGTCGCTGCGGCTCTCGGCCGAGCGCGACATCCCGGAGATCCTGATCGCCTACCAGGACGATCCTGAGCTGCACCTGCGGATGGGGATCGAGAAGCCCCCCAGCGGCGCCCAGCTGGGGCGCCGCGCGGAGGAAGCCAGCGGCGGCCGCGCGGCCGGAACCCACGTGACCTTCACGATCGTCGAGCCTGCGTCGGATGTCTGCCGGGGCCAGATCGACGTTCATAACACCGACTGGGAGCACCAGCGCGCCGAGCTCGGGATCTGGCTCGCGCCTCAGGTGCGAGGCCGGGGGTGGGCGCCGGCGGCGCTGACGCTCGCCTGTCGGTGGCTGTTCGAGGCTTGCGGCTTCGAGCGCCTCGAGGTGCTCACCGAGCCCGACAACGAGCCGATGATCCGGACCGCCCGGCGGGCCGGGTTCGTCGAGGAGGGGATCCTGCGCGGCTATCTGCGCGAGCGCGGCACGCGCGTGGATACGACGATCATGTCGCTGCTGCCCGGGGACATTCGGAGTTGAATTCGTCCCGGTGCGCTACTGGCGTGTGAAATTGCCCCCCGGAGTCCGCTCGCCGTTCGAGGTCTACGTCAACGGCGTGCGCCAGGAGCTCGGGGTGGACTATCAGATCGCCTCGGGCGAGCTGCTGTTCCAGCGCGAGCTGGTGCGGCAGAAGCTCGGCCCGTGGGCGTGGTTCCTGGGCTTCTGGGGCATCGGAACGTATAAGCGCAACGACGAGGTCGACATCCGCTACGAGGTTGAGGGGCGCTCCACGGTCGCCCACGCGCTCGACGTCATCCCTCCATCCTGACCGGCTGGCGGGCGACCCACGGACGGTGCAGGCGGAGCGAGGAGAGGATCGCGCGGGTCGCCGGAGAGCGGTTCAGCGTGTAGAAGTGGATTCCGGGCGCGCCGCGCGCGAGCAGCTCGGCGCACTGCAGCGTGGCGTAGGCCACCCCCAGCTGCAGCACCGCATCGCGATCGGCAGCGCGCCACTCGAGCGCCTCGAGCAGACGCTCCGGGATGGACGCCTTGCACATCCCGGTGATCGTCTTGATCTGTTTCACGTCGGTGATCGGCATGATCCCCGGAATGATCGGGACCTCGATCCCGACCGCCCGCGTCTCCTCGATGAACTGGAAGTACGCCTCGTTGTCGAAGAAGAGCTGGGTGATCAGGAACGAGGCGCCGCTATCGACCTTCTGCTTGAGGAACCGCAGGTCGTGCGCGAGGTCGGGCGCTTCCGGATGGATCTCGGGGAAGCAGGCGGCGCCCACGCTGAACGGATAGCGCCCCGTGATGAGGGCCGCGAGCTCGGTCGAGTAGTGAAGTCCTCCGGGGTGCGGCTTCCACTCGGTCTCGCCACGGGGCGGGTCGCCCCGCAGGGCCAGCACGTTCTCGATTCCCGCCTCCGCGATCCCGTCGAGGATCGTCGACAGCTCCTCGCGCGTGGCTCCAACGCAGCTGAGGTGCGCCATGGCCTCGATCCCGACCTCCTGCTTGAGCCATTTCGTCACCTCGAGGGTGCGGTCGCGGGTCGAGCCGCCGGCGCCGTAGGTGACCGACGCGAAATCGGGCTCGAACGCTCGGAGGTCCTCGAGCGTCGCGCGGAGGGTCTGCTCCCCTTCGTCGGTCTTCGGCGGGAAGAACTCGAACGAGAAGACGGGCTCGTCGGCGGTGGCGAGGATCTCGTCGATGCGCACGGGCCGCGACTGTAACAACCTTGACATGACTGTGTCAAGGTTATTCCGACTCGCGGCGGGTCACGCTATTCGCTCGTCGAGCGCCAGCGGTCGGTCTCGCCGTCAGGCTCGCGCCTCACCCGTCCCGTTAGCTCGAGGTGCTGCAGGTAGCACAGGGTCTCCTGTAGCACCCACGGCGTGTTTCGTTCATCGAGCGCTTCGCTGCGGATCATCGGCGAGATCTCGGCGGCCGTCCGGGGCTCCGCTCTCGTGGCGGCGGCGACGGCGTCGAGGCGCTCCGCGACCAGGGTGCGGTTGCCTTCGATGTGCCCGTGCACGTCGACGAACGGCCGTCCGTGGCCCGAGACCGCCAGCCTCGCGTCGAGCTCGTCGACGACGCCGAGCGAGCGCAAGAACTCGCCCACGGGGTCGGGCGTCCAGCTGTAGTCGTAGAACAGGGAGATCCGCCCGAGGACGTGGTCGCCGGAGATCAACAGACGCCGCTCGCGCTGGAACAGGCACACGTGCGAGGGCGCGTGTCCGGGTGTTTCGTGAACCGTCCAGGTTCCGAGGTCGGTTTCGATGGCCACGCCGTTGACGAGCGGGCGGTCGGGTTCGATCACGCGCGCGATCCCGGAGGGGATCTCCCGGGCGCGCTCTGCGTAGCGCCGGAGCGCATCGGGCGGAACGCCGCTCTGGCGGGCGATCTCGATGCGGTGGGCGAGCGCCAGTTCCGGATCTTCGGCGGTTCGGGTGGCGTGCTCGTGGTTTGGATGCATCCAGAAGGGCGCGCCCGAGCGCTCGCAGATCGGCGCGGCCTGGCCCCAGTGATCTGAGTGCGCATGCGTGCAGGCCACCAGGCGCACGTGCTCGATTCTGAGGTTGACCTGATCGAGCGCCCGCTCGAGCTGTGTCATCGAGCCCGGCTCGTGCATGCCTGTGTCCACGAGCACGATTCCCGATCCCGACGCGATCGCCCAGGCGTTGCAGTGCGGGACGCCGGGGAACGGCAATGGCAGGCGCAGGCGCCAGAGACCGGGCAGCACGCGCTCTCCGCGGCCGAGTTCCCGCCTGGCGGTCATGCGCGCGGTCGACCTCCGCGCTTGCGCCCGGTAGTCATGGGCGCGATCCACCTCCCCTCTCGCGTCTCGTCATGGGGCGGGACGATATTGGCGGCGCGTACACTGCGGCGCCGTGGGCCGGCGCAGCCGTCAGCGGACCAGGGCAGCGGCAGGCCGCGGTCCCGAGAAGTTGAACGCGCCGGCTGCCGAGTATCGGGACGGCGAGGGCAACGTGCTGGTCCTCCGGGGATCGTTGCCCGCTGGCGCGCGACGCGAGTTTTCTCGTGTCCTGGCCGGCGGGCTGGACCGCGAGGACGCCTGGCAGCGCGCGGCGGAACTGCTGTTCGAGCGGCTGGCGGTGTCGTGGACGATCGCCGGCCTCGAGATCTCCTCTCAGAAGGAACTGCTCGGCCGCTACCGGATGGCCACGCAGGCCGAACGACGGTTCGTGCGTGACGCGCTGCGCGATCACGTGAGCGAACACTTCCCGGAGCTCCACGCCCCGTGAGCCGGCTCGAGCACGTCCCGGAGCTCCCGGCGCCGTGACGCCGCCCGAGCCGGACGCCTTCGCCGCGCTCCTGTGCGACTGGTGCCTCGAGGTCCGCGCCGGCCAGCAAATCCTGATCTCCGGCAGCACGCTGGCCGACCCGCTGCTCCGCGCGCTCCACGGTGCGGTGCTCGCCCGGGAGGCGTGGGCTCTGCTCCGGGTTGTGCCGCCGTGGCTGCTCGAGGACTTCTACCGCCAGGCGCCGGCGGCGCAGCTCGACTGCCATGCGCCGCTCGAGCTGATCGAGACCGAGGCGGTGGACGCGGTGCTTCGCATCGACGCCCCCGCCAACACCCGGGCGCTCGCGGACGCCGATCCGTCGCTGCTGGCCCGTGCCGCCCGGGCCCGGCAGCCGGTGCAGGAGGCTCGCCTGGCGCGACGGTGGTGCGGGACGCTGTGGCCCACCTCGGCACTCGCCCATCAGGCCGGGATGAGCGACGACGCTTACGCCGGCTTCGTGAGGCGGGCCCTGTTTCTGGATCGCCCGGACCCGGTGGCGGCCTGGCGCGAGCTCTCGGACCGCCAGCAGCGGCTAGTCGACCGCCTGGCCCAGGCGCGCGAGGTGCGGATCGAGGCGCAGGAGACCGATCTCCGTCTGCGCGTGGACGAGCGGACGTGGATCAATTCCGACGGCCGGCGGAACATGCCGAGCGGCGAGGTGTTCACCGGGCCCCTCGAACGCTCGGCCAACGGAACGATCCTCTTCACGGTTCCCTCGAGTCCGCGCGGAGTCGAGGTGTCCGACGTGCAGCTGACGTTCGTCGATGGCGAGGTGGTGGCGGCGCGGGCCGGTCGCGGCGGCGACTATCTCCAGGCGGCGCTCGCGACAGATCCCGGAGCACGCTTTCTCGGCGAGCTCGGGATCGGCACCAACGCCGGCATCGACCGCGCGACCGGATCGATCCTGTTCGACGAGAAGATCGCCGGCACCGTGCACCTCGCGCTCGGACGCTCTTCCGCCGAGACCGGCGGCGTCAACCAGTCGGCGCTGCACTGGGACCTGATTTGCGACCTTCGCGGCGGCGGGCACCTGAGCGTGGACGGCGAGGTGCTCTCGCTCGCGGGCCCTGACGCGTAACGCCTGAGGACGAGGCGCTCTCCCCATAAACCCTTAGCGGCGCGTCCGGCCGTTCAGTAGCTTGCATTGACGTGCGCCGCACGAAGATCGTCGCCACGATAGGACCTGCCTCTCGCGAGCCTGAGATGCTCGTTCGACTGGTCGAGGCGGGCATGGACGTGGCGCGACTGAACTTCTCCCACGGCAATCGTGAGATCCATGCCGAGAACGTCGAGCGCGTGCGCGCCGCGGCTCACCGCGCCGGCCGTCAGGTCGCGGTTCTCCAAGACCTCCCTGGGCCGAAGCTGCGGATCGGAGCCCTGAAGGACGACATCGTCGAGCTCAAGCCCGGCGAGAAGCTCGTACTCGTCTGCGGCTCGGACGAAGTCGGCAGCGAACTGAAGATGTCCGTCAGCTGGGGCGGCCTCGTCGGCGCCGTCGATCCCGACGACTACATCTACCTCGCGGACGGCGCGATCCGACTGCGCGTCAAGAACGTCCAGCAGGGCAACGGCTCAATCGAGACCGCGGTCGAGGTCGGCGGGGCCGTGGCCTCTCGGCAGGGGCTCAACATCCCCGGCTCGACCCGCGGCCTGCCCGCGGTCCCCGAAGAAGATCTCGACATGCTGCGCTTCGGCGAGTCAATCGGTGTTGACCTCGTCGCACTGTCGTTCGTGCGCACCGCCGAGGACGTGACGAGTGTCCGCAAGCACACCAGACTGCCGTTGATCGCCAAGATCGAGAAGCCGCAGGCGGTCGACGGGGCCGAGGAGATCATCCGCGCGGCGGACTGCGTGATGGTGGCGCGGGGAGACCTCGGAATCGAGCTCCCGATCGAGGACGTGCCCATGGTTCAGAAGCAGCTGCTCCGGGCCGCGGGGCGCCTGGCCCGCCCGTCGATCACCGCCACCCAAATGCTCGACTCGATGATCAATTCCTCGCGGCCGACCCGCGCCGAAGTCGCCGATGTCGCCAACGCGATCCTCGACGGGACGGACGCCGTCATGCTCTCCCAGGAGACCGCGATCGGGGCCTACCCGGTCGAGTCCCTGAAGATGATGGCCTCAATTGCGGAGCGCACCGAACGCTCGCTCCCGTACCGCGACTGGAACGAGGAGCGGGTCCGGCGCGACGCCCGGGACCCGGCATACACGATTGCCTATAGCGCCTGCGCCGCCGCGCGCGACCTGCACCTGGCTGCGCTCGTCGTCCCCACGCTGTCGGGCCGCTCCGCGCGCCTGCTCTCCGCCCATCGCCCGCAGGTGCCGATCTACGCCCTATCGCCGGGCAAGGAGACGGTCCGCCGTTGCAGCCTGATGTGGGGCGTTCAGGCGGCGTCGATGCCCCGCCACGAGATCACGGAGGCGTTGATCGCCGACGCCGCCCGCCGCGTGGTGGAGCTGGGCTGGGTCCATCCGGGCGCCCGGGTTGGAATCACGGCGGGGCTCCCGAGCGGCCGGCCCGGCACGACGAGCCTCGTGCAGATCCAGCGCGTTTGAGCGGTTTCGCTTTCTGGGTTGAGCGCTTTCCGCGCGACTGGGTATCCACTTCGCTCCCCCGATCGCGAGCCAGCCGGCGATCCTGCGGATTCGCCGATGGTGGGAGCCTCGCGCGGACGCGGGCCGGCCGCCATCCGCCTCGTGCTGCCCCCGGAAGCAGTGGGTGGATCACAAGCTCGCGCGCCCGGGAACGAGGTGCCACAGACCTGGACGCTCGAGTACGGCGTATATGACGTACTAAAGCGACCAGGTCACCCCGGGATGACCCCGCGGATATTCGCCGTTGGCATCTCCTCACAAATCCGGGGTCGGCCGGGTTCACCCGCGCACGCCCGATCGCCCGACCGCCCCGAGCACAGGCAGGGGACCGAAACGGACAGCCAGCTCCGCGGAAACGTCTTCGGGAAGGAGCCAAACCCCGCAACTACGAGGCTCTCGAGGTGGGCCGTGGAGGACTCGAACCTCCAACCTTGGGATTAAGAGTCCCCTGCTCTACCAGTTGAGCTAACGGCCCTGAAGCGCGATGTTACCCCCGCCCGCGCCGGGCGGGGCTGCGCGCGCCGACGCTACATAGGTTGACTGTCGAGCGGCCCCGGGACGGCGAACGGTCAGCACAGTCGCGCCGGCGAGGCCGGCGAGCGGTCAGCACGTCTGCGCGATCGCCGGCTGCGTCTTGGCCTGCTGGAGCTGTTGCTTGAGCAGCGTTCGCTGGACCTTGGGTACGAGGGTGAGCGCCTTCGCGGCGGCCAGATCCCCCTTGCGAGTTTGGTTCGCGGCGTAGGCCGAGACCGCGAGGCACTCGTAACCCTTGGCCTCGGTGGGAGCGGCGAGGGTCACATACTCCCAGGCACTGGCCTCATTGGCGTACTGCCCGAGCAGACCATAGGCCCGCGCCGCGAGGATCGCGGTCGTCGGGTCAGGACTTTTGGTGAGCTGGAGATAACGCTGCCACGCCTGCGTCTCGGAGACCAGCTCGGACTTGCCCGCGGCGGTGAAGGCGCCGGTGGACGGGTTGAACTCCTGCTTGGCGGCTGCGTCCCGGGCCTGCACGAGCTGCGCCCAGGCATTCGGGTCGTTGGGACGAAGCTGGGTGGCCTGGATCGCGGCCTTCTCAGACTGGCTGATGACGGGCTTCGAGTTGTTGGAGCCGCCGCCCGTGAACGCGTTGAGGATTCCCCCGAACCCGTTTCCGGCGCCGACGCCGAACAGGACCAGGCCGCCACCCATCAGCAGGGCAAGACCCAGGTAAACGGCCTGCACGGTTCGCCGGCGACCGCGACTACGGAGGTCGAAAAGCATGGTCTACGAGGCGTCCAACCCTTCGCCGGCCTGTGCAAGCTCCGCGGCGGCGCGCGACGCCGCACGGCGGTCGGCGATCTTCAGCATCACGATACTTGCCAAGTAGAGGATTACCAGCGGGAGGGTCTCCAGTGCGGTGGTCACCGGGTCTGCCCCCGGCAGCGCCGCGGCGATCACGGCGATGATGACCACAGCGTAGCGCCAGTTCCGGGTCAGGGTGCGCGCTGTGATGGTGCCCAGCCGGTGGAGCGCCAGCAGCCCCAACGGGAGCTGGAATATCACCCCGATCCCCAGCATCGTGAATATCTCAAACGTGTAGTACGTCTTGGCTTGAACCAGGATGTCGAAGTGCTGGCTGTTGTAGCCCTGGAGGAAGTGCACGGCCGGCGGCAGCACGACGAAGTAGGCGAAGGCCACTCCGATCAGGAACAGCACGGGCGCGACGGCCATGACCGGTATGGCGACACGCCGCTCCTCCGGATTCAAAGCCGGGATTACGAACGCATACCCCTGGTAGATGATGAGCGGCAGCGCGAGCAGCAGCGCGAAGTAGGCGGCGGCCATCAGCGTGGTGGTGAACGGCTCGCCCACTCCGATCGTGATCGGGAGGCGTCTTGCCGTCTGACTGGGAAGAGCATTCGCCGCGCTTTGGAGAGCGCTGGCCGCACCGTTGAACAGGGCTTGGTCCTGAGGTGTCTGTCCCCGAGAAGTCGACAGCTCGCGCAGATAGGCGCTCGCCGTTTCGAGCGCGTGGGCCTCCTTGACCGAATCGCCTGTCAGCCCGGAGATGTGGTTTGCGCTCGTCGCCGGCGTAGCCGGCAACGCGCGGTTGAGCGCCGTC
>JAFASF010000369.1 GCA_019244745.1 Solirubrobacterales bacterium | reverse complement strand
GCCGGTTTGCCAGGGCGACAGTTTGCGGTCGCTCGCAAGACGGACCGGTGCTTTTAACGTCGCCTTCGGCGGGAGTACTCCCCGTCGGAAGACGGCCCGTCCGGGCCCGTCTCCCGCCGGGGAGTGGATGCAGCCCAGGATGAGACCACCCACACAAACAACTTGAGGTCTCTCAGGAAGCGCGACCATCGCCCGATCGACGACCGCGCTGCTTAGGACGAGTGCGTCCGGCAGCTACCTGCTTCGAGGCCCACCGTTCAATCTCGGGACGGAGCCAGAGTTTGGCGCGCCGATCGCCAAACTCGCGAACAGGGCGTGGCATGTCGTCATATCGATGCTGATACACGCTGACGGTGTTGCGGTGCGCGAGGCCGAGGAGCTCCGCGACTCCGTTCGCATCGAGGAGCTCGTCGACGTCTACCTTTCGGCCCATACGATCAGATTACTGCAGTACTCGGATCCGTCCGAGGCGTCGATTAGATTGCAGTAGTAATCGAAAAGTCGGCCCCGGCGGTGCTTGCGACACCCCGGGGCCTGGCCGGAACCTGATTGGAGGTCCGACAATGTCAGCGTACGCCCCCGCCCTCCCAGACATCAGTAGCGCGATTCGCGGTCCGGTCGCCTACAGCCTCACGCGCGATGAAGTGATGACTGCTCGTGAGGTAGCCGATCTGCTGAAGATGCCTGTGTCGACGATCTACCAGCTCGCCCGGCGTGGCGACCTTCCGGCGCGGCGGCTTGGCAGGACGTGGCGGTTCCTGCGGCCGCGGCTCGAGGAACTGCTGGCCAGCTGAGTGCCGGCCTACGCCGCTTGAAGCGGCTTCTCCGACTCAAGCGAGAGGTCGAACCCGGCCAGCTCGATTGCGACCGAGGGGGCCTCGTCGGCTTCGGGGGGGGCCAGATAAAGCGCCACCGCCTCCTCGACGGACTCAATCAGCTCCGCCACCGTGTCGCCGGAGGCAAAGCAGCCAGGCAGCTCGCGGACCTCGGCCCAGTACGAGCCATCTTCGTGGTGAACGTCAACGTGTAGCGCGCGGTGCTCCATGGCGGCTTGATCCGAATCGATCATAGACCGGCCTGCCTCCGTATCGCCGCATCGAGGCCTTTGCTGTAGGTCCGGCCCTTGTGCTGCGGCAGCGTGATCGGACGCTTGCCCGGCTTCACCATCTTGACCTGGTGCTTGCCGCCGCGTTCCAGTATCCAGCCCTCGTCCTCGAGGACCTTGATCCACTCGCGCTGGTTACGCGGCACGGGCGCGCTCCGGCGACGCTGAGCCGCCTGCGAGGGCGCGGGTGAACCGATCCGCCAGCTCACCCGCCGGCCGTGCATGTAGGTACCGCTCAGTCGTCGTGATCCGCGAGTGGCCCATCGCTGCCTTGACGCTCGCCAAGTCGATGCCGCCACCGACGAGCAGAGAGCCGTATGTGTGGCGCAGGTCGTGAAAGCGGAGCGGCTCAAGGCCAGCTGCGTCACGCGCGCGCTCGAAGCGCCGGCGCAGGGCTGACGGGTCGAGCCGGCGACCGAGTCGATTGGCGAAGACGTAGTCGTCGGGACCGGTGAAGTCTTCGCGGCGGCTGACGCGATCGAGGGCGGCGGCGGCCTGATCAGCGAGTGGCACCTCGCGGGCGCGCCGGCTTTTGGTCGACCGAAGCTCGGTATCGCCGGAGAGGGAGCGGCGGACGATGATCTTCCGGCCGTCGAAGTCGACGTCGCGCCAGCGCAGCGTCACGAGCTCGCCGCGGCGGAGGCCAGCGTAGGCCGCCACCCGTACGAGCTCGCCATCCTGAGCATCGTCATCGGCACGAGCCTCGATCTCCTCTGGTTTCAACGCTGGCCGTGAGGAGTCGCGATGTGTGCCGGCTGCGAGCGAGCGGGCAAGCTCTTCGATCTGCTCTGGCGAGTAGAAGGCGAGCGGCCCGCGGTCAGGCTCGCGCCGACGGTCGGCGTACATAGCGGGATTCGACGCCAGGCCGTAAGTGCTCGGCCGCGTGCCGTAGTTGAATATCGCGCAGACGAGCTGGCGGACCTTGTTGACAGTCCGCGGAGAAACGGCGGTGGATGAGACTTTCCGCAAGAGATCGTCGATTTCCCGTGTCGTCACTTCGCGTGCCGGCCGATCTCCCAAGGCAGCCATGACAAGACCGCGTGACGTCCCTGTACCGCGCCGGAACGCCTGCCCCGGCTCGGCGAGCAGCAGACGGTGGTCTCGTAGCGTGGACGGCTTCGCGCCCTTCACGTGCTCGAGCCACCCGAGATAATCGGCTGCGAGCTCACGGAACGTGACGCCGCGCCGGCGGCGCTCCTCAGCGTCACGCTCGAGCAGCGTCTCCTCGGCATCGTGCTCGCGGACGAGCGTCAGCATCCGCTCAGCGGCCTCGGCCTCAGTCAGCGTTCCTCGGGGTGCGCGGCCGCGCTTGCGACGCCATCCGCCGCTGCTACCCGGCTCGACCCACGCACGACCGAGCGCGCGGATTACTGGCTGTCCGTTGCGGGACCACTTGGCGTACCAGAATGGGCCGGTCGCTCGCTGCCGGATGAAGGGTCGTGCACTCGGATTCGGTGCCATACCAGCACCGTACACAGCGCCTCGGACGGAAAAGACGGAACGGGCAACGGTTCGGGCAACCGCCTTTCCGGGCAACGGGCGCGGGCAACGTTCTCCGCCACAAACCCCTATTTCAAGGGTGTTTGAGGACTTCAGATCGCCCGTAAATGCAGCAACGACACCTTGCTCTCCGGCCTGTCACGCCGGAGGTCGCGGGTTCGAGTCCCGTCGCTCCCGCTAAAAAATGCCTGCTAAGCCGCCGGTTTAGCCATTGATCGAGCCGAGAGCGGGACCCTGGGGCCATGGGCATCACGATTGGGCATCACACAAGACGGCCTGCCTGCTCAATGACCTTCCTTGGTGGCACGTGGCTCGTGTGAACCGCCCCCACGCGCCCGTCGAAGCGACCTCGGCCACGACGATCGCATCGATGCCCGAGCGCTTGTCCGCCCAGTGGCGGCCCCGCACCTCTCTCGTCGCCGCGATTGCGATGGTGCCTCCGGGCGGCGCGGGCCACGCAAAGTCCAGCACCCCTCCCGCTGCGCGTCTCGAAGCGGCATGTGGGAGGAAACGCCGCTGCTGCTGCTCCACCACACCGGCACGAAAACCGGCCTAAGCCACGTCAACCCGCCCGATGACCTGGCGGACGCTGCATGACCACACACCAACAAGCTTGCGCTCAACATCAGGGCGCGAGGTGCCAACCAGGGCGAGCTCGCTCCTATGTCTGGTCTCCTGCACAACACCCGTGAACAGGACGACCGCCGGTCTTGATTGAGCCCCCTGGCACCGCACGACACCCTGGTCCGCCCCGCGCGACCGAATGGATGACTGGAGCCTCCTCCCACGCCGGACCGCAGCCCGCGAACCGGCACCCGACGACCAGAGGCCCCTGACCAACCACCGCTTGACACGAGCCGGCCCTTCATGGATGACATAGGAGATGCTGAAGCGATCACGGGGACGTGGCTACCGCTCGGCGTGGGAAGAGGCAGCCTGAGCGAGACTGCAGCGTGGGTGACAAACGAGAAGTCTGATCGGCGCGTGGGGGCGTTCGCGGGCTGCGCGGGGGGTGCCACGGCTTGGCCGGCGCGAGACCTGGCGACGGTGTAATCGACCGTCTGTTGGGCGAGGTTGAGGCCGGTCAGGGGGTGAGGGCCAGGCGGTCGGGTTCTGATGCGGCGGCTGCCTCTGGTGCGGGGTGCTGGAGCGTGATGATCAGGTCGTCACCGTCGTGCTCGACGCGGTAGCGCCTGACTCGGAGGCGCGGCTGCACGAGACAGCGTCCGGTGGCGATGTCGAAGTCCCACTTGTGCCAGGGGCAGCGCAGCAAGCCCAGCGCGGCGCCGCGTGTCGGGTTGCCGTGTTCAAGCGTGATGCCGCGGACCACCCGACCGGCCGAGCACAGCGGCGCGCCGCGGTGCGGGCAGCGGTCGGCAACCGCGTAGTACCGGTCGCCGACGCGGTAGAGGCCGATCGTGTGGCTGTCGAGCTCCACCAGCCGGACTTCTCCGGCGGCCGGCGCGTCGGCCACCGCAATTCGCACGCGCGAGCCGGTCATACGGGCGTCGGTACCGATGACGGGGTCGGTGGCGACTGCGAGACGGGCAGGGCGAAGAACCGGGCGGCGTTCTCGTGAGCGATGGCCTCGCGCCATTCGCCCGGGAGCCGGGCGAGCGTTTGGCGCGGGTCGTCGAAGTCCCAATGGGGATAGTCGCTGGAAAAGCACAGCGTCCGCCATGGCGAGAGGCCCTCGAGTGCTGGGACGAGCAGCCGCTGATTGGGCGGCTCCTCGAGCGGTTGCGTCGTCCACGCGAGGTGCTCATGCACGTACTCTGACGGCGGCCGCACGCAGTACGGAACCTCTGTCCGGCAGCCGCGCCAGGCGGTATCAAGCCGCCATAACAGCCCGACGAACGGCACCAGGCCGCCTTCCATCAGCATCACGCGGGTGCGCGCGAAGCGCTCGAACACTCCATGGCAAAGGATCGAGGCCAGGTGGCCGAGCATGCCGGCGCCGGTCAGCGCGTGGTACTCGGTGTAGAAGTCCGGCATGCCGGCGGCCGTCACGGGTCCGCCGATGCCGACGCCCTCAAAGTGGGTGTGGATGGCGACCGGCAGAGCCAGCTCGTCGCAGGCCTGCCAGACCGGGTCGTGGACGGGACTGCCGTAGGGCACCCGCGCCGCGCCGGGCAGGAACACCCCAGCGATCTCCTCGCGCTCGCCGAGTCGGCGGATCTCCGCGGCCGCCGCGTCGGGATGCTGAGGCGTGACCACCAGCAGGCCGCGCAGTCGTGGCTCGCGCTCAAGCCATTCGGTCAGCAGCCAGTCGTTGTAGCCGCGGCACAGCGCGGCCGCGAGCCGGGCGTTGGGCAAGATCGCGAACGCTGCCGCCTCGTCCGGTGTGAGGATCCCGAACGTCAGGTCGAAGGGGTCGAGCACCATCGCGCGCACGCGCTCGAGTGTCTGGCCGACGAGCTGCGCACCGCTGGCCGCGGCGGCGCCATCATAGGCGTCGCCGCGCAGCCAGCCGGTTGGGTGATACCAGGGATAGGACGGCATGCCCAACCCGTTGGTCCCGGACTGCTCGACGATCTCGGCCGTCGCGCCGTCCAGGTAGGGCACGAGGTCGCGCAACGTCTCGTAGCCAACGTGGATGTCACAATCGATCAACATGCAGCTCACCATACAGGTAGCTACGCTCATTATGTGAGCACTCCACGAACGCAAGCGCTGACCCGCGCGATTGCCCTCCTGCGCGCCCTAAAGCGCTTCCCGCATGGCGCGACGACTGCCACGCTGGCGCGAGCTACGGGACTGGCCCCGGCCACCGCGGGCCGTCTGCTGGCCACCCTGCACGACGCCGAGTTCGTCACCCGCGCCGAGCAGGGTTGGATGCTCGGCGCCGAACTGACCCGCATTGCAGCTCGCGCTGACCCATATCTCGCGCTGCGCGAGCGCGCCCGGCCGGTGCTCGAAAATCTCGCCGGCGCCGCCCGAGAGTCAGCCATGCTCGCCGTCCCGCGACCGGGTCCGCAGATCGAGATCATCGCCCAGGCCGACGGCCCCCGCCTACTGGGGCTGACCAACTGGGTCGGCCGCGCGGTCGATCTGCATGCCTCCGCCGCCGGGAAGATCGTCCTGGCGGAGCTGTCAGACAGCGAGCTCGCCGCCTGGATCCGCCGCGAGCGCCCCCGGCGGCTGACGCCACACACGCTCACAACGCGCGCGCAGCTCACCGTTGAGATCGCACGAGTCCGCAAGCGGGGCTGGGCCACGCTCGATCAGGAGTCGGAGATCGGCCTCGCCTCGATCGCCCGCCCCCTCCGCAATCACAACGGCACGCTGACAGCGATCCTCGGCTTCAGCGGCCCCGCGGAGCGGCTGGCCTACCCCGCGCTGCTCGCACACCTCGAACGCGGCTGCCAGGCGCTGGAATAACCCAGGTCGCGCGCCGCTGCCCGCACAACACCCAACGACCCTGGCGGCGGTAGAACCCCCGCCCAAAGCGCGTAGTTATCAGCCTCAGCCAACCGCGCCTGAGAGTTTCTGTGTCGGTCCCGTCGTTAGCAGAGATCGGGCAAAGCATCGAGACGTGGTTTTGGCGAATAGGAGGGGTAAGCGAGACGTGGCCGAGACACCTGCATCGCTGTGGTCGCGATACTCAGCGAAGCCGACGCGTGCGTCGTCACCGTGCGGCTGCCTCTGGCGTGCGGACAGCGCGACGTACGCGTAACCGATGAGTTTGGACCGAGAATCCGGTCTCAACTGCCGGGTGGCTCTGTTAGCGGCGTGACCGAAGGAGAATCGTGAGCACGATCTGTCATCACACCATCTCTTTGGATGGCTACATCGCCGGTCCCGACGACTCGATGGATTGGGCCTTCGCCCACGGCAGGCCGACCGCGCTCGCGGATGAGACCATGAGGCGGCTTGGGGCGATTCTCGCCGGCCGCCGCTGGTGCGAGTTGGCGAAGGAGCGTTGGGACGGAGTC
>JAFASF010000344.1 GCA_019244745.1 Solirubrobacterales bacterium | reverse complement strand
CAACTGATCGGTGACGCTCATCGGCTTCCTTTCTGCGGGCTTGGATCGCGTGAATATTGTTGACGACTTGATGGCGTCAGATTCCGCCGGCGAGCGCGTCGTCACCGAGACCGGCCAGCGCGAGCTCCTGCTCGGCGCGCAACTCTTCCTCAACTGACAGCGATCGCCGCTCGAGCTCGCCGCCGGCCGCCACGCGATAGACGCCCGTGCGCATCAGCGGCGGAGAGTAAGCGTGGATGGTCACGGCCGGCGTGCCGCCCGCATGCAGCACCCGGTGGATTGCCACCGACGGAATCGTGATCGTGGACCCCGGCCCGACCACCTGGCGAGCGGTCGGAGCGCCGAGCCGCAGCCGCTCCTCACGGACCTGCCCGGAGATGACCGCGATCGCGGCGCCCGACTCGTCGTGGTCGTGAAACCCCGTGTCTTGGTCCTCGCTCCAGCAGATCACCCAGGCGTTGACCCGCTCGTCGTCCCAGATCTGCTCGTACACGCGGGCGTCACTCGCGTGCCGGACGAGGTGCTGCCAGCGTTCGGGTTCCGCCGCGAGAGCGGCCACGAACCGGGCAAGTTCGTCGAGGGAGAGGGTCATGGGCGGGTGGGCTGGGAACGGTGGGCGCAACGGCAACGAACAGTGGTAATTCAATCAAATTGATTGAGATTATGGGGCGGGCAGATCAGCTCCATTGCGCTTCCGCGGGGGAGGATGCCGAGATCGCCGCCGTTTCATCCCGCGCCGGTCTGGGCAGGCTCACGCGCGAGGCCGAGCACCGCAGCCTGCCCAGGTTCTGCCATAACCTGTTCTCCTTCCACCAAAGGGAGTCGCCTTGCTTTGGATCGCCGCCGTGCTGGTCGCCGCCGTTTCGAACCTGGACAACCTGGCGGCAGCGATCGCGTTCGGCATTCGAGGAACCAGGATCAACGGGACCGCGAATGTGATGATCGCCGCCCTGACGATGGCAGCCACCGCAGGCGCGATGACCTCGGGCCGGGCGCTGGCGTCGCTGATGCCCTCTTCGATGCCATCCGTGCTCGGCTCGCTGATCATCATCGGAATGGGCGCGGCGACGGTTGTCGATTCGATTTCCGCTCTGCGCGCCCCATCCCGAAGACTCCTGAGCGCCGAGCACTTCCGCGGCCGCGACATCTCCTACCGCGAGGCATTCGGGGTCGGCATTGCGCTCTCCATGAACAACCTCGCGACCGGCGCGGGCGCAGGCATCGCGGGCATTCCACCGTTTGCGACGACGTTGCTCGCGGGCGCATTCTCACTGCTATGCCTTGGTGGCGGATCACGACTCGGACGGTCGCTGTTCCGGCACGTACCCCGCGAACGAGCGGCGCTGATCGCCGGGTTGGTTCTCGTCGCCCTCGGCGCCGTCACACTGTCAGGGATGCGCTGAGCGGCGGTCAGCCCGTGGCCGAGGGCGGAGGGATCGCCCTCGTTGCGAAGCAGAGCGCCGTGCTCACGCCGCGAACCGCTCGGCGGCGCGGGCGCGAGCCTTCGCGGCCTCCACCTCGCGGTCCCTGGGCGGAGCGGAGGTGCGCAGCTCGGTCAACAGGCGCATGGAGGCGTCCGCGACCGCCTCGATCGCCCGCATGAATGCCTCTTCGTTGGTGTGCGATGGCTTGTTGAAGCCGCTGATCTTCCTGACGTATTGCTCGGCCGCCGCGCGGACTTCCTGCTCCGTGGCGGGAGGATCGAAGTTGTAGAGAGTTCTGATGTTTCGGCACATGCGCCTAGCGTAACGGGGTGCAGCCGTCTTCTCGGGGCGTGAAACTGCGGCTCATGCGGATCCGCCCTTCATCGCGCCGCCGCTTCTGGCACGCCGACGCCACCGTGATCGCGCTCGTGGCCGCGATCGTGCTCGTTCTCGGCCTGACCAGCTCGACCAGTTCGGGCTCTCACGATGTCGCCGGGGTTCCAGCGGCGGTGACCGTGAACAGCGGCACCGAAATGCCGGGGACCCGGCCGCTTCCGCTCGGGTTCCTCGGGATCTCGCTCGAGTATCCGGCGGTCGAGACCTATGCGGGGAACGACCCGCAGGCCCTAAATCCGGTCTTCGAGCAGCTCATTCGCAATCTGGGGCCCGCGCCGGAGCTCAGGATCGGCGGCGACAGCGCGGACTGGACGTGGTGGCCGGTGGCTGGGTTGCCCCAGCCGCCCGGGGTGACGTTTACGCTCGACGAGCGCTGGCTCAGCGTGACCCGCGCGCTCGCCGGGTCGTTGGGGGCAAGACCGATCCTGGGCATCAATCTCGAGGCCGCCAGTACCCAGGTGGCAGCGGCCGAAGCGAGCGCGCTGACGGGCGGCATCGGCGCGAGCTCCATCAAGGCCTTCGAGCTCGGAAACGAGCCCGAGCTTTACGGCACGTTTGCGTGGTACCGCACGCGCGACGGACGCGTCGTGACCGGCCGACCACACGACTACGACTTCAACGCGTTCAGCGGTGACTTCGCCGCGATCGGCGCAGCTGTGTCAGAACCTCCGCTTGCGGGTCCGAGCTTCGGGGGTCTCGGCTGGATCGGACACCTGGCCGAGTTCCTGGGAGCCGAGCCGCGCGTCCGCGTCGTGACCCTCCACCGGTACCCCCTCCAGCTGTGCTTCACCAAGCCCGCCTCGCCGCGCTACCCCACGATCGCGAACCTCCTGTCGGATCGAGCTTCGTCCGGCCTCGCGGACGGCTTTGTGGGCGCCGTCGACATCGCGCACGCCCACGGGCTTCCGGTGCGGATCGACGAGTTGAACACCGTCGCCTGCGGGGCCGACGCCGCGATCAGCCACACATTTGCCTCGGCGCTGTGGTCACTCGACACGCTTTTCCAGATGGCCCGCGTCGGAATCGACGGCGTCAACATCCACACGTTCCCGGGGGCGGGGTACGAGCTGTTCCGCTTCGCCCGCGCCGGCGGCCGGTGGCGTGGATCGGTCGCCCCGCAGTACTACGGCCTGCTGATGTTCGCCCAGGCGGCGCCCCCCGGGTCGCGGCTGCTGTCGGTCTCGGTCACCGGAGAGGCCGGTCGCCAGCTCAAGGCGTGGGCGACATTGGCTCAGGACCGGCGAATCCGGGTCGTGCTGATCAACAAACTCCTCAGCCGCTCGAGGAGCGTCACGCTCCGGGTCCCCGGCGCGAGGGGCGCCGCTTCGGTCTCGCTGCTGAAAGCGCCGAGCATCGGCGCGTCGAGCGGGGTAACACTGGGCGGCCAGACCCTGGGCCCGTCGACGGATACCGGCACGCTTCGCGGTCGAGCGACCACAGATTCGTTGCGCCCGAGCGGTGGAAGCTACGTGGTTGCGCTCCCGGCCGCGAGCGCCGCCCTCGTCACGTTCCGGACCGGCTGACAGGCGTCACGACACCGGCTCGACCCGACAGTTCCAGCTCGATGCGCCGTTAAGGGCCTGCGTGGTCGCGACGCCGAGAAGCACGCGTCCGGGGCACGGCGCGACCATCATCATGGGACGCCTCCGGGCGATCGATGGCCGCCAGCGGGATGCGTCCGCTGATTCGTGTTCCTTGGCCGGGCCGTGACTGCACGGTCAGCTTGCCACCCACGGTTGCCATGCGGTCACGCATGTTGAGCATGCCGGCGCCGACGCGCGCTTCGCTTTCGCTCAGCCCGGGACCGTCGTCGGATACCGAGAAGCTCAGCACGCGGTTGGCCTCGCGGAGCTCGATCCGTGCCGACCGTGCCTCACGAGCGTGTTTGGCGACGTTCTGAAGCGCCTCGGCGCAGCAGAAGTAAACGGCGGCGACGATCTCGTCGGGGTATTGGCCGAGGTCCTTCGCCTCAACCGTGACTGGAACCGGCGAGCGCCGCGCCGCTGAGCGCACGGCCGCCTCGAGGCCACCATCGAGCAGCATCGCGGGATAGATCCCATGCGTCAGAGAACGGATCTCCTCGAGGGCTTGCTCGACCTCTCCTACCAGCCTGCGAAGTTCGGCGGCGTTGGCCGGATGGTCCCGCTCAGCCACCTCGGCGGCCAGCTCGAGGTGGATGCACAACCCGACCAGATGCTGCTGGGCGCCGTCGTGCAGGTCGCGCTCGATTCGCCGGCGCTCGCTGTCGGCGGCCGCGACGATGCGAGCGCGCGAGGCTCGGAGCTCTCGAACCAGGCCGGCCGTGCGGGCCGCGACCCGATCGCTCGCGAACGCGACCGACGCGGCGGTGGCGGCGCTCTCGACGAACGCGGAGTCCTCGGCGAGCGCGGCATCATGCACGATCGCGACGGCCGGCGGAGGGCCCTCTCGAACCTCGGTGAGGTGTCGGCCGGAGTCGATTCCCGGCCGCTTCAGGGCATGCCCCGCTGCGTCGATCCAGTGATGTCTCTTGCTCGACCAGGAGGCGATCTCGAGCCCCGGGTCGTCGAACGCGTCCGCCAGCAGCTCCTGCACTTCCCCTGGCCCTGGCATCTCGCGCAACCGGGCGTTGACGGTCTGAACACCGGCGGTCACGAATAGATGCCACCGCGCCAGACCGACGAGGAACGCGGCGGCCAGCGCGGGCACGGCAAAAGAGACGCTCCATGCGGCCGCGAGCGTCAGCGCGGAATCGGCCGAGGCTCGTCGAGCGGCGAGAAACGCCACCAACGCGAGCAGACGCCCGATTGCCACCACCAGCACGGGCGTTAGTGTGCGGCGCAGCAGCGAGTTGGCGTCACGAACCCTGGACGCCAGGCGGATCGCCACAATCAAGAAGACGACGCCCGCGATCGTCTCGCGCAGCGGATCGATGACTCCGTCGATGGACGCCGGCTGGCTAGCGACGCTCATGAACGCGTTGTGGGGACAACCGAGGTAGCAGCTCGACCACGGCGACGGCGACGGATAGCGCTCGACGAACAGCGCGGTCGGCAGGAACAGCAGCGTGATCACCGCAACCGACACTGCGACCAATGCGCGGTCGAAACGATCACGGAGCTGCCCATCCGGGAACGCCAGCACGACATAGACAATTCCGACCTCCGCCAACCAGCCAAACACGCGTCCCGCGCTGTAGAGAAGAGACGCCGAGGAGACCGACAGCGAGGCCAGGAACCACAAGCCGCTGACGAGCAGCAGCACCTTCCCAAACCGGGCGTGCGCGGGCCGCCGGCAGGCGTATAGCGCCACCGCGAGCGGAACACCCACGACGATCCCGCGCCCCAGCGCCGCGAGCACCGCCCCGGCGCCGGAGGCCCCCGTCGTGGCATGCGCACCCGCGGCGGTGAGTCCAGCCGTGACCGCGACCGCGGCGGCCGTGATCCCACCGATCGCGATGAATCCGATGTGGACGGGGGACGACCGCTCGAGCGCGCCCTCATCAATCCGGCCCAGGTTCAGTTCAGGTCGCACAGCAGGCGCCCGCGAAGTTGGTTCTCAACTCCACTCGGCGGGTTTGTTCATAGCAGAGATCGACGGGCCGGGCAAGGCCTGGACGCCCTGGTAACAACGCGGTCACGATCTTGGTGTGCTCGGGACGACCGGCCCATCGGGATGCTGTGGCAGACTGCAACCCGGGGACTGATGAGAAGAGAGCTCGACGGGCCGATCCGAGTTGTTGCGGCTGAGGATTCGTATGTCGTGCGCGAATTCCTGACCTCGGCCCTCGAGTCGGCTCCGGAGGTCGAGCTGGTGGCGGTGTGCTCGAACCGCAACGAGCTCGAGGCGGCGATCGAGTCGGAGCGCCCGGATGTGCTGATCAGCGACATCCGGATGCCCCCGTCGGGAGGGGCGGAGGGCATCGCGGTGGCCGCCCGGCTGCGTGAGACCGATCCCGACGTGGGTGTCGTCATCTTGAGCCAATACGCCGAGCCGGACTATGCAGTCGCGTTGCTCGAGGCGGGGTCCGGTGGGCGCGCCTACTTGCTCAAGGAGCGGATCCGCAACCGGGACGAGCTGATCGGGGCGATCGCGGCGGTCGCGCGCGGAGGATCGGTGATCGATCCGAAGATCGTCGAAGTGCTGATCGAGGGCCGCGCCCGGCGCGCGCGATCACCACTCGCCGAGCTCACCCCTCGGGAGCTGGAGCTGCTCGGGGAGATCGCGGCCGGCAAGAGCAACGGGGCGATTGCGCAATCGCTCGTCCTGACGAAGCGGGCGGTCGAGAAGCACGTCAACTCGATCTTCTCGAAGCTGGGGCTTCCCGAGGATCAAGATGTCAGCCGCCGGGTAAAGGCGACGCTCATCTACCTCTCGGAAACCGATCCTTCGGCAGCGTCTCCGGCCTCGGTCCCCGGCTGACCGCGGCCGCCGTGCGCGTCACCCGATGTGGGGGATGCGTGCGCGCCGAGACGTGGGGAGCATCATGGGATGGCGGCGAGCGTGGAAACGCCGGCAAAGCGCGAGGACGTTGGGGAGGGGACTGAGGCGCCGCGACGATCGATTTCGCGCACGCGGCGGATCCTGATCAACGTCCTGATCTGGTTGACGGCCGCGCTCGGAGTGGTGGGTATCTTCGCGGTCTGGGCAAACCGCCAGCTGTTGAACCCCCACAACTGGTCGAGGACCAGCACGGAGCTCCTTCAGAAGGACTCGATTCGAAGTGCCACCGCGAACTACGCGGTCGACCAGCTGTATGCAAACGTCGACATCGCGGGGATGCTCAAGTCGGAGTTGCCAACTCAGTTGCAGGGGCTGGCCGGACCGGTGGCGGGCGCGCTGAGAAACGCGGCGGTTCAGGGCACGGAGCTCGCCCTGTCGCGCCCGCTCGTTCAGAACGCGTGGGCCGAGGCGAACCGTGTGGCCGTCCAAACACTGGTGACGATCATCAACGGGGGAAAGGGGGCGGCGCAGATCAACGGGGGGAAGGTCACCCTGGATCTCACGAAGGTCGTCGACGACATCGCCACGCGCCTCGGGCTCCCGTCCAACATCGGGTCGAAGCTGCCGCCTTCGGCGGCGAAGGTCGTCCTGTTCAAGTCCGATCAGCTCCGGTTCATCCAGGACGTCGGACGCGCGTTGAAGGACCTGGCGCTCGCGTTGACGATCGCCGTCCCGGTGCTGTTCGCGCTCGCCGTTGCGCTTGCTTCGGGTCGGCGACGGCGGACGCTCATGACGGTCGGGTTTGCGATCGTGGCCGCAGGCGTGTTGACGCTGCTGGCCCGGCGGATCGTCGTGAACCAGGTCACGAGCTCGCTGGTCACCGATGCGTCCCTACGTCCGGCGGTCCGCGACGCGGCCGCGATCGGGACCGGCATGCTCAAGGAAATCGCCGGAGCGTTCGTGCTCGTCGGGCT
>JAFASF010000333.1 GCA_019244745.1 Solirubrobacterales bacterium | reverse complement strand
CAGCTGCGCGATGTTGTCGACCCCGTAGTACTTCTGGTTGAGCGCCACCATCGCCGGATCGCTATCACGCACCGAAGTTCCATAGCCATTGACCTCAAACAGCTGACCGACCTTCTCCGCGAGGGTCATATGCGCCAGCGTCCGACGAACCCACCCGCGCTCAGTCACGACCGACCGCGCCCCCCGAGCCGATCCCAGGCGCCCGAGCGAGGTCTTGGTCTTGGCGGCAACAGCCGGCGACCCACTCCCCAGACAGGCCGCGACCGCAACAGCCACAACGCCAAGGAGGACCAACGTTCCCGAGCGTCGCCATCTGGCCACGGCGGGGAGCAAGCAGTTGCACAACCGGCGGCAGGACACGATTCCTCCAACGGACGGGTACGGGAGAGCTGTTTCAACGCTACGCCCGCCGGCAGTGCTTGTCATCGGTAGTCGAGTACCGAACGCAACCGCGGCCCGGAGGGCGGCCGCGCCGGGGCTTTCCCGAAGCTTCGTTCGAGGATCTTCTCGTCGAAGCCCTCAAACCGCCGCTGGCGCTTTCCAGCGATCTTCGGCTCAAAGCTCCCATGCCGGTCCCGTAAGGTCTTCATGTCGACTGGCCCCTGCTCGCTCGTCAATGTCTTCCGCGTCGGCCCGCTGCGCGTATTGCCGGTGCCGCCAGGCGGCTCCTGGTGGGGCTCATAGCCCAGGTGGTCGGTCAGCTCGGCCTCCAGCACCCGCTCAACCAGCCGCTCGGTCAGCTGCGAGAGCAGGCCGCCTGGTCTCACGATCTCCTCCTCGCTCCTCGCCCTCGCCAGCAGATAGTCGACGAGCTCATCCGGCAGCTTCCCACGACATCGTCGGGCACCTGGTCAAGGATCCCAGCCGCCGGCGTTCGTGCCCCAGCTAAACGACTCTCGGCGTCGTTGCGAGCTGTGTTTTGGCGCGTCCGGAGTTGAGTTGAGACCAAAGCGAATGCTAGGGTCTTCTACGTTCTGAGCTGCGATCTCGGGGCAGGCCCCGCCAGAACTGAGGAGGGTCGTCGTGGTCACTGTCATCTGCGCCTTGGGGGCCGCCTTCTGCAACGCGTCGTGGGCGATTATGGCGCGATTGGCCGGCGTCGCGGCACCTAAGGGCCAGTCCCGATGGCGAACGGGGTGGTACCTGGTCCACCAGCCGGTGTGGCTGGTGGGACAAGCGTTCGCGGTCGGCGTGTTCGTGCTCAGCGGCGTGGCGCTGTACTTTGGCGAGCTGGCCGTCGTGCAGCCGCTGCTGGTCGTGGAGCTGATCTTTGCCCTGGCGCTGCGCGAGTTTCGCCTGCACGACGTCATCCCGGTGAAGTCCTGGTACGCGGCCGGCGTGATCTGCTTGGGGCTGGGCGGGTTTCTGGCCGTGGCCAACTTTCACGGTGGGACGCGCGTGCCCAAGGCGGTCGAGTGGGGGGTTGCTCTGTCGCTGTGGAGCTTCGTCGCGGTCGTCTTGATGGTGGTCGGGCGGCGCGGTTCTCCGGCTCGGCGAGCAGGCTGCATAGGCGCCGCCGCCGCAGTGGTGTGGTCAGTGGACGCCAGTTTTGTCAAACAGCTCACCGACACGCTGCAGCAGCACGGCGTCCTGGGGGTATTTGTCCACTGGCCGCTCTACGCGCTGGTGGTCAGCGGGATTCTCGGCGCGGTGCTCACCCAGGCCGCCTTTAACGCAGGCCCGCTCTCGGCCTCTCAGCCCGCGCTGCTGATCGTCGACCCGTTGGCGAGCATCATCCTTGGCGTGCTGATCTTCGGCGAGCGTCTCGACACCACGGTTCCCGCTCTGATCGGTGCGGTGTTGGCGCTCCTGGTCATGTGTGTCGGCGTCGTGCTGATGTCGCGCTGGGCGCCCCCGTCGATGGAGCCAATCGCCGGGGATCCGCTGACGATCATGCGCTATGGCAGGAGGGCGACGACGCAAACCGCTGATTGATGACTGCCTCTTGTCAAACCCACCGAGTTTGAGGTGTGACTACCTCACCAGCGTTCGAGCTCGTGGGCGACGATCTGAGGCCGTTATCCCGTCACAGTTCTCCACCATCGCCCGAGCCGTCACCAGCACTGCTTCGGCACGCTTCGGACGGAGTGGGAGCGTCGATGGCCGCCGCAGCCGCTCGGCGACGCTCCACCTCATTCGCGAAGCGGAAGATCTGCACGCGCTGCTGCTTGCGAGGCCCAACGAGCCCTCGTGGCGTTTGCGGACGATCCTCTCGGAGCTGGCTCACACTCCAGGATGCCAAGGCGCGGGGGAACCCGCATGCCACTGTCGACGCGGCGGCGGGAGGAAACCAGGCCAGTCAGCAAGCCCGCGCTGCTCTGGCGCCTCCGGCCGACCCTACACGACCTCGAGGCGACTGGTTTGCCCGGCGAGCGAGACGACGCGAGACGACACGAGAGGACGCGAGCATTCGAACCTGCTGACAGGGAGCAGCCGCGTGGTAGGTTGTGCGTGGGCGTGTGAGGGCGCCTCCGGGTCCGCGGGCGGAACTGAGTTCACCTCTCGATCAGACGTTGCAGTCGTGACGATCTCCGGGCCTGGCACGCGGACCACTGGGCCGCAGAGGAGATGTCATGTCTGTACTTCCTGAGCACCCGGACGTCGACCAGGCGCGGCGCCGGGCGAAGGAACTGCTCCGTGCTGCCCGGGCCGGCGACGCTGAGTCGCTCGCCCGTCTGGCCGCGGTCTCGGCACCGCTGACGCTCGCCGGCGCGCAGCTCACGCTGGCGCGCGAGTTCGGCCAACCGAGCTGGGCGGCGCTGGTCCGTGAGATCGAAGCCCGCAACGCCTCGATCCCCGAGAATGTCGTGCGGTTCCTGCGCTCGAGCATCAACCTGCAGATCGGCGCTGCGGCACGAATGCTCCACGACGACCCGGCGCTGGCCGACTCCGGCTTTCCGGCTGCTGTGGTCCTCGGCGACGCTGGCCGCGTCCAAGCGGAACTGCGCCGCGACCCCGGCGTGGCCACTCGCGTCGATCTCATCACCGGCTGGAGCGCGCTGCACCTCGTGTGCGCCTCACGCTTCCACCTCGATCCCTCGCGCGCCCCCGGCCTGGCCGAAGTCACGCGCATGTTGCTCGACGCCGGCGCCGACCTCGACGGGAAGAGCGCCGGCAGGCGCTGCTGGCGGCCGCTGGAGTGCGCCGTCACGAGCGCCAACTCAAGCCGCAACAACGAACCAATCATCCGCCTGCTGCTCGACCGCGGAGCGCCGGTGCGCCCGGAGACCCTGCTCGCGTCGCTGTATGCCGCCGGGGGAACGTGGTGCCTTGAACTGCTGACCGAACACGCTCCTGGGGAACCTGAGCTGTTCACGGACGCGCTGGCGGAGGCGGTCGCCGAGGCCAATCTCGACGCGGTGAGGATCCTGCTGGCCGCCGGCGCCAACCCGGACCTACCGGGTCCTGACGATCGGTCGGCCCGCCGGCGCGCGCTGACCGCCGGCGTCGCGGCAACTGTGGAGCTGCTCGGGGGAGCGGGCGATGATCCGGTCGACCAGCTGCTCGAGGCGATCGTCACTGGTGATGGCGCCACCGCGCACGCCCTGGTCGCCGCCGACCCGGCGCTCGTCGGTCGGGTCGAACCCGCCGATCAAGCAGCACTGGTGGCCGCGGCCGAGCATGGCAACGTGGCATCGGTCAGGCTGATGCTGGAGCTCGGATTCCCGACCACGGCTCGCCGAGAGGGCATTGACGACGATGGGGCTACCGCACTCCATGCGGCCGCGTACGCCGGGGCTGCCGGGACGGTCGAAGTCCTGCTTGCGCATGGGGCTGACCTGACGGCTCGCGACACCCGCTGGAACGCCCAGCCTTTGGAATGGGCGCTCGTCGGAAGCGGTGAGACGCCGGAGTTGGCGACTGCCCCGGATTGGGTGGCCACGGTCACGCTGCTGCTCGACGCGGGCGCCCCGACCGACGAACTCATAGTCGGCGACGGCGGGCCAAAGCAACCAAGCATCAGAGTGGTCGAACTGCTGCGCTCCCGGGGGCTCAACGGTAACACGGAGACATGAGGCGCACGAAAGACGGCACGATCCGGATCCCGCCGCAGCTCGCCAGGGCCGTCGACGACGATGCCGATGACTACCCCGACCGGCGAGCCTGGCTCACGGCGCTCCCAGCACAGATAAAGGAGATCACGTCCGAGTGGGAGCTCGAGCTCCGCGATCCCTACCTCCCGGGTGGGCAGTGCGCCTGGGTCGCACCGGCCCGAAACTCGGCGAACGATGAGCTCGTGCTCAAGCTCGGCTGGCGGCACCGGGAGGCCGACCAAGAAGCGGACGGGCTGCGTCACTGGCAAGGCGACGGCGCCGTTCGCCTCTTCGCGACCCGGCAGTTGGATAACACCACCGCGCTGCTGCTCGAGCGATGCACCCCCGGCCGTCAGCTCGGGTGCTCGGCAGCGGAGCCCGAGCAAGACGAAATCATCGCCGGGCTGCTGCGCCGCCTGTGGGCGCGATCACCTCAAACCGGGCACCCGTTCTCCGCGCTCAAACGGATGTGCAACGAGTGGGCCGACGAGTTCGAGCTCGCGTACGCACGCGACAACCGCGGGCTGGACCCAGGGCTCGCCCGCCAGGGCGTCGAGACCCTCCGGGGCCTCCCTGCCAACGCGACGGCGGAAGTGCTGCTTTGCACCGACCTCCATGCAGGGAACGTCCTCGCCGCCCGCCGAGAGGCGTGGCTGATGATCGACCCCAAGCCGCTCATCGGCGATCCCGCCTTCGATCCCGTGCAGCACATGCTCAACTGCGAGAGCCGACTCGTGACCGACCCCACCGGCCTCGCACAACGGATGGCAGGGCTGCTCGACCTCGACCCAGAACGGATTCGCCTATGGCTATTCGCCCGCTGCGCACAGGAATCACTACATAGTCCAACCATGCGCGAACTGGCACGACGCCTCGCACCCTGATCATCGTTCCGAACCTCAACGGGAGCGCAGCCGCCACAGCACGGTCGGGAAGTGCGCCGCTCCCGGGTGCCAGGCTGGCTCCACCCGGCAAACCGACTCGTCGCCCGCCACGCACGGGCACCGTCGATCAAGCCGAAGGCCCGCCCGGTCAACGAGGTGCCGGACTCGAGTTCGCGCCCAGAATGTGCGTCTACCCGGCTCGCCGGTCCGGCTTGAAGACCAGTGAGCGGAATACCGCGGGATCTACTCCGTGATCGGTGAGGATGTGCCGGGCGACGCCGTTTGACCTCAGCAGTCCGAGGACGATGTGCTGCGGGCTGATGTGGTCGTGGCCGAGAGCGCGCGCCTCGCGCAGCGCCAGTTCGAGCGATTTTTTTGCATTTGGCGTAAACGGCAGCTGTCCGTGCTCCCGGTCGCGGCGGCAGCCCGATCTGCGCGCGAGCGCTCCAGGCCCAAACGTGGTCTCGACGCGACGACGAACCTCCTCCAGATCGATCCCGAGCGTCGCCAGCGCGACTGGGTCGATGCGTGGATCGACACTCGCCGGGTCGCCGCGTCCTACGATCCGCTCGATCTCGCCCCGCACGCGCACCTCCGTGAGGCCGCGCTGCGCGAGCAGGTAGGCCGCGCACTGATCCTCCTGCGCGGCGACACCAAGCAGCACATGTTCGGTGCCGATGTACTCGTGACCGAGCCCGCGCGCCTCATCCTGGGCGATCACCACCACCCGCCGCGCCGGTGCCGTGAAATGCTCGAACATCACCCGCGACCGCGGCGCAGCAATCCGCGTCCGCCTCCGTGCTTGCGATGCACGGCTTGCTTTGAGACGCCCAGCGCCGCCCCGATCTCCTGCCACGACCACCCCTGAGCGCGCGCGTGCTGCACGTGCAACACCTCCACGCGCTCAAGCAACGCCCGCAGCGATGCCACGGCGCTCAGACCGACCGCCGGATCGGCGCTGTCGACCGACTCTGCCAGGGCGGCGGCTTGGCTGCTCTTCTCGATGCCCGCCACTACTCGTCAACATACATTGACCGGGCCATTCTGTCAACACCTGTTGACGAGATTGCCCGCTACACGAGATTGCCGGCTACAGCTGGGGAGCTTTGGCTCTTCGGTGGCGGATGCCGTGTTCGGTGCCTCGGGGGCGCCTAATCGTTGACGTGCCTTGCGCCGGCGAGAAGAAACATCACCACCGAGTAGCAGGCGATGGCTGTGAAGGCGAGCAGCGCCATGATGAGCGAGCTGGTGCTGTCATTGAAGTCGAGGAAGCTAGCCCCGTTGAAGCCGGCTCCGATCACCAGAGAAGCGGCGATGCTTGACCAGACGACGATTGCCCGCCTGCGGAGCCTGAGCGCATCGATCGCGGTGCCGATCACGATGAACACCAGCGCCACCCCGAGCGCTGCGTGAACGGCGAGCGCCGGTGCCCCGTGAATGATCGCCCAGGTGACGCTGCGAAGCGATCCGCCGAAATATTGGGACGGGTGCGCTCCGGGATGGCGGCCAGGGATCGTTACGTACAGGTTGACGAGCATCCCGATCGCCGACTGGATTAGGAGCAGCAGTGTCGCTGCTAAGGCCATCGAGCGCAGCCTGGTCGGCGGTCGGCTGCGAAGGCCGATCTCACTCATTGTGGCCCGCAGCCAGCGTTGGTGCCGGCAATATCGAGGGGTGTGCGCTGCGTGCTTCTACTCGAAAACTTGTCGACAGCGCGATCATCCGCGAGTGGCCTCGTCGCCCACCTGAGCCTATGGGCATGCCCTGTCGAGGTGGCTCATGGGTTGGTGTTTTCGCGACGGCGGTGCTGTGCCGCCCAGACCCCGATGGTCTTGCTGCCAGCTATGACTTCATGATCGTCTGTGAGAAGCAGCGGGAGCCACGACTTTCCGGTCGCTGCTCGCGCTAGGCGTCGCCCTTCGGAGCGGTTCAGCGCGTCCGGTAAGAGCCCCCAGCCGTGACTGCGAACGACTTCCGGGTGGTGGCCGGCGGCCCTCAGCGCATCAAGCGCGTTGCGGCATGGATGACCGGGACCGAAGGTTTGGAAGGTGCCCCAGCAGACGTAGAGCTTCACGGGTGCGCCCCGGCAAGGATTCGCTGCAGCCAAACGGGCACCGCGGCGAGGTAGAAGAACTCTTCGCGGAATTCGCGGATCAGCCGGGCGGTGGTGAGCGGGCTCGGGGCGCCGAGCCGGTTGACTTTCCCTTGCGCTCCGAGCTTGAAGAGCCGCTCGAACAGTTCGTCGGTGCGCAGCGCTGGTCGCAGCCTCGCGCGGACCCGGACATCCTCGCATGAGCGGTTTCGGAACCGATGCGCGACACCAGCGGGAACGTGTACCCGCTCGCCCGCTCGTGCGATGATCCGCTCGCCGGCGACGGTAAAGGTTCCGGTCCCGGCGAGCAGCTCGAACGTCTCCTCCTGCCGGAGATGGCGGTGCGACGGTATGAACGCGCCCGGGCGCAAACGCGCCTCGATCGAGATCTCCGCGCCGCCGGTATCGCGTGCGGTAGCGAGGAAGGTGATGGTCTGCCCGATCTTTGGGCTCTCGATTCTCGATCCCTGTGCCGGCACGCTAATATTTATTCTTTGTGGTAGATATATACCGAATCGTATAGAAGTGCGACGGTTAACGCAAGCCCAACGACGGGCGCACACGCGCGCGAGATTGCTGGCCTCGGCTCGGCGCACGTTCGCCCGGCATGGGTATCACGGCACCTCGCTGGAGCGGGTGAGCGAGAACGCCGGCTGCACTAAAGGAGCACTGTATGACCACTTCGGCTCCAAAGAGGGCCTGTTCCTCGCGCTGCTCGACGACCAGTTCGCGGCCCGGATCGAGCAGGCACAGCGCGGGGGGGACCTCCCGCCCTCCAAAACGATGCCGTTTGACCGCGAGTTCGCGCTCCTGTTCCTGGAGTTCGTGTGCGCAGCCGGGCGCGACGCCAGGCTCCGCCGACGCCTCGCCGCGCGGCTCAGCGCGCTGCGATCACAGACCGCCGAGCGCGTCGGCGACCCCCGGATCGCGGCCGCCATCGGCGCCGCCGCCAACGGCGCCAGCATCGAAGCGCTGGTCTTCGGCGAGCAGGAAGGTGCCGCGACGTTCGACGTGCTGATCGGAGCGCTGATAACCCCCGCATCGTCCGAGGACGCGGCGTCTCACCGGTAGCCGGCAGCCCGCACCCCGGCGAAAACTGACCAACACCGTGTCCGTGGCCCGTAGTAAGCGCACGGAATGAAGCGATGGCCGAAGTTCGCCAGATCCGCGGCCACGGCTACTGCTTGATTCAGTTCTTGGATGCTCATCCTCGTGGCGATCGCCTCCCTGCTGTTGCGCATCGCCTCGTCCTGCCCGACAAAGCCGCCTCATGCAACGTTGCGGTCCGAGCTCCCCCGCAGACGTGGATCGCAACCGCGCGCTCGCCGCTGGGGCGTCCGACCGCCCGACCACGCTCTGGTCCGAGCAATCGAGAGCAAAGATCCTCCCCCCTGCTGCCGCGAGCGCGGCACCCCCAGCCAGCATCCACGACGCGTCCTACTGCTGTCAGCGCTTGATTCGGTAGTGCATGTGCGTGACACCGCCCTCCCCCTGGAGGATCCGGGTGCGCTCCATTTCGAGCTGCTCGGCGGCGAGGCCCTCGAACAGTCGGCGCCCTTGGCCGAAGAGCACTGGGATGACGTGGAGTTCCATCTCGTCGAGGGCGCGGGCGGCAAGTGCGACCTGCGCGATTCCGGCACCGTGGACGAGCACGTTCTTATCGCCTGCAGCCTCCTTGGCTTGAGTCATCGCGGTCGTGATGTCGCTCACGTAGGTGACCCGCGGCCACTGCCTAAGATCGTTGGGGTCGCGGCGGGTGAGGATGAATATCGGCACTCCGTCGTGGTGATCGCCGCCCCAGCCGCCCGCTGGCTCGAAGGTTCCCCTGCCTGCGAGGACCGCGCCGGTGGACATCATCTCGTCGAAGACTTGGCCGTTGACGCCCGCCGGGCGGACGATGTCCTTGCCGTCCGCGTTGGCCCCTGGCAGCGCCCATTCGTGCAGGCGGGAGCCGCCGTCACCGAGGCCGTTGTCCAGTCGCTCATTGGGCCCGGCGATGAAGCCGTCGAGGGAGATGGACATGTAGAGAACGGCTGCGGACATCGCGTCTCCTCTCGTTGATCGTCTGGTCGGTTATTCCGGAGACCGGGCGGGCGGTGCTGCTTGCCCGGAACTAAGGCGCTGCCCCCGCCACCCTTGCCGCGTCGACATCGTCCGGAGCGGGCACCCGAGGTTGTGGTTCACCTGCTTCGGTACACGCGGACGCTGGCGCTGTCGAATGCTGTCGTGTCGACCAGCTCCAGGCGCAGAGGGGCCGGCAAGTCCTTGAACAGCGGAAGGCCGGCGCCGACGGCCACGGGATGGGTGATGAGTCGGTACTCGTCGATGAGGTCGTTGCGGGCGAGCGATTGAACGAAAGTCGCGCCGCCGTGGGCGAGGAGGTCTTTCCCGGGCTCGCGCTTGAGCTTGGCGATCTCATCCGCGACGTCGCCGCGGACGATCTGTGTTTCGCCCCAGTCGGCGCGATCGAGGGTGTTCGAGAACACGATCTTGGGGATTTCGTTCATCGGGGCGGCGTACGCGTGGCTGGAGGATGGCCAGTAGGCGGACATTCCCTCGTAGGTGACGCGGCCCATAACGTGCGCGCCCGCTTCCCACACCCATGCGAGCTTCAGCTTGGTGAGCTCCGGATCTTCGGGCGGCAGGCCCCACTCGGCCTCCATCACGGGGCCCGATCCGTCGCCACGCGGGATGGCCACGATCCCGTCCAGTGAAACGCCCATCTGAAGGACTAGTCTCCTCGTGTCTTGGTCGGGCATGCGGATGAACCCCTTTCTCGATTTTCATGTGCGATCCGTTGGGTCGCACAACGCCGGTTTACTTGCCCTATCGGTTAATTAACCATATCATGAACTACCATCGATGCCCTCCGACCAGTTGAGCGTCACCTTCGCCGCACTCGCGGATCCAACCCGACGCGCGATCCTCGCGCGTCTGGCCCACGGGGAGGCCACGGTCAACGAGCTCGCCGAGCCGTTCGCCGTCAGCCTTCCAGCGATCTCCAGGCATCTCAAGGTGCTGGAGCGAGCGGGACTGATCGCACGCCGCCGCGCCGCGCAGTCACGGCCGACCAGCCTCCGAATCGACGCCCTGGAACAGGCGGAGGAGTGGATAGACACCTGCCGCGCGACGTGGGAAAGTCGCATGGATCGCCTCGCGGCCCATCTGGAGAAGATCCAGAACCCGAGCGGCGCCAGACGAGATGACCAGCGAGCCAAGTCCTAGACCGGCCTCACGCCGAGAAGTTCGCATCACCCGTCTCTTTCGGGCCCCGCGCGAGCTTGTCTTCAAAGCTTGGATCGACCCGGACCAAGTCGCCGCCTGGTGGGCTCCCAGGGGGTGCGAGGTACCTCGCGAGACGGTCGAGATCGAGCCACACGTCGGGGGGCGGATCCACTTCTCGATGGTCGAGCTGGACGGCGCAGCCGTCTACCGGGTGCGCTTCGAAATCGTCGAGATCTCCGAGCCGGAACTACTCGTGCTTGCCTCGGACCCGGAGCCAGAGATCGGCCTCTTGTACGCGATGATCACTCGGGCGGTATTTGAGGCCGAGGGCGACGGCACCCGGGTGACCGTGACCCAGGGCCCGCACGCCGGGGAGACGCAAGACGGGGCGGCGGCCGGCTGGCTAGGCTGCCTCGACAAGCTCGAGAGGCTCCTAACCTCCTGAGCAACCGCGGGCGGCGCGCGACGTCGGAACCGCGGGCACGTAGAGGAGAGACAAGACCTCCATTTCGCTCTGCCGCGACACTCGCGGGCCGGCGCCCGATCCGCGACTCGTGCGGCTCCTCGCTCTTCGTTCTAGGCGAAGGCGGGGATCGCCGTGATTGCGCGTCCCATGATCAGGGTGTGGACCTCGTCGGTTCCCTCATAGGTGCGGACGGCCTCGAGATTGTTAGCGTGGCGCATGGGCGTGTAGTCCAGCGTGATTCCGTTTCCACCCAGCAGGGTCCGGGCTTCGCGGCAGACCGCGATCGCCTCGCGCACGTTGTTGAGCTTTCCGAAGGAGATCTGCTCGGGTCGCAGAGTCCCGGCATCCTTCTGGCGCCCGGTGTGCACGGCCACGAGCAGGCCCTTTTGGATCTCCAGGACCATGTCCACGAGCTTCTGTTGCGTGAGCTGGAAGCTTGCGATCGGCCTGTCGAACTGGCGGCGCCGCAGGGCATAAGCGAGCGCTACCTGGTAGGAGTCGCGGGCGGCGCCGAGCGCGCCCCACATGATCCCGTAGCGAGCCTCGTTGAGGCAGGCCAGCGGGCCCTTGAGGCCGATCACCCCGGGAAGGAGGCTTTCCCTTCCGAGGCGCACTCCGTTCAGCGTGACGTCGCACTGGATCGAGGCGCGCATCCCGAGCTTCGGCTCGATGACGCTCGAGGTAAATCCGGGGGTCGAGGTCGGTATGAGGAAGCCGCGGATTCCATCCTCGGTCTTGGCCCAAATGACGGCGATATCGGCGATCGAGGCAAGCCCGATCCAACGCTTGGCGCCGTCTAACACCCACCCGTTCCCATCAACCCGAGCGACCGTTTGCATTCTCGAGGGATCGCTGCCGGCGTCCGGCTCGGTCAGGCCAAAACATCCGATCAGCTCCCCCATCGCCATGCCCGGGAGCCACTGCTGTTTCTGCGACTCAGATCCGAACTTGTGGATCGCGCTCATCGTCAGCGACCCCTGGACGCTCGCGAACGTACGCACACCGGAGTCGCCCGCCTCCAGCTCCAACATCGCCAGGCCATACTCCACCGCGCTCCGCCCAGGGCACCCGTAGCCGTCCAAATGCATGCCGAGCACGCCGAGCTCCCCCATCTCCCGAGCCAACTCGCGCGGGAAGCGCGCGGCTTCATACCAAGCGTTGATGTTCGGGCGGATCCGCGCATCCACGAACGCCCGGACCTGGTCTCGCAGCTCGAGCTCTTCAGCCGCGAACAAGCTATCCACGTTTAGGTAATCGGCCGCGATAGCGGCAATTACGTCAGTCGACCCGGTCATCGCAACACTCCTTGATCCCCGATCTATCGATATCGGCATCTAACTACCTCGCGTCCGACAGCACACCGAAGCGCGATCATTGGCTCGCGTGACGTTGAGAACCCCGGGCGAGGTTGAGAGGATCTCGGGATGAGCGCCACGCTCCAGTTCGACGAGGAGGCTTCGCGGCGGAGCGAGGCGACGTACATGACGCCCGACGTTGTCGAGCAGCGCCGTGCGGTGCGCGCGGCATTGGCGCTCGGACAGGGTGAGAAGGTGCTCGATATCGGATCGGGCCCCGGACTGCTTGCCCACGAGGTGGCGGCCGAGGTGGGCGCAAGCGGGTCGGTCACCGGCATCGACCCGAGCGAGAGCATGCTCACGCTCGCGCGCCGGCGCCGACCCCCCGATGGCGCCGCCGAGATCCGCTTCGTCGCAGGCGACGCCTGCGCGCTTCCCTTCGCGGACGGGAGCTTCGACGCCGCCGTCGCAACACAGGTCTACGAGTACGTGCAGGACCTGCCGGCGGCGCTGGGGGAGGCGTTCCGTGTGTTGCGACCGGGCGGCCGGCTGCTGGTGCTCGACACCGACTGGGGGTCGATCGTGTGGCATTCACGCGACGCCGAGCGCACCCGGCGGGTGCTGACCGCCTGGGATGAACATCTCGTCGACCCCTATCTCCCTCGGCGGCTGACCCGGCTGCTGTCGGATGCGCGATTCTCGCTGGCGCGCCGCGAGGCGATCCCGCTGCTGAACGCCGGCTATGACCCGAACACCTTCAGTGCCGGCCTGATGGGCTTCATCGCGAAGTTCGTTCCGGGCCGGCAGGGGCTGACCGAGGCCGATGCGCACGCCTGGGCCGAGGATCTAAAGGCGCTCGGGGATGACTACTTCTTCAGCCTCAACCGGTACCTGTTCTTGGCGATGAGATAAGGCTCCCCAGCCTCATCCGCCGAGCACTGGTGCCGGCAGGTAACGGTGCCGACAGCTGCGGCTCCGTCCTCCTCGTGGCACAGGCGCGCGGAGACGTGTCATTCGACGCGCCGGTCCGAGCCGAAACGTTGACGTCGACAGTCGTTCTGCACACCGAGCCTCAGAATCTGAGGACCGGCTTGATCACGAGCCCGTCCTCCGCGTCGTGCGCGGCGCGGTCGATGTCGTCGAAGTCGTAGTAGGTCATGATGCGCTCGACCGGGAAGCGACCCTGCCGCCACAGCACGATCAGCCTCGCCAGGAACACGTCGGGAACGCTTTCTCCTTCGACGATCCCTTTTAGAGTCCGCCCCAGCGCCAGCATCTGGTTGACATCGAGGGAGACCTCGGCGCCGAACGGCGGCGCCCCGATCAAGCCGCACGTGCCCCCTGGGCCAGTCGAGTAGACGGCCTGGCTCAAGACCTGTGGCGAGCCGGTGGTCTCGAGGCTAAAGTCGACGCCCAATCCTCCGGTCGCCTCCTTGATCGCTTCCACGGCATCGGCGCCACCGGTGTCGATCACGGCGTCGCGCCAACGTCGCGCGCAGCCTCCAGCCGCGTCGGGCGCATGTCAACCCCGATGATCGTCGTGCAGCCGGTCGCTCGGGCGGCCATGACCGCGGCTAGGCCGACGGTGCCGGTCCCGAAGACGGCCATGCTGGTGCCGGCCTCCGGCCGGAGCGCATTCATCACCGCTCCCGCACCCGTCTGGACGCCGCAGCCAAATGGCGCCACGACACCGAGCGGCACCGATGGGTCCAGCTTCGTCACGTTGCGCTCGGTGGCGATCGCATAGGTGGCGAAGCTGGACTGGCTGAAGAAGTGTGAGTGGATGACCTCGCCGCCGCGGCGGAGGGCGCTCGTGCCGTCCGCGCGCGCGGCGGCGAAGTTGCGTCCCCAGAAGTCGTGGCAGACCCACGGCCGGCCCGCCTGGCATTTCACGCAGGCGCCACACGAGCCGTAGCTCATCGCTACCCGGTCGCCGGGCGCGACCTTGGTGACCGCGGCGCCCACGGCCTCCACCACCCCGGCTCCCTCGTGGCCGAGCACGGCCGGCAGGGGCACGGGGTACCACTGATCGCGGATGATCAAGTCGGTGTGGCACATCCCAGCCGCCTCCATATGCACAAGCACCTCGTCCTCACGGGGTTGGTCGAGCTCAACCTCTTGGATCGTGAATGGGGCTCCCTTGGACTGCGTGACTGCGGCACGAACGTTCATCTCTCGCCGTCACTCTCCCTTCATCCACCGTTGGCGATCGCGGCCAGCACGCCCGGTACGGTCGCACAAGCTGCGGGCGCGGGAGTTTGTTGTTCTCAGTTCCCAGCCGGCAGCCAGCCCGCGAGAGTAATCGCTCGGGCAGCCCCAAAGGGCGGGCGAGGTCCCAAGCGTGCCGCAGCTCACGCGTAGGCGGTTTGATGCTGGCGCAGCCATTGCTCCACCGATATCGCAGGATGCCCGGTCAGTTCGGCCACAGCGTTAGTGACCAGATCGGCGTCACCTCGCCGCCAGGCGCGGAAGTGCGCAAGCACTCCGATCTCGGCCTGCTCGGGCGTCATCCCAGCTTGCTGCACGAGCATCTCCCGAAAGGCGTCCTCGGGGAGGTCGTTATAAACGACGGACCGGCCTAGGACCGCGCTCATCCGCTGCGCCACCTCGGCCATGGTCAGTGCCTCGGGGCCGGTCACCTCGTAGTTGTGCTCGGGCTCTGGATTCCCCATCAACAGGGCCACGCCGGCAGCTGCTGCGTCGTCGGCGGCGATCAGTCCGACCCTCCCGTCCCCCGACGAACCCCACATTGCGCCCGTGTGCTTGATCGCCTCGGCCTGGCTCAGCAGGCTCGTCTCCATCACGCTGTTGGGCGAGAGCAGCGCCCATTGCACGCCCGATTCGCGCAACGCGGAAATCGACGCCAGATGAAGCGCGTCCAGCGAGTCGCCGCGGTGCTTCACCGCTCCATAGAGCTTGATTATCAGCTCGACACCCGTCGCTCGGGCCGCTCGCGTGACAGCGCGCTCGCGTACATCGATCCGAGCATCCATCGGCGAGACGAGAAACACCCGCCGGACGCCCTCCAGGGCCGCTGGCAACGTCTCGGGGCGGTCCATGTCACCGACCACAATCTGGACGCCCGCCGCCTCCAGCTCCTTGGCCCGGCATCGGCCACGAACAAGCGCTCGGGTCGGCTGGCCGGCGTCGAGGAGCCCACGGGCGACGCGCGAGCCGAACATTCCGGTTGCCCCGGTAACGAGGATCGTCATCACAACATACCTAGGCAAGCTCTGAGTGCACGGCCGCGTTGGGCTGCCTTTTGGCCGCCCGGGCGGACCTGGACACGCCGCTCTTGCTTCGAGGTCTGATCGGCCAGAAGAAGCTCGGGGCGCCAATCAGGACGTGGAGCGACGGCCGGGCACGTTGCCGGCGTGGGTGGTGCGGCCAGACCTTGCTTGAGCCGGCTGCCTCTGCATGAGTGTTCGAGTACTTCGGAGGTCGCACCGTTAGAGGATTGACGAGCTGTTCATCTAAGCTCGCCGCGGTGCGCGTGCTGGTGTTCCATGGCTATCTGCTGCGGGGAACCGGTTCTAACGTTTACAACGTGAACTTGGCGGCGGCGTTACTGGCACTGGGCCACGAGGTGCATTTGGTCTGCCAGGAGCGCCACGCGCGCGAGTTTGACTTTGTGGGTGCGGTCGGCGACTGGGACGCAGGAGAGCTGGCGGTGACGCGAGTCCGCGAGCTGAGCTGCACCGTGTATCGGCCCGATATTGGTGGACTGCTGCCGGTCTACGTGGCGGATCGTTACGAGGCCCTCGAGGCGCGTCCGTTCCCCGAGCTGACCGACATTCAGCTCGAGAGGTACTTGCGAGCGAACGTGTGCGCGGTGGCGGAGGTGGTGTCGCGCAGCAATGTCGATGTAGCGCTCGCCAACCATCTCGTGCTGGGGCCAGCGATCCTGGCTCGAGCGCTGTCGGGAACCGACATTCCTTACGCCATAAAGGTCCATGGCAGCGCGCTCGAGTACACGGTGAAACCACATCCACGCTTTCTTCCCTACGCGCGGGAGGGAATCGCGAGTGCAAAGACAGTGCTGGTGGGCTCGCGCCACGTCGCCGAGAGCCTCTGGGCGGCGCTCGAGGTGCCCTCGCTGCCCGCCCGGACTCGCCTGGGGACGCCGGGTGTCGATGTCAGCAGATTCCGACCGCGCGAACGCGCTGGCGCTCTCGCGGCGGTGCGGGCGCTGGCCGAGCGGATCGCGGACGAGGCACAGCGGCTCGAAACCGAACGTCCGAGCTCAGCGCGAGCTGCGCCAGAGTCGGCTTTCGGCCGAGACTATGCTGCGGCGGCCGCGGCGCTGGCGGAGGTCGTGGTCTCCGCGCAATCCGGTCCGCTGATCGCGTTCGTCGGCAAGCTGATCGTCTCGAAGGGCATCGATCTGCTGCTGGCATCGTGGCCGCTGGTGCTCGATCGGGTCCCTTCCGCTCGGCTGGTCGTCATTGGCTTCGGCGCCTACCGCGCCGCCGTGGAGCGGTGGATTGACGCCCTGTCCTCTGGCGAGCTGCACACTCTCCGCGCCCTCGCCGCTATGGGGCGAGCCGCCGAGGGGGGCCCGCGGTCGAGCCTGGGCTTGGTTCTGTCGTTTCTGGAGCGGCTTGAGGCAACGGGACAGCGCGAGCGGTACCTGGCTGCCGCGAGGCTCATGCGCGAACGCGTGATCCTCACGGGCCGGGTCGAGCACGACGAGCTGGCGGACATCCTCCCGCTGTGCGAAGCGATCGTCGTGCCGAGTACGTTCCCGGAGTCGTTTGGAATGGTTGCCGTGGAGGCAGCGGCTTGCGGTGCACTGCCGATCAGCGCCGCCCACTCCGGTTTGGCCGAGGTGTCGCGGACGCTGGCGCAGGGGCTGCCGGAGCCCTTGCGCGAGCTCGCGTCATTTCCAGTCGGGCCGGATGTCGTGGAATCAATCGCCACGCGCCTAACCGGGTGGCTTCATGCGCCTCTCAAGCTGCGGAACGCGGCCCGCGCCGCCCTAGTGCAAACCGTCGCAGAACGCTACTCCTGGGCGGGCGTAGCACGAACTGTGATCGCGGCCGGTCGTGGCGAGCTCGAGGTACTCGACCCGCCAACCTAACGTCGTCCGACCGCGGCCTCTTTGTGGGACCGACATCGCTTCGGCTCGGGCGTTGCCCGCAATCCGAGAGTGCCGAGACGATGGACCGCCCCGCCCGGTCGGTGCAGGGGGTCGAGTTCGTGGCGAAGGAGCGCCGCCGCTAGCTCGTTTTCGTAGATCGAGTTACTTACGGCGGCGCAATCGTACGGACATCCACGAGCGAGGTGCGGACGAGCTGACGCCGCACGCTCTGCAGTCCGCGAGTTACGGGGAACCCACGGGCAGGCCGCGGGGGAGTGCCCGCGAGGGCCGGGCCGGAACTCGTATCTGCGGCGAGGTCTCGTCCCAGTTGGTGTTCTCGTCAGCTTCCCGACCGCAGCAAGTGGTCACGAAGGTGCGCGGGGACTGACCTCTCCTTTCACGACCGGCGGGGGCGAGGAGTCGTCATCCCGCCGTGCCGGCGGGCCCGGGCGTTCCGGCGCGGCGAGGAGGATCGCCCCGACGGTGACGGCCGCGAAGGCGAGGATCCGCAGCGCACCGAGAATCCCCGAAGGAACTGGTTCCCTCAGCACGATCGTGCCTGCGGCGATCGGCATCGCGTTCGTGATCAGGGTCGCGAGGCCGGCGACGGTCAGCGCGCCGCCGCGCTGATATCCGAGCTGGAGCAGCGAGGTTCCGAGGGTGTAGCCGATGATGAGCGTGACCACGAAGGCGAAGCGTGCGCCGCCCTGCGTCGCCAGCTTCGTCGAGAAGTCGCCGATCGAGAAGAACAGGCCGCCCGCGATGCCCATCCCCACGGCGAGCCTGCCGGCTCGGCGGCCGATAGCGAGCGCCACGAGAGCCAGGAGCGCCGTCCCACCGATCCACGACAGGATCGCAACGGTCGAGCCGTTGCTCCCCTCGCCGCTGCTGCTGGCCAGCGATACGGCGAGCGCGAGGAGGCCCGCGATCGAGAGGATCACGCCGAGCAACTGACGAGCGCTGAGCCGGCGGCCGCTCAACCGGGCGGACACAAAGGCAAGGACCCCAATTCCCCCGGCCGTGATGCTCTGGACCAGCGCGAGCGAGGCCAGGGCCAGGGCCGCTGCGTAGAGCGCAAAGCCACCGGTCTCCATTGCGAACCCGGTCATCCAGCTACGGTCGGTCAGCAAGAGATGCAGTGAGTGCACCGGACGGCGCAACGACAGGCAGGGAAGAGCGGCGGCGGCGTCGTGCTCGCGGAGGTATGCCACGTTGGTGAGCGTGGTCGACGCGGCCGCGAGGGCGAGAGCGATGGCGGTGC
The DNA here is from genome assembly GCA_019244745.1 of Solirubrobacterales bacterium. GTDB lineage: Bacteria > Actinomycetota > Thermoleophilia > Solirubrobacterales > Solirubrobacteraceae > Palsa-465. Next base: position 3,311 of record JAFASF010000333.1, on the reverse strand, counting down.
GAACGTCCACGCCGGCGTAGAAGCGTAACCGCGAGCGAGCGACGTGGGCCGTGGGGGGTCGGCGAGTATCGTCGGGCCCGTGCTGGGAAGATCCGCGATACGGCCCGTCTTGCTCTCAGCGGTGGCGGCGGGCGTCGCCGCCGTGGCGGTGCTGGCCATTGCCCGAGCCACCGGCGTCGACAAGGTGGGGAGGGCATTCAGCGACGTCCATCCACAGTGGATTGCGCTGATCGCCGCGGCCGAGGCGGTCGCCTACGCGGCGTACATGCTCGCCTACCGATCCGTAGCGCAGGTCCACGGACATGCTCCGCTGGCGCTGCCCCTGGTGGCGCGAGTGGTGATAGCCGGATTCGGTCCGTTCTCGATCGGCGGCGGGTTCGGCATCGATAAGCGCATGCTTCACGCCCTCCACGAAGACGAGCGCAGCGCGCTTGTGCGGGTTCTCGCGCTGGGCACTCTCGAATGGGCCGTCCTGGCGCCGATCACGTGCATCGTCTCGATCGTCCTGCTGGCGCAGGGCGCCGACGTCATGCCGTCGCTGCTCTGGCCGTGGGCAATCGCCGTGCCAATCGGCTTCGGCTTCGGTCTCTGGGCCAGCGCCCCGCACCGGATCAAGCGGCTGTCGCGAACGTGGATCGGGCGCCTGCGCTGGCTAACCCATGCGCTGGAGGGCGTCGGCGTGCTGCGCACCCTGATCCGCAATCCACACGAGCACTGGGGTGCCTGGCTCGGCACCGGGCTCTACTGGGCGGCCGACATCGGCGCCTTCTACGGCGGCCTGCGGACGTTCGGCCTCAATCCCGGCGCCGGCAAGGTGATCGTCGCCTACGCCACCGGGTACGCGGCGACGCGCCGGTCGCTTCCGCTCGGCGGGGCTGGGATCACCGAGGTTCTCATGACTTATGCGCTCTATTGGGTACGTGAGCCGCTCGCGCCGGCGCTGGCCGCCGTCGTCGCCTACCGCGTGTTCAACTTCCTGCTCGCGGCGACACCGGCGCTTCTGGCTCGCCGCCAGCTGGAGCCGATGATCGATTCCGACCCGGAACCCTGAGGAGGCGGCGGACTCGTTCGAATCCCCGGTCCGACAACGATGATCGGGTGGTCGGTGGTCGGTGAGCCTCGTCTCGGCCCGGCTGGGCTCAGCTCGGAGCGGTGGCGGTTGTGCGCGAGCCGATCCGATCGAGGATGCCGGGATCGCCTCGGTAGTTGATTCCGCTGGCCTTCGCGTCGGCGAGTCCGATTAGGCCGAGCAGCAGCCCCATGATCGGCTTGGGTGGTCCGGCGAGGGTGGCGTCGGGGCTCTCGCTTGAGCCGAGCCGTGTGTTGATCGCTCCGTCGCGCGTTTCGATCACTATCGGCTGATCGCCGGTCTGAAGCTCGAGCGTGACGGGGGACGCGTCGGGGTGGCGGTCAACGAGCATCAGCTCGAGCGCCCACGCCAGCCAGTGGCTGCGGACGGCATCGCCCCGACTCTGCTCGCTCATCAGCGGCACCCCCCACCGGGTCAGCTCCTCGAGCACCGGCTGGAGCTGCTCGCCGCGGGGGGTGAGGCGGAAGATTGCGGTGGCGATCGGAGGCGGCGCGTTCTCGCGTGCGATCACGCCGGCGCGCTCGAGTTCCCGGAGTCGCTCGGCGAGCAGGTTGCTGGCGACCCCCGGCAGGCCATTGCGCAGGTCGGTGTAGCGGCAGGCGCCGCGGAGCGCCAGCTCGCGCACGATCAACAGCGTCCAACGATCGCCGACCACGTCGAGCGATTTGGCGATCGCGCAGTACTCGTCGTAGGACCTCATTGCTGCACTTACTCTAGCAGCAGATTGAAGGGTTAATCTAACTACTTGACTTTCTTGTCTAGATAGTTTAGAACTTACCCCCCCAACTTCTGAACCTTCCCAGCCGCTTCCGAGGAGGAGCCATGAAACGCAACAAGCCGCTGGTTCTGATCTCGCTGCTTCTGGCGGCGTTTGTCATCAACCTCGACACGACGATCGTCAACGTGGCGCTGCCGACGCTCGTCCGCGAGCTGCACGCCTCCAACTCGCAGCTCCAGTGGGTTGTGGACGCGTTCAGCCTGCTCTTTGCGGGCTCGGTGCTGGCGGCAGGGAGCCTCTCGGACCGCTTTGGGCGGAAGGGGATGCTCCTCGCGGGCCTGTCGGTGTTCGGCGCCGCGAGCCTCGCCGGCGGGCTGACCGACAATCCTGGTCAGCTGATCGCGGCGCGCTCGGTGATGGGCGTGGGCGCGGCGATGGTCTTCCCATCGACGCTGTCGCTGATCTCAAACGTGTTCACCGAGCGGCGCGAGCGCGCCCGGGCGATTGGCTTGTGGGGGGCGATCACGGGTGTGGCGATCGCTCTCGGGCCGATCGTCGGTGGCTGGCTGCTCGAGGTATCCGACTGGCGGAGCATCTTCTTCGCGATGACCCCGGTCGCCGCGGTGGCCGGCGTCCTCGCTGGCGGGTACGTACCGACCTCCCGCGACCCCGACGCGCCGCCGACCGACCGACCCGGGTTCGCACTCTCGACGGCGATGGTCGCCCTGCTGGTGTACACGATCATCGAGGCCCCGAACCACGGCTGGGGAAGCGCGCGGACGCTCGCCGGCTTCGCCCTGACCGCCGTAGTGGCGGCGGCCTTCGTGACCTGGGAGCGGCGCATCGAGCGGCCGATGCTCGATCTGAGCCTGTTCCGCAACCTGCGATTCACCGCCGCCAGCGCCTCGGTCGCGATCTCGTTCTTCGCCCTCTCCGGGTTCATCCTGCTGGTCACCCAATACTTCCAGTTCCTCAAGGGCTACGGGCCGCTGTCAACCGGCGTGCGCCTGCTGCCGGTCGCGTCATTCGTCGCTATCTCCTCGATCGCTGGCGCCAGGCTCGCGGTCCGGTTTGGCACCAAGCTGGTGGTCGCATCCGGGCTGATGTCGATGGCCGCGTTCTACGTGTGGGTCTCGACTTCATCGGCCACAACCGGCTACGCGACGATCGCCGCCCAGATGGTCGTTGGGGGGACCGGAATCGGCCTGACGAGTGCGCCCGCGACGGAGGCAATCATGGGCGTGGTACCGAAGGCGAAGGCCGGTGTCGGGTCCGCGGTCAACGATGCCACCCGCCTTTTGGGCGGCACCCTCGGCGTCGCCGTGATCGGCAGTGTTTATGCCTCGCTGTACGCCAGCCGGCTGATATGGGGGAGTGAATGTCAAGCCCGGGTTGGGGGATCTTCGTCGCTGGGGTGATTGTGCTCGGCTGAGGGGGCGGCGATCCTGGCGGATGCGCGACGCGCGGTCAGGCTGATATGCGCGGGTTAGGTACCGCAGGACC
>JAFASF010000037.1 GCA_019244745.1 Solirubrobacterales bacterium | reverse complement strand
TGCGCGAGTGGGCGGAACAGGCCGGTGTCTTCGTCGTACATCCGCTCGACGATCGTCGGGGTCAGCGGTGGACGGCCGAGCGCCATCAGCGACAGCGAGTACAGAACGTTCATCGCCACCTCGCAGCACACCGGGCCCCCCGCCGAGGCGATGCGTCGCAGGTCGTAGCCGAGCCGGCGGTTACGGCGCACCAGGGGCACGAACCCCGGTCGCCCGTGCGCGCGCCACCCCCAAACCGAGTCGAATTGCGGCGAGGCGTCGAGTCCCGATTCGTCGGGCTGGACGATCCAGATCAAGCCGTCGCCGTCGAGATCGCGGTGCTCCGCGAGCCAGTCATAGTGCCGGCCGATCTCGGGGACCGCCGACGGGTCGCCCACCGCGATCTGCCAGGCCCAAGCCAGCAGTGGTGGCTGGATGCTCGCGGTCATGGGTGCGTCGGAGGAGGTGACGTTGTAGGTGAACCGCCGCCTGCCGAGGGGGATATCCCAGAAGATCGTGTGACCGATGAACCCGTCGTCCCGGGAGGCCGAGATCAGCGACTCGAGCTCGCGTCGGGCCCGGTTGTGATCGAAATGTCGCCACACGATTGCGGTGAAGCAGGAGTCCCAGTACCACTGCCACGGGTAGTGACCGGGGCTCGGGCGCGTGTAGGCGAACGGAACGCCGTCGGCTTGCCGGAGGCCCTCGCGCCAGTTCTGGCGAAGCGTCGCTTCGCATTGCGAGCGGATAGAACTCACGCTGGTTGATGCTATGGAGCCGCGCCCTCAGGCGTCGATGTGGAACGGGAGCGTGGCTATGACCACATCGTCCGTGCGCGCCTTGAGCACGGCCTCGAGCAGGCGCCCGCGCTGGTTGTGCAAGATCTCCCGCCGCCGCTTGGTCGGGATCAGCTCGGGAATCAGGACCGTGATCGTCGTGTCGTCCTTGGGGATCGACTCGACATACTTGACCACGGTTCGCACCAGCGAGCGGTGGGAGTCGAGCAGCACCTCCAGCGGCACGGAGCACTTCCACTCGCCCCAGGCGCGCTTCATCTGATCTCGTTCCTCCTCGTCGCCGGCGACGCCGACGGCGACCACGGTGTCGCCGAGCGACATCGCCGCGCTCAGCGCCTTTTCGGTGAGCAGGTTGACCGTCGAGGTCGGGACGATGACTACGCTTGCGGCGCGGCGGGGGATTCCGGGCGTCTTGCCGAGCCGCAGCTTGGTAGCCACCCTGGCGTAGTAGCGCTCGGTGTGCGAGAACAGGAGCATCAGCAACGGGACCGTGAGCACGACCACCCACGCGCCCTCGAGGAACTTGGTGGACAGGAACACGACCACCGCGACCGCCGTCATCACCGCTCCGACGCCATTGAGCGCGGCGCGCGCCCGCCAGCGAGGCGGTCGGATCTTCGCCCAATGGCGGACGAGGCCGACCTGGCTGAGCGTGAAGCCCACGAACACGCCGATCGTGAACATCGGGATCAGCTTGGCCGTCCGGGCGTTCACCGCGACCAGCAACGCCGCGCCGGCGATGGCGAGCGCTCCGATGCCGTAGCGGTAGACGGGGCGCTCGGCGCGTAGGTAGAACATGTGCGGGAGGCGATGGTCCTTCGCGAGGATGCTCATCAGTACCGGCAGGCCGCCGAAGCTGGTATTGGCCGCGAGCCCCAGGACGAGGATGACCGAGAGGTTCGAGACGTAGAACATCCACCCGGTCCCGAACGCGCCCGCCGTGAGCTGGGCGAGGATCGTCACCCCGCCGCGGGGCACGACGTGATGGGCGCGGATCAGGATCGAGAGGCCGATCAGCATCACTCCGAGCATCACTCCGAGCGACACCTCGGTCCGCTGGGCGGTTCGGATCCGGGGCTGGCGGAAGGCCGGGACGCCGTTGGCGATCGCCTCCACCCCCGTGACCGCCGAGCAGCCGGCGGCAAACGCCTTCAGGATCAGCACGATGCCCAGCGCCTCCGTCGCGTGGAGCGGCAGAGGGGTTCCAATCGTGGCCACCGGGTGCGAGTGGAACGGGCCGACGATGATGAGCGCGAAGATGCTCACGATGAAGACGATGGTCGGAAGCATCAGCAGCCTGGCCGACTCGCTTATCCCGAACATGTTGACCGCCGTCAACAGCAGCAGGCCGATCAACGACACCGCCAGCAGGTGATGGGAAAGGCCGTGGAACACGCTCCCGAGGCTCGCCGCGCCCGCGGACAGGCTCACCGCCACGGTCAGCACGTAATCGACCACCAGCGACGCTGCCGCGAGTAGCGCCCAGAACCGCCCGAGGTTGACCTTGGCGACCGCGTAGGACCCCCCGCCCTCGGGGTGTGCGTCGATCACCTGCGTGTACGAGAACACCAGGAGCACCAGCATCCCCGTGATCACGAGGGTCAACGGAACCGTGTAGCGCAGGGCCGAGGCCCCGGCCGCGACCAGGATCAGCACCATCGCCTCGGGCCCGTATGCCACGCTCGACAATGCGTCTAAGCTGAGCGCCGCCAGCCCGCCGGTCACCGACAGGTCGTGCCCCTTGTCGGAGTGCTTTCCCGCGCGCCGGAGGTTGACCGGCGGATGTCCGCGCGTGGCGGCCGGGCGCTCGGGGGCGGCGATGTCTCCCCCGGCGAGATCCGCGGTTTCGGTCCCAGCCACCTCTCGAGTTGAATCGCTCAAAGCAAGGCCCCTTAGCTACCGGCAGCGTAGACCCTGCGAGGCCGGGAATCGACCCGACAACGCGCGTTGCGCGCCGTGGCGGTTGCCCGGCGGGGCGCGACCGGGTACGTGCTCGCGAGTCGGCCCGGTGGGGATTCGGTCGAACCGCGCATCCGCGCTAGTCCGGGGTTCCCGCTTGTCGTCCTGGCTAGCCCTCGATTTCGAGCTCGGAGAGGTCGAGCTTCAGATCGTAGGCCCTGACCATCTTGCCGACCGCCGCCAGGGCACCACGGGGCGTGGTCCTGGCGTGGCGCTTGTCTCGCACGCCTGTCCGTCTGGCGTTCCTCCGTTCGTCACCACAGCAGAACCGGCCGACGAGCCGGCCACAACAAAGGAGGACCGATGACCACCGAACCCACGCGCAGCCCGAACCCCGCGCGGCTCGAGCGCACCTACGACGCTCCGGCGGAGCTCATTTGGGAGCTGTGGACCACCGCCGCCGGCCTCGAGGAGTGGTGGACCCCCGACGGCTTCGAAACCCGGGTAAGCGAGATCGAGCTCAGGCCCGGCGGTCAGCTGCGGTACACCATGACCGCGACCGCGCCGCAACAGATCGCGTTCGTGCGGAACCTCGGCATGCCGCTCTCGAACGAATTCCGTAGGACATTTACCGAGCTCTCACCGCCAACCCGCCTGGCCTACCTGTCAGTGATCGACTTCGTGCCCGACCACGAGCCGTATGAGCACCTGACGACCATCGACATCGCGCGCGCCGGTGACCGCACGAACGTGGTCATGACGCTCGATCCCCTCCACGACGAAAACTGGACGCAGGAGTACCGCGCCCATCGCGCCAACGAGCTCGACAACCTCGAGGCGGCGATCAGACGACGCACAACCCGCCTAGAATGAGCACCGTGAGCGCGACGCATGCGCTGCCGTGGGAGTGCGATCGGGAGTGTTCAGCCGAACGACGCTCATAGCCGGTGTGGCCGCCGCGGTCGTGGCCGGCGGCTGCGGCGGAGGGTCGAAGCCGACCCCGGCGAAGAGCACCCCGGGTCACATGGCTGGACCGACGTTGGCGGTCGGCACCGGCGCGTTCGCGGCGATTGCGCCCGCGGTTGGGCGTGCGGTTCGGCGTGCCGTTGCGCGTGTGAACGCCGCTGCGTTGCCGCCACCGATCAGGCCGGTCTTCCCGCACCCGCTGCCGGGCGAAGGGGTGTGGAAGCCGGCGGGACCGCCGGTCGACGGTGGGCCGCCGGTGCTCTTGGCGACCTATCGGCCGGAGCTCGCCTATCCGGATATCGTCGCCTACGTCGCCTGGTTTGACCATACGCGCACCGACATCGCGTACTACCCGGGCGCGAACGAGCCGCCGAACGCGGCCGTGCGCGGGCCGATGATGGTTCCGTACGACGAGCGCGGGCGGCTGCTTGCGACCTTCAACGCTGGGTTCACAGCCACGGACGGCAATAACGGCTCGACCGACAACGGTCAGGTGAACGAGCCGCTGACGGACGGGAACGCCACGCTCACTGGCTATCGCGACGGGCGCATAGACATCGTGAAGTGGAGCGGAGGCGCCAACGCGGGGCCGGACGTCGCCTGGGCCCGACAGAGCCTGGCTCCGATCGTCTGGAACCGACAACTAAACCCCAACTTGAATGAGGACCCCAACAGCCCGCAGTGGGGGTTCACGCTCGGCGGCGTCCCCCGCGTCCCGCGCACCGGTGTCGGCATCGACCGCCACGGGAACCTCTTCTACGTTGTCGCCGACGAGCAGACGGTGATCACGCTGGCAAAGATCCTCCAGCACGTCGGCGCCGTAAAGGCGATGGAGTTCGACATCAACCCTGATTGGCACACGCTCATCACCTACAGCCACCGCCACGGTCTCCAGCCGACGATGGTCGAGCCCCAGCCGAATCAATCGCCCACGCGCTACCTCGTCCCGGACAACCGTGACTTCTTTGCGGTCTACCGACGCGTGCCTGGTCCGGTCACCGTCCCGTTCAAGTAGCGATCTCGCCGCCTCGGCGAGGTGAAGCCACGACGAGGTGACCGCGCGCGGAAGCGCCAGGCGGTCGAGAGCGGCAGCGCGTCATGACTGAAAGCGACGGGCGTGCGGGACCGAATGCTGCATATAGGCGGGATACCACTCGTTGAACTTCAACGCGACAACGACTACCGCGCCAAGTGCGCGCGCGGCCTGTTGCGCCAGGGCCACGACCTGGCCATCCGCTGCCACGCCACCCGCCTGGCCGGGCAAGCGCACGACGAGCATTCCTTCCCGGCGAGAACTCGCCGCTGCACTCGCGGGATTCGACCCCGCTTCAGTGACCGCAGTTGGTTGATCGCCCGACCGCGCGCAACTAGCCGCAGCCGGTGTTGAACCCGCAGCTCGAGCACGTGTAGCAGCTGCCCGTCCGCTGCATCATTCCCCCGCACTGCTGGCACGCGGGGCCGAGGTCGAGACCCTTACGGA
>JAFASF010000411.1 GCA_019244745.1 Solirubrobacterales bacterium | reverse complement strand
CCCGGGCGCGGCTGGCCGACGGCGTCGACCCCTCGGCATTCGGCGAGCTCGTTGGCGTGCGTCAGCTCAACCCCCTTCGGCGGCCCGGTCGTGCCGGAGGTGTAGATCAAGGTCAGCAGGTCCTGCGGTTCAACCGCCCGCCAGGCGACTTCGAAATCGAACGGCGCTTCGGGCTCCATCTCCTCGAGCTCGTAGATGCTGATCGATCCCGGCGTGGCTCCGTCCAGGAGGATCAGCTGCTCCACGGAAGCGGTCTGCTCGATCGCCGGGCGGAGCCGGTCGAGAAAGGCCGTCTCGGCCGCGACAACGCGATTGCCCGCGTCACTCAGCAGGTAGGCGATCTGCTCGGGGGAGGAGGTGTTGTAGACCGAGAACGGGATCGCACCCACGTGGATGGCCGCGGTGTCGAGGAGGTGAAATTCGGGCCGGTTCGTCAGCATGAACGCGAGCGTGTCGCCGCGCCCCACGCCGAGCGCGTGAAGCCCCCCGGCCAGCTTTCGCACCCGCTCCGAGTACTCGGCGAAAGTGATCGAGACGGTGTCGCCGAGCGTGCGTAGGGCGACTCTGTCGGCGTGCTCGGCGGCGGTCAGCTGGAACGCCTCGCACATGGTGGCCGCCGCGAGCGCCCGCGGCCGGGCGCGTCGCTCCAGCGGTGCAGTGCGAACCGCGCCCTCCATCTCAGGCCTACGTCTATCACGTCTTGATCGCAGGCGTGGGGGCGCGATGAAGCGGCGCGATGAGCCGACGATGAGGGGCCCGATGAGCGGCCGATGAAGGGGCTCGACGAGCGGCCGATGAAAGGGCTCGACGAGCGACCGATGACGGGCCCGATGAGGGCTGGCGATCCTGCCGCCTACAGGCTGACCGTACGACCTGCCTCGAATCCTTCTCCCGCCACGATCTCATCGATCACCGCCTGCGGCACGGCGCTGTCACTGGTGACCGCCATCGTCGCCTCGCGACCGCGGGTGGTCTTCTCCTCGCCGGGCTCCCGTCCGACCGCCGCCGAGACGATGTTGATGTCGTGCCGGCCGAACGCCGTGCCCACGCGTCCGATCATCCCCGGAACGTCCTTGTAGCGGAACAGCGAGATGTGATCCTCGAGCTGTACGTCGAACCTCCGCTCCCAGGCCTCGAGCAGGTGGGGTCGGTTCTGGCGCCCGATCAGCGTGCCGGCCACGCGCGTCCGGACGTCGCCACTAGTCACCGTGACCCGGATCAGATCGACGTAATCGCGCACACCGGTGCTTCGGCTTTCCGCCAGCTCGATGCCGCGCTCTTCGGCCATCGCCGGCGCGTTGACCTCGTTGACCTCCTCTTCGCTGTGTCCGCGCAGCACGCCCAGCAGCGCCTGGATCGACAGCAGGCGCGTGTCGTGCTCGGCGATCCTGCCCAGGAACTCGGTCTGCACCCGGTCGACCGACGGGCCTCCGGCCAGCTCGACGGCGATCCGCCCAAGGGCCCTGCACAGCGACACGAACGGACCCAGCACCTCCATATCTCGAGCCGGGATCGCCGGGACGTTGACCGCGCTCGCGACAACCCCGCCGGTGAGCGCCGCGATCACCTGCTCGGCCGCCTGCACGCCGGCGCGGTCGGTCGCCTCGGCCGTCGAGGCGCCGAGGTGGGGGGTCACGATCACGTTGGGATAACCAAACAATGGGTGGTCGGTGATCGGCTCGGAGCGGAACACGTCGAGCGCGGCACCCGCCACCTTGCCCGAGTCGAGTGCATCCCTGAGGTCCTCGTCGATGACCAGTGTCCCGCGCGCGACATTGAGAATCCGCACCCCGTCCTTGCACTTGGCCAGCACCTCTCGATCGAGCCATCCTTCGGTCTCGGGGGTGTTCGGCAGATGCAACGTGATGAAGTCCGCGACGGCGTAGGTCTCGTCAGGGGAGTTGGCCTTCTCGACCCCGAGCTCGCGGTAGCGCTCGGCGGCCACGTACGGATCGAACGCGATCACATGCATGCCGAACGCCCGCGCCCGCTGCGCGACCAGCTTGCCGATCCGGCCGAAGCCGAGGATTCCGAGGGTCTTCTCGTAGAGCTCGACCCCCGAGAACTTCGAGCGCTCCCATTTGCCCGCGGTCAGCGAAGCGTGAGCTTGGGGAATGTTCCGGGCGAGGGCGAGCAGCAGCGCCATCGTGTGCTCGGCAGCCGTGATCACGTTCGATTGGGGCGCATTGGCGACGACGATGCCTCGCTTCGTCGCGGCCTCGACGTCGACGTTGTCCACCCCGACGCCGGCCCGGCCGACGGCGCGCAGCCGCGGGGCCTTCGAGATCAACTCGGCATCGAGCTTCGTCGCTGAGCGGATCAGGATTGCGTCGTAGTCCCTCAGGCGCTCGGCGAGCTCGTCCCGGGTCCAGTCATTGGCCAGCTCGACCCGAAAATGCTCTCGCAGCAGCTGCACGCCGGAGGCCCCGATGTTTTCGGCCACGAGCACGCGCGGACGGTCTGCGTTCGCGCCGGCCTCCGCCTTGGACTGCGTCTGCGCCGTGGTCACATCCGCTCCAGTACCCAGTCGATGCACGCCGTCAACGCGTGCACATCGGACGGATCCGTCGCCGGATACATCGCGATCCGCAGCTGGTTGCGACCGAGCTTGCGGTACGGCTCGACGTCCACAATCCCATTCTCACGAAGGATTGCGGCCAGGTCGGCGGCATCCACGTCCTCATCGAAGTCGATCGTCCCGACGACCAGCGAGCGTTTGGCCGGGTCGGCAACGAACGGAGACGCGCGGGGGTTATCCGAAGCCCACCCGTAGAGGTGATCTGAGGACTCGGTGGTGCGAGCAACCATCGCTTCGAGGCCGCCCCGCTCGAGCATCCACTGGAGCTGATCGGCCAGCAGGAATAGCGTCCCGATCGCCGGAGTGTTGTGGGTCTGATCCTTGACCGAGTTCTCGAGCGCGGTTCTCAGCGACAGGGACTCCGGGATCCAGCGACCGCCGGGCTTCCCACCCGTCAGCTCCTCGATGCGCGCCATGGCAGCGGGGCTGAGGACCGCCAGCCACAGGCCGCCTTCCGACGCGAAGCCCTTCTGCGGGGCGAAGTAATACGCATCGGCCTGAGCGACGTCGACCGGTAGCCCGCCCGCGGCCGAGGTGGCATCGATCAGAACCAGCGGATCAACGCCCGCCGCGCCGTCCGGCCTGCGGACCGGGACCATCACCCCCGTGGAGGTCTCGTTGTGCGCCCACGCCACCACGTCCGCGCCGGGGTCCGCCACGGGCTCCGGCGCGTCCCCGGGCTCGGCGCCGATCACGATCGGGTCCTCGAGGAAAGGCGCTCCCCGGGTGCAGGCGGCGAACTTGGAGCTGAATTCGCCGTAGGCGAGATGGAGCGCCCGCTCGCGCACCAGGCAGCAGGTCGCCGCGTCCCAGAACGCCGTCGTCCCCCCGTTTCCGAGCACGACCTCGTACCCGTCCGGGAGGGAGAACAGCTCGCGCACGCCGGCCCGGATGTCGGCAACGAGCCGCTTGACCGGAGCCTGCCGGTGCGACGTGCCCACGAGCGCTGTACCCGTCTGCGCCAGGCGCGCGAGCCGCTCTACGGGCACCCGCGACGGCCCGGACCCAAAGCGTCCATCGGTCGGCTTCAGCGCGGGCGGAATCTGGAGAATCGTTGGCGCATCGGACATCGGAAACGTTCACGGTAGCGAGTGAGGCTGCGAAGCCTGCGATGACACCGAGGGGACTTGCGTGCTAGCGCGCGTCCCCTCGGTGTCACGCGGGCGCAGTTGCTAGCGCGCGTCCCCTCGGCGTCACGCAGACGCAGCTACTCGGAAAACTCAGTATCGATCCAGTCCATGTTGGCACGCAGCTCGCGCCCCACCACCTCGACCTGGTGCCCGGCCTGCTCCTCGCGCATCCGCTTGAAGTTCTCCTGGCCGGCGCGGTTCTCCGCGATCCACTCGCGCGCGAAGTCACCGGACTGGATG
>JAFASF010000395.1 GCA_019244745.1 Solirubrobacterales bacterium | reverse complement strand
GGCGTAGAAGTCGCAGCCCAGCGCGCGGACGTCCACCCGGATCGCGCCGATGGCCTGCGCGGCGTCGAGCAGCACCGGAACGCCGGTTTGCGCGAGCGCGGCGGTGTCGACGAGCCGCCCCCTCACCCAGGACACGTGCGAGCAGGCAATCAGCCGAGTCTTCGGCGAGACCTGGCCGGCGATCTCATCGAACGGGACCATGCGTACGGAGATGCCGTGTCGGCGGCGGGCGCGGCCGAGCGGCGCGAGCAGCCCGGGGTGCTCCTCGTCCGTGGTCAGGATCTCATCGCCGGGCCGGAGATCGAGGCCGGCGATCACGGTGTTGACCCCGTCGGTCGTCGAGCCGGTCAGGGCCAGCTCGGAGGGGGCGCATCCGAGTAGGTCGGCGTAGGCGTCGCGCAGCCGGTCCCGGAGCGCCATCAGCTCGTCGAAGTACTCCTGCCCGCAACGGCCCCGCGCGGTCTCGAGATCGAGCCGCCGGCGTGCGGCGTCGGACGCGCGGCGCGGGACCGGACCCTCGGTTCCGGCGTTCAGATATGACAGGCGCTCGAACACCGGGAACTCGGCGCGGAACGCGGTCGGGTCGCTGGCGCTTGGGGTCATGGGACCCGTGGCTTTGCCGGGCGGGGCGATGGCGTGATCGGGCATGGCCGTATTCTGTCGGAGCGTGTGCTTCGCCTTCGACGCCCGCCCGCCGGCGGTACCGGGTGATCTCGTCCTCGCCCCGATCGCGGGAGGGGCGGGCGCCGAGCTGCTCGAGCTGACCTCGGCCGACGGGACGCGATTCTCGGCCGCGCTCGCTCCGTCTGCGGACGGCGGCCGATCCGGGGTCGTGATATTGCCGGACGTACGCGGGCTGTACCCGTTCTACTCGGAGCTCGCCGAACGGTTCGCCGAGGCCGGGCATCACGCGATAGCGATTGACTACTTCGGCCGCACCGCGGGGCTGGGGCCGCGTGACGCCGGCTTCGAGTACTCGCCTCATGTTCAGCAGCTGAAGGTCCCGCAGGTCGAGGCCGACGCCGTGGCGGCGCTGGAGGCGCTGCGGGAGCGCACCGGCGCCACCCGAGTGGCCACCGTGGGGTTCTGTCTCGGGGGCTTTCAGTCCTTCATGGCCGGGATCGACGTGGGCGATCAGCTCGACGGCGTGGTCGGCTTCTACGGCCTCCTCGGCTCGCGGTTCGGCGTGGCGGGGCCGCTTGAACGAGCCGGAGATTTCAAGTGCCCGGTGCTGGGCCTGTTCGGCGGCGCCGACCGGGCGATCCCCACCGAACAGGTCGAGGAGTTCGATGTCCGGCTGGACGACGTCGGGATCGAGCACGAGATCCACATCTACCCCGGCGCTCCGCACTCGTTCTTCGACCGGCGCTTCGAGGAGCACGCCGAGGCGGCGGAGGACGCGTGGCGCCGGATGCTCGGGTTCCTCGCCCGCGTGGGCGGCTGATCGGTTTCAGTCTGCCGCGGGAGCGTCGGTTTCCGCGAGCTCGCGCTTGAGCACCTTGCCCGTCTGGTTGCGCGGCAACGAGTCGACGAACACCACCTCGCGCGGGACCTTGTATCGCGCGAGATTGTCGCGCACGTAGTCCTTTATCTCGCCCTCGGTCAGCTCGGCGCCGTCCCGGAGGACGACGAACGCTTTCAAGCGCTGGCCGAACTCCTCGTCCTCGACGCCGATCGCAGCGGCTTCCTCGATCGCTTCGTGTTCTCCCAGGAGCTCCTCGACCTCGGCCGGGAACACGTTCTCGCCGCCGGAGACGATCATCTCGTCGTCGCGGCCGTCGATGAACAGCCGGCCTTCTTCGTCGAAATGCCCGACGTCGCCGCTCGCCATCAGCCCTCGCACGCGCTCCTTGTCGCCCCCGCCGGTGTAGCCCTCGAACTGGGAGGCGTTCCCGACAAAGATCCGGCCGCTCTGCCCGGTCGGGAGCTCGTTTCCATCCTCGTCGAGAACCTTCACCACGGACCCCCGGACCACCTTCCCCACGGTACCCGGGGCGGCCTCGAGGTCATCGGGCGTGGCAATCGTGGCGTAGGCGACCTCGGTCGAGCCGTAGAGGTTGTAGATCACGGGCCCGAACACTCGCGTGGCGCGGCGGGCGAGCGAGGGACTAAGCGCGGAGCCGCTGACGAAGATGATGCGGAGCTGATCGAGACCCTGTCTTTCCGCGAGGACCTGCTCGCGGAGGTCGACCATCCGTTGCAGCATGACCGGCACGGCCACGAGCGCGGTGGCCTGATGCTCTTGCAGGCTCGCCACCGTCTGCTCGGGATCGAAGCGCCGGCGGACCACGAGCGTGGACCCCAGGGAGATGCCGACCAGGGCCTGCATGAACCCGAGGGCGTGGAACATCGGGACGCACAGCTCGGTGACCTCCTTGGCGCGGAACGGGACCTTGCTGAACAGGCCCCCGAGCAAAGACAGCGAGCGTGGCTCGCCGCGCGGGGCTCCCTTTGGTGAGCCGGTGGTGCCGCTGGTGAGGATCGTTATCCGCGTGGGCGCCCGGGGCTTGGGAGGAGCCGCTCGCGTGGTGCCTTCGATCAGCGCGTCGAGCGTGTCGTCGCCCGCGTTGTCCGTCCATGCGCGCCAGCGGCCGCGGGGTGGGTCGACGCCGGTCAGCGCGTCCGCGTACTCGTCGTCGTAGACGAGCAGATCGGTGCCTTCGCGCAGAGCGACGTCGCGGATCTGGGGCCCGGCAAACGAGGTGTTGAGGAGCACCACCTGTGCTCCGCACTTCGCGCCCGCGAACACGGCCTCGAGAAAGCCCCGGTGGTTGCGGGCGAGGATCGCCACGCCCTCCCCCGGCTTCAGCCCCCGCTCTCGCCAGGCGTTCGCGAGCGCGCCCGAATGCTCGTCGAGCTGCTTGTAGCTGAGCTCGCCCCGTTCGTCGACGATCGCCGGGCGGTCGCCGAATCGGACGGCGCCGGAGACCGCGGCGCCTCCGAGCAGTCCGTAGCGCTCGAATCCGCGCAGCATCTGGGCCAGGCGGTGCGGGAGCTGGGGCTCGACCATGCCGCTGCGTAGGCAGAGCCCGGCGAAGTACGCCTCCTCGCCGAAGCGCTCGGCGAGCTTTGCTGCGCCTCCGAGGAGGGATTTCGTATCCAGACGGACGTCCACGATCCCAACTCTTCCTGATGTCAGCACCCTACGCGATGCCAGCTCGGCCTGGGAAGGTTGGTGTGGCGTCCGACGTCTTGCAAGCCAAGAGAGGCCAGTCACCTTCTCGAGAACTCAGGCAGCGGACCTGCGGCCAAATCGCTGCGGCTCCTGCGCTGAGAACGGCGCCGCCGTCGACCCCACGCGGCGGCGGCGCCAAGTCATTTCGTGCCGGGGGCGCGGTTGGTTTGCCGGCGCGGGGGTAGTACCTGTGCGATGGTCACCGGCCTGATCACATTGCCGCTGCGTTTCGGCGTCCGTGCGTCGCTGTCGGCGCTGCGGGCGGCGGAGGACGCGACCGGGTTGGCGCTGCGCGCCACCGGTCAGATCAGGACGCTGGTTCTGCCGGGAGGCTCGCGCGGCGCAGAGCCACCGGGCACACCGGACGGTCCCGTGACTGTGGCCAGACCGGGCTCAACCCCAGCCCCGTCCGGCATCGAGGCGCAACCCGACGCTGCGCCGCTCGTCAGCGAGCCGGAGCCGCCGGCTCACGTCTCCGAGGAACCCGAGCTCGTTAGCGAAGTGGCCGAGCCGGGCGCGGAGGATGGCGCCGGAGCGTCTGTCACGGTCGACGAGCCCTGGACCGGCTACTCGCGGCTGAGCGCGAAAGAGATCATCGACAGGCTTTCCAGCGCGACGGCCGCCGAACTGGCCGCGATCGAGCTGTACGAGAGCGGCAATCGCGGCCGGGCAACCGTGCTCGCCGCGGCCGAGCGCGAGCTGAAGATCAAGTCTGGCCGCGGCTCGGTGAACTAGAGAAAAGGAGCGGCAATGGCCGAATCGGCAACCCTGAACGAGCGCGACCAAAAACTGACGGAGTGGCTGGGCGAAGCACACCGAAAGGAGGCCGAGCTCGAAGCGGACCTCGGCGCTCACATCGCGCTGACCCAGAAGCAGTCCTACAAGAAGCGTCTGCAGAAGCACCTCACCGAGACCCGCGAGCACAAGCGGCGCGTCGCGGCGCGGATGAAGAAGCTGGGCGCGTCGTCTCCCAGCCCCGGGGTTCCCGGAGTGCCGGCCGCGATGGGAGAGGTTGCCGGCAAGGCGCTCGCGGCCGTCAAGGGCCAGGTGGGAACCGCGCGCGCCATCCTCACGAGCGAGCCCGAGACGCATCTGCGAAACGCGCAGGAGGAGCTGCGCGAAGAGCACGTCGAGATCGCGCTGTATTCACGAATCGAGACGTTTGCCCAGGAGGTGGGTGACCGAGAGACCGCGCAGCTGGCCCGGAGCATCCGTCGCGACGAGGAGCGGATGGCGAAATTCCTGGCCGCCGAGCTCGGCCGGCTCGTCAAGGACGTCGTGCGAGCCGAGATCCCGCGCGAGCAGCGCGCCGGCGGCTCGCGCCGGCGCACCACGGCATCGCGCCGGCGGACGACCGCGGCGCGGCGGCGGACGCGCGGGGCGACCGCGGGGCAGCGGACGTCCGCGCGGGGCACGGCCGGCGCCCGCGGCTAGACCGCAGCCACACGGCAAACCCCTCGGTCGGACTCGGCCGTTGCGCCCGCCGATGATTTCTGGCGGTGGCCCCGGTCCTAGTGGCGATCCATTTTTCGAAATCGCTACGGAAGGGGAGCCACGTGACGACCGAAACGGTGAACCAGCAACAAATCGGCGCGATCGACGAGCGCTCGCGCTGGCTCGCGCTCGTGGTGCTGTGCGTCGGCATGCTGATGATCGTCCTCGACGTCACCGTCGTGAACGTCGCGTTGCCCTCAATCCAGAGCGATCTGCACTTCTCGCAATCGAGCCTTGCCTGGGTCGTCAACGCGTACCTGATCGCGTTCGGCGGGTTGCTGCTGCTGGCGGGGCGACTGGGCGACCTCGTCGGACGCCGGCTGGTGTTCATGGTTGGGCTTGCGATCTTCACGGCGGCGTCGCTGTGCTGCGGAATCGCCCAGAGCGAAGTCGTGCTCGTGACGGCCAGGTTCGTGCAGGGCGTCGGTGGCGCGATGACCTCGGCCGTGATCCTGGGAATGATCGTCACGATGTTCCCCGAGCCTCGGGAGCAGGCCAAGGCGCTCGGCGTCTATAGCTTCGTCGCCTCGGCCGGCGGCTCGATCGGGCTGCTGGCGGGAGGGGTGCTCGTCCAGGCGATCAACTGGCACTGGATCTTCTTCATCAACGTACCGATCGGGGTCGTGACCGGTCTGTTCGCGACGCGGGTCCTGGCCAGGGACGGTGGCCTCGGATTGCGCGCCGGCGCCGATGTGCTCGGCGCGGTGCTGGTCACGAGCGCGCTGATGCTCGGCGTGTACACGATCGTCAAGCCAGCGGCCGACTACGGCTGGAGTTCCGGCCGCACGCTGGCTCTCGGCGGCGGGGCGCTCCTGCTCCTGGCGGCGTTTATCGCACGCGAGGCCACCGCACGGACGCCGTTGGTGCCGCTGCGAATCTTCCGCTCGCGGAACATCTCCGGGGCCAACCTGATCCAAGCGCTGCTGGTTGCCGGCATGTTCAGCCTGTTCTTCCTGGGCACGCTGTACCTGCGGAGGGTGCTCGGCTACGACGCCCTGCGGATCGGGTTGGCATTCCTGCCCACGACGCTGATGATGGGCACTCTGTCGCTGCGGTATTCCGAGCGCCTGGTCATGCGCTTTGGCGCGCGAGGCACCCTGATCCCGGGTCTGGTCCTGATCGCGGCCGGGCTGGCGCTGTTCGCCCGCGCACCGGTCCACGGGCATTACCTGACTGACGTGCTGCCGACGCTGGTCCTGCTGGGCGCCGGCATCGGGGTCTCGTTCGCCGCGTTGATGACGCTCGCCATGTCCGACGCGGCGCCCAGCGAAGCCGGGCTGGCGTCGGGACTCGCGAACACGACCGCGCAGGTCGGTGGGGCGCTCGGTCTGGCGGTGCTCGCGACGCTCGCCGCAACTCGGACCAACCACCTGCTCGCGCATGGACATTCGACGGCGTCCGCGCTCACGGGCGGCTACCGAGTCGGGTTCCTGATCGGGACCGCTCTGACCTTGCTGGCTCTCCTGGTGGCGGTCGCGGTGCTGCGGCGTCCAGCAGGCGCTGCCAGCGACGCCGGCGCGCGCGAAGGTGCCGGCGCGCGCGAGGACGCCCAGGGAGCCGACCCCGCAGATGCCCGCGACCGTCAGCATGCGCGCGGCCAAGGACGCGACCACACGGCCGGTCACGCGCCGGGTACGGACGCGGTCGGCGCGCGGCCGCTGTGCTCCGAGACCATGTGACCGCGCCGACGGACGCTGATGGGGCGCCGATAGGCGCGCCGACCGGCCTTCAGCGGCGTGGGACGGTCTGCGATCTGACCTTCGCCGCCGCGGGCCGCGACTCCGGCAGCCGATCGGTGTTTGCGGAGACGAGGGCGGGTTCCGCTCTTGACCGCAAAGCACTGGAGGTAACCCCTGCTCGCCCGGACGTGACAGTAAGGATCGCTGTGCGACGAGGCCGGCCAGGGGTGCGCTGAAAAAGCACCGCGTACGGAGGCTTTTTCAGCACACCTTCGGTTAGTCACTCACGCTTACCCTGGTAGGCGAGCGACCGCGCCGGTCGCCCTGGGGGCGGGGCGACCGGAGGCGGTTCGGGCCCGTATCCGCGTATCACGGATATCCCTTGGCCAGCAATTGCGCACCCTTCACGTTCTTCAGGTACGTGCGGGCCAGCAATTCCGCGAGCGCGCGTTTGCGTGCCTCGGCGGAGTGAGGCCAGCTCACCGTGACGGCGATCAGCTGCACCCCGTCGGTCGTCATCACCTTCTTCTCCGCCGGGAACCAATAGGCATCGAGCCCGAGCCCGGTGACGGGCTGCGGGACGGCGATCATCCGCTGAGCGGTGAACTGCTGCCCTTCCTCGATCTGGGTTCGCTCGAGCACGAAATAGGGCTGCGGCCCGTTGTCGTCGTTCGCTACCACCTGGACGTGGGTCCCCTGAGCAAGGTGAGCGTCGAACGTGCACTGCGGGTAGCCGTTGTTGCCGGTGGAAGCTCGGACCGCGACGCTGCTCGACGGCAGAGCGAGAAAATGACCCACCGCGTCCCGCGCCACGGGTAGGCAGACCGAGACTCCTTTTGGTCTCGCCGGAGTGCTGGTGGTGTGCTTATCGGCGGACGCCTGCCCGCAGGCGGAGACCGCCACGGCAGTCGCCGCGGCTAAGCAGGCGCTCTTCATCGGGTTTCCCATTGCCGCTTGCACCTCCTCCGATAGTCACGCGCTTTGACGCGAGAACCACACACAGACATGGCGCACCAGCTGCCCGCGTGATTGCGACTGTGGTCGTAGAACGCCCAGCCGCAGTGCTCGCTGCGGCACGCCTTGAGCTGAGACCAGCTGCCATCCAGCTGCGCGATGGCCACCATCGTCGCGATCGAGGCCAGCGCCGCGTCGAGGTCCCGGCGCTCGGCCTTGAACTCAGCTCTCTTCGTGGCGCCCAACTGCACGAACAGCCCGCGACCGCGAAGCGCTCGATTGAGTCGCTCGCCGGCCTGGCGATCCTCTTCGGCGCCGTTGTTGAAGAACAGCATTGCCCGCAGACCCTCCCGAACATCCAGGGTCCGGCGCAGGTCAGCCGGCCCGAGAGCTGTTCCGGGCTCGAGCAGCTGATGGTCGGAGAGCCATCGCGAAAGTGATGAGGGGCTCGAGAACTGCTCTGGGCGACCCCCTTCGAGATCCCAGAACGTGTTGGCGAACGACTGCACCAGCGCGAGCAAACCCGGCGCGGGTTCCCGCTCCCCGGGCTGCGTCTCGACGGGCGCTGCCAGGAGCCCGAGCGACAGCTCCTGCGAGCGCCGGTCGCCGCGAGCAGCACGTTCCTCCATCACCAGCAAAATGGTAAACGCTGGTAACGCACTGCGGGGTGGAAAGCCCGGCCCACGGCCCCTCATCCACTTGTCAACCGCGCCCGGGGGGCACTGAGTATCGTTCGAGGGGATGGCCGGACCGGGTCCCTTGGGGCGTCAAGAGCTCGAGCGCCTCGACGCTTACTGGCGTGCCGCCAACTACCTCTCGGTCGGGCAGATCTATCTGCTCGCCAACCCCCTGCTGCGCGAGCCGCTGAAGCTGGAGCACATCAAGCCGCGCCTTCTCGGCCACTGGGGCACCACGCCCGGGCTGAACTTCGTCTACGTGCACATGAACAGGATCATCCGGCGCGAGGATCTGAACGCGATCTACGTGACCGGACCGGGTCACGGCGGCCCCGGCGTCGTCGCCAACACCTATCTCGAGGGCACCTATTCGGAGATCTACCCGCACATCGGTCGCGACGAGGAGGGATTGCGCCGGCTGTTTCGGCAGTTCTCGTTCCCGGGCGGCATCCCGAGCCATGCCGCGCCCGAGACACCCGGCTCGATCAACGAGGGCGGCGAGCTCGGCTACTCGCTCGTGCACGCCTACGGCGCGGCTTTCGACAACCCTGACCTGCTCGTGTGTTGTGTGATCGGCGATGGCGAGGCCGAGACCGGACCGTTGGCGACGAGCTGGCACTCGAACAAGTTCCTCGACCCCGCGACCGACGGCGCGGTGCTTCCGATCTTGCACCTCAACGGCTACAAGATCGCCAATCCGACCGTTCTGGCGCGCGTCCCAGAGGACGAGCTGCGCGCGCTGCTCGAGGGGTACGGTTACGCGCCCCGGTTCGTGGCCGGCTCCGAGCCCGAGAAGATGCATCAGCTGATGGCTGCGACCCTCGACGAGGTCGTCGCCGAGATCCGCGCGGTCCAGCGCCGGGCCAGGGAAGAGCATGACGTGACTCGGCCACGCTGGCCGATGATCGTGCTGAAGACCCCGAAGGGGTGGACCGGTCCGAAGTACGTCGACGGCGTGCCCGTCGAGGGGACCTTCCGCGCCCACCAGGTACCGCTCGCGAACCCTGGCAATCCCGACCACCTGAGAGAGCTCGAGTCCTGGATGCGCTCCTACCGGCCAGAGGAGCTGTTCGACGACGCCGGCGCGCTGCACGCCGACCTCGCCGAGCTCGCCCCCGTCGGCCACCGCCGCATGGGGGACAACCCGCAGGCCAACGGCGGCTCGCGAGCACTCGAGCTTCCCGACTTCCGGGATTACGCCGTCGACGTGCCCATCCCGGGAGCCTCAACGGCAGAGTCCACGCGCGTTCTGGGCGGGTTCCTGCGCGACGTAATCAAGCTCAACCCGAGGACGTTCCGGCTCATGGGACCCGACGAAACCGTCTCCAACCGGCTCACCGCGGTATTCGAGACCACCGACCGGGCCTGGGACGCCGAACGCCTACCCGGCGACGATCATCTCGCGCCCGAGGGTCGGGTGATGGAGGTCCTGAGCGAGCACCTGTGCCAGGGCTGGCTCGAGGGTTACCTCTTGACCGGTAGACACGGGCTGTTCAACTGCTACGAGGCGTTCATCCACATCGTCGATTCGATGTTCAACCAGCACGCCAAGTGGCTCGAGTCCACGAACAAGATCCCCTGGCGGCGGCCGATCCCGTCGCTCAACTACCTCCTTTCCTCCCACGTGTGGCGCCAGGATCACAACGGTTTCTCGCACCAGGACCCCGGATTCATCGACCTCGTGGCCAACAAGAAGGCGGGAGTCATCCGGGTGTATTTGCCGCCCGATGCCAACTGTCTGCTGTCGGTCGCCGATCACTGCCTGCGGAGCCGCCAGTACGTCAACGTGATCGTCGCCGGCAAGCAACCCGCGCTCCAGTACCTGCCGATGGCCGACGCGATCACCCACTGCACCCGCGGGCTCGGCATCTGGGAATGGGCCAGCAACGACGACGGCGAGCCCGAGGTCGTGCTGGCGTGCGCCGGCGATATCCCCACGCTCGAGACGCTGGCCGCCGCTGCGCTCCTGCGCGCGCACCTGCCCGATCTGCGCGTGCGGGTGATCAACGTCGTCGACATCATGCGCCTGCAGCCGGAGTCGGCTCATCCACACGGGCTGCCGGACGCGGAGTTCGATGCGCTGTTCACGCGCGACAAGCCGGTGATCTTCGCCTACCACGGCTACCCGTGGCTGATCCACCGCCTGACATACAGCCGCACCAACCACGACGGCATGCACGTGCGCGGCTACATCGAAGAAGGCACAACCACGACGCCGTTCGACATGGTGATGCTCAACGAGCTCGATCGCTTCCACCTGGTCATGGACGTCATCGACCGGGTCCCCGGCCTGGCGGAGCGGGCGGCCGTGCTACGCCAGCACATGGGCGATGAGCGCCTGCGCCACCGTGCGTACACGCGTGAGGTAGGCGACGACTCCCCGGATGTCCGCAACTGGGTCTGGCCGGGGCGCGCCGAGCCGAGGCAGAGCCGGGCCGGTAGGCAGACCGAGCAAAGCGAGGCCGCCGCTACACGAACGCCCCCACCCCCGTGATGTCGCGACCGACGATCAGCGACTGCATCGTTTCGGTGCCCTCATAGGTGTGGATTGCCTCGATGTCCACCATGTGGCGAATAACGTGGTTCTCGAGCAGTAGACCGTTGCCGCCGAGCATGTCGCGCGCCTCCGCGCACACCTGACGGGCCTTTCGCGTGTTGTTGAACTTGGCCAGGCCCGCGATCGTGTCGGTGAGGTGACCGCGTTCGGCTAGGCGTCCGATCTGAAGGCAGTAGAGCTGCATCGCGGTGACCTCGGCCAGCATCCTGACCAGGCGCTCCTGAACGATCTGGAAACTGCACAGCGGGCGCCCGAACTGCCGGCGGCGCTTCGAATAGGTGAGCGCGGTCTCGTACGCCGCCACCGCGTGCCCTAGTGCCGACCAGGCGCAGGTACTGCGTGTTCCCGCGAGAACCCGGGCGGTGTCCTTGAAGCGGTGGGCGCCCGGCAGGCGATTGTCCGCCGGCACGCGCACCGAGTCGAGGGCGATCTGCGCCTGCCATATCGCGCGCAGCGATCCCTTGCCCTCCATCACCTGCGTCTCGAACCCCGGCATGCCCTTCTCGACCAGAAAACCCTGAACCTCGCCGTCCTCCCCGCGCGCCCACACGACGACGACGTCGGCAATGCTGGCGTTGCCGATCCA
The DNA here is from genome assembly GCA_019244745.1 of Solirubrobacterales bacterium. GTDB lineage: Bacteria > Actinomycetota > Thermoleophilia > Solirubrobacterales > Solirubrobacteraceae > Palsa-465. The sequence continues at coordinate 8,434 of JAFASF010000395.1, read as the reverse complement.
GCGCTTCGCGCCGTCGATGACGTAGTCGCCCCCTTCGCGCCGGGCGGAGGCCTCGAGCGATACAGAGTCCGAGCCGTGCTCGGGTTCGGTCAGGGCAAACGCCCCGAGCTTCCGCAGCCGCGCCATGTCGGGCAGCCACCGTTGCTTCTGGTCTTCCGAGCCGAACAGGTAGATCGACTTCATCGCCAGGCCCGACTGCACGCCGAGCACGGTGCCGAGGCTCCCATCGCCGCGGTTGAGCTCCATGTTCGCCAGGCCGCAGGCGATGGGATCGAGACCGGGGCAGTCGTACCCCTGGATGTCCTCGCCGATGATCCCGAGCTCGCCGAGCCCCTCGATCAGCGGCCACGGCACCTCGGCTCGCTCCCAGTAGCCCCCGATCACCGGCAGGACCTCGTCGTCCACGAACTTGCGCACGCGCCGCAGGACTTCGAGCTGGGGCGCGGTCAGCTGCTCGCGCAGGAAGAAATAGTCCGTGCTCAGCGAGTGGCCGAGATCTTCGAACAGCGGGGGGACGGTGAGCGTTTCCATCGCGGCTCCTAGAGGTCAGGGGCTGGCTCCGGTTCCGCGTCGGTCAGCGTGAGCTCGAGCGCCGATAGCGCGGCCGCTCGAGCGCCGACCGCGTTCGTCTTGTCAGCCGCTGCCGTCAATTCGCGAGCGAGCCCTCCGGGGGAAGTACATCGTACGGGCCCCAGCCTCGGTGGGTGATACGCTGGCAGGCATGCTGTTGCTCCGACGGTGACCCTGCATCCGCCTCGGCCGAGCGCCGCCTCGGTCGCAGGTCCCTGGCCACGCCGTCCTTTTGAGGAGCAACGTTGTTCGCTGTTGATGTTGTCAATCTGGAGAAACGCTTTCGTCGCGGGCGCCGCGGACGGAGCCGGATAGTCACCGCGCTGGCGGCGGTGTCGTTCACGGTGCAGCGCGGCGAGTGCGTCGCGGTGCTTGGCCAGAACGGCTCTGGCAAATCGACGCTCGTTCGGACGTTGTCGACGTTGCTGTTGCCCGATGGCGGCCGGGCGCGGGTGTTCGGGCACGACGTTGTGCGCGAGGCGGGAGCGGTGCGACGCCTGGTCAACCGGGTGTCGGTGGAGGCATCCTTCTTCAAGCGCATGTCGGCGGCGGAAAATCTCTCTTACGCCGCGCGCTTCTACGGCCTGACGCCGGCCGATACCCGCGCGAGTATCCCGGACATCCTGGAGCGAGTCGGTTTTCCGGTGGGCCGTGCTTCCGAGCCGATGGAGGATCTCTCGCGTGGGATGCAGCAGAAGGTGGCCCTCGCCCGCGCACTGCTCACCTCGCCGGTGCTGCTGTTGCTCGACGAGCCCACAACCGGCCTCGACCCGCGCTCGAAGCGCGAGGTCCAGGCGTTCATCCGCGAGCTGCGCACCGAGCACGACACGACGATCCTGCTCTGCACGCACGACCTGCTAGAGGCCGAGACCCTCGCCGAGCGGGTCGGGATTCTCCACGCCGGCCGCCTGCTCTCCCTCGAGCCGGCGGAGGAGCTCACACGAAGCTACGGCGCGGCAAATCTCGAGGAAGCCTTCTTCACCGCCACCGGAATCGAGCTCGAAGAGGACACGGAGGAGGTGATCACATGAGCCCCGAGAGGAGAAGCGGGCCCGGCGTCTCGGACGCCGTGGCCGGGTACCCGCGGTCTGCCATCACGGGCGACGGCGGGCTGCGCGGACAGCTGATCGGCTTGGCCGGCGTGGTCGAGCGCAACGCCTATCTCATCAAGCGCTATGGATGGTGGGAGCTCGCGCTGTTCGTGTGGACGGTGGCCAACACGCTGACCGTCGTGTTCATCGCCAAGGGCGTCAAGGCGACCGGCGGCCACCTCGACGTTCAGCGGGCCACCACCACGCTCCTCATCGGCGCGGTGATCTGGTCCTACCTGGGGATCATCTTCGAGATCCTGACCGAGACCGTCGCCTGGGAGCGCTGGGAGGGGACGATCGAGTACACGTTCATGGCGCCGCTGAAGCGGGCGGTGCACCTCGGCGGGATGGGACTGTTCGCGGTGCTCTACGGCGTGCTGCGCACGGCGCTGCTGTTCGTGGTCGTCGCGCTGTTCTTCGGGCTTCACTTCCCGCACGCCGACTTCGCTACCGCGCTGGTGCTGCTGGCGGTGGCCTCGGTCTCGTTCGTCGGCGTGGGCATGGTGACCGCCGTACTGCCGCTGATCTCGCCCGAGAAGGGGGCGCAGCTCGGCTTCATCGCCCAGGGCTTCCTGCTCGTCGTCTCCGGGGTGTACTACCCGGTGACGATCCTCCCGCAGTGGATGCAGTGGCTCTCAACGATTTCGCCCGCCACCTACGCGCTCCGCGGTATCCGCGCGGCGGTGCTGGACGGCGCCGGCCTCGGCGCCTGCTGGAGCGATCTGTGGCCGCTGCTCGTGCTGGGCGCGGTGACGATCCCCCTGGGATTGCTCGTCTTCCGGACCGGCGAGAGGTACGCGAAGCGACACGGGAAGCTCAAGCGGTCGGGATAGGATCGGCCGTCGCAGAACACGCGATGACCGATCCGCTCCCGCCGCCCCTGCCGCAGGGTTTCCGAGTTGGACATTGGACCGATGCCCGCGCTCGAACCGGGTGTACGGTCGTGATACCGCCACCCGGGACGCGCGGCGGCGTCGACGTGCGCGGCGGAGGGACCGGCACGCGTGAGCTCGAGCCGCTGTCGCCGCTGGCCAACGCCGAGGGTCCGACGGCGGTCCTGCTCACCGGCGGGAGCGCGTTTGGCGTTGCCGCGGCTGACGGCGTGGTGCGCTGGCTCGAGGAGCGCGGACTGGGGCGATGGACACCCGCCGGCCCTGTGCCGCTGGTTTCGACCGCCGTGGTGTTCGACCTGGTGGAGGGGAGCCCGGGCATCCGCCCGGGACCGGACGAAGGCTATGCCGCCTGCGAGAGCGCGAGCGGGGGCGTGCCGGCGCGGGGGCGCGTCGGGGCGGGCACCGGTGCTGCCGTGGGCAAGGTGCGAGGCCGTGAGGCGGCCACCAGCGGCGGCGTCGGGTACGCGGCGGCGATGCTGGCCGGCGGAGAGACGGTCGCGGCGCTCGCGGTCGCCAACGGCTTCGGAGACGTGATCGGAGAGGAGGGCGAGTTGCTCGGCGCGCCGCGGGACGAGCACGGCCGGCTGCTGCGCAGTGCGGAGCTGATCGCACGGATGCCGGGTCCGCCGTTGCACATCCAGGACGCCGAAAACACGACGCTCGCGTGCGTGTGCACCGACGCCCGGCTGGACAAGCGCGGCTGCGCGATCGTGGCGCGCGTCGCGAGTGCCGGAATAGCCCGCGCCGTCGATCCCACGTTCACCCCGGTGGACGGCGACGTGATCTTCTGCCTGGCCTCGGGACCGGAGCCGCCGCCTGCGCCCGGACCCGAGGCATCCTGGGCGCTCACGGTGCTGGGGACGGCCGGGGCGACGGTCACGGCTGCGGCGATCCGGGACGCGGTGCGCCAGGCCCGTTGAACGGCTCGATCCGGAACACGGGGTGATCGGGCGCGATCCGTCGCAGCTCCTCGTCGCTCGAATCCGGACCGACCCCCTCGAAGAAGACACCCACCTCGACCTTCCATCGTTTGAGGTACGCCCGCAGCACGGGCGGCTTGTCGTCATCCTCGAGTTCGTTCGCGGTGAAGCTCTCGCTGCGCCGGCCGACCAGCAGACGCCCCCGGCCGCTGGCGCGCAGGTTGCGAACCCACTGTGTGTGGCCGCGCGGCGCAACGAGGTAGCGCGCGTGGTCCAACGTCAGCAGGTTCACCGGGGTGCGCCGCGGCTCCCCGGTCTTGCGCCCGGGGACCTCGAGCACCCGTGAACCCATCACGCTGATTCCGGCCCGGGTGAGGAGAGCGACCACCGGGTTGAAGACGTGGTTCGTGAACCAGCCCGGACGCCGATACCTCGCCGGCACCTCGTCACCACACTCCTGCGGGCGCGCGATCGTCCCGCCCCGCGGAGCGCGGAGGCCGCCAGTTCAGGCGCTCGATTTCGAGCATGCCACGAGCGTAGCCAGACGTGCTTGATCTAATGCGCGTATACGGGCCAGTAGATCAAGCACGTCCCTTGCTCCGGGGGGCACGGCAAGCACCTGCTCGGGCGCGGAGCCGGCGCCGTTCGCTCACGGTTGCCCGTACTGCTCGATGGCGTACCCAAGCAGGCCGCGGGACTCGAGGGCGCCGGCCGGAGCGCGGAACGTCACCTGGATCACGCCAGGGTGGCGTCCAATCTCGATCGCGCCGGCAATCGTGGCCCGGTTCTTGACCTCCGGCACCGACAGCGCCAGCAGCTCGGCGGCTCTCGCGAGCCCGTTGTCGGTCGCGCTGTTGAGGTCAGGACCGGTCCCGATCACCGAGATCGGCAGGGACTCCTCGAGCTCCTCGACGCCATAGCGGCGCCCGAGCGCGAGCGCGCGCATCCGCTCCTCGCCGGACAGCGGCCTGGCCAGGAACGGCAGGTCCTCCGGGAGCGGGAACAGGATCGGACCGTCGATCCCCAGCCCTTTGACGACCTCGACCTGGAGGGTCACGGTGCCGGATACGTCGCAGGTGTGCCCCGCGATCTCGCCGTCGCCCTGCAGCGCGTGCATATCGCCGAGGTACACGCCGGCGCCGTCGAGCTTCACCGGGCAGATGAGTATGGAGCCGGCGCGCACCGCGTCCACGTCCATGTGTCCGTCGGTCTTGTGCTCCTGAAGCTCCTGGGCACCCAGCGCGTAACGGTGCGGAGCGCCGATCAGGAACGACCCGAAGTCGCCGGCGTTGTGGGAGTCGGGGATGGTGGTCGAGGGGGACGTTCCCAGCTGGCCCAGGAACGGCCGCACCCTGGTCGCGAGCGCCACGATGTCGTGCGGCGCGAAGGTGAGGATGGGGTTCTGGACGGAGTTGCCGGGAAGGGCGGCGAACCGAGCCGACTCTCGGGCGAAGGACTCGGCCGCGTCCTCTGGGACGGTCAGGCCCATCGTGTGCAGCTCGTCGAACGCGATCGTGTACCCGTTGGTGAACGTGAACGGAGTGGCATCGGCGCCGCACACGGCGCAGCGGATCGCCTCCGGCCCGATTCCCTCGAGGCGAGTCTCCGGCCACTCCGTGCCGCAGCCCGGACAGACCGGCGCGCAATACGGATCGCCGTTGAAACGACCCTCCATCGGCTGGTCGTTGCCCGACGCGGTGGCCAGCGAGGTCACCTCGATGTCCTTGATGCGAATGGCCACCGCGTCGCCCACCGCCGCCTCCGCTACGGAGACGGGCTGGCTGACCTCGTGGCCGCCTCGGATCGATGGCGTGATCATGGGACCCCAGCACCCCGGGGTCGAGTTCCACACGATGTGGCCACCGTTCGCGACGGGACCCAGCATCGCGACCTCTGGGCCGAGCAGACCGTTGGTGAAGGTATCGACGAACACCGTTTGCTGGCCCTGCTTGACTCCGACTTCAGCTCGATCGACGGCCATCACCTGCTCCCTTCGGGGTCGTTGAAAATAGACGGACCGGCGCGGTCAGCCTCCCGCCACCGGGGCCAGGAGCGCGACCTCGTCCCCGTGCGCGAGTTGCCGTCCGCGTTCCACGTGCACGCCCCGGAGGACGGGCAGCGCCGAGCGGAGCGCCGGCGCCAGCTCGGGGTGGCCGGCCGCCAAGCGCTCGTAGACGTCATCCACGGTCGCGCCGGCCGGAAGCTCCAGACGAAGCATCGGCGCCTGCGCGAACCGAGCGATGCCACTGCCGAGCCGAATCCGAACCTCCACGATGAGCGCTCCGAACCAGGAGGATACGCTCGGTGACCATGGCCTTCGTCCCCCCTGCCCGGCATCTCCTCCGAGCCAAGGACCTCGCGGACGCTCGCTACTTCGAGCCATTGGACGTGGATGACCTGGCGCGGGCGGCGGGCCTGTCCCGGGCGCACTTCAGCCGCGAGTTCCGCCGCGCGTTCGGGGAATCACCGCATGCCTACCTGCTGACGCGCCGGCTCGAACGCGCCGCCGCGCTGCTGCGGGCGACCGACCGCTCGGTGGCCGACATCTGTTTCTCCGTCGGCTTACAGAGCATCGGTTCCTTCACGACCAGCTTCACCCGCACGTTCGGGAGCTCTCCCACCGCGTACCGCGCCAGGTTCCCGCCCCCGGCCGATTACGCGCTGGTCCCGGCGTGTGTCGTCCGCTTCTACGGCCGTCCGCAACGCAGCACGTTTCGAGAAGACAACGGATCGAGGCGCGATTAGGGTGACCCCGTAAGCAACTCCGCGACTAAAGGAGGACACCATGATCAAGCTCTCCACCGCGCAGCTCTGGGTTCACGATCAGGAGGAAGCGCTCGCGTTCTACACCCAGAAGCTCGGGATGGAGGTCCGCGCCGACGTGACGCTCCCCGAGCTCGGGAACTTCCGGTGGTTGACGGTCGGGCCCGCCGGACAACCCGACATCTCGATCGTCCTGATGGCGATTCCCGGGCCGCCGGTGATGGACGCCGAGACCGCGGACCAGGTCAGGGCCCTGATGGCCAAGGGCTTCGCAGGAACCGTGTTCCTGACGACCGACGACGTCCACGCCGACTACGAGCAGCTGAAGAGCCGCGGGGTCGAGTTCACCGAAGCCCCCGAGGAGCGGCCGTACGGGATCGACTCCGGCTTTCGCGATCCGTCCGGCAACAGCCTGCGCCTCACGCAGGTCCGCGATCTCTCGACGGTCTGAACCCGCCGCTGTACGCTCGCCGCGTGCGGTTCACGCGGCGAGCGGCAGCCGGACCACCCCGGCCGCGGCGGCCACGAGCCCGTCGAACAGCGCCCGGTGCGCGCTGAGGTGCACGAGCATCTCGGCGTGCCACTGCACCGCGAGGACGAACGGTTGGGCCGGGTCCTCGATCGCCTCGATCGTCCCGTCCGGCGCACGCGCCGACACGCGCAGGCCGGCGCCCAGGCGGTCAACGGCCTGGTGGTGGAACGAGTTGACGCGCAGTCGCGTCGACGCGACCACGTGCTCGAGCCGGGTTCCCGCGGCGATGTCGACGAGGTGCGTAAGCGACGCCCCCTCCTCGCTCTGACGGTGGACGATCGCGTCCCCGACCACGTCGGGCAGGTGCTGATGCAGCGTGCCCCCGTACGCGACGTTGAGCGCCTGTGCTCCGCGGCAGACGCCGAGGATCGGCAGCTCCAGGCGCAGCGCCTCGCGGACCACCGCGTACTCGAACGCGTCAAGCCGGGGCTCGGTCGATCCGAGTTCCGCGTGGGGGCGCGCGTCGTACGCGGCCGGCGCAAGGTCGGGACCGCCCGAGAGCAGCAACCCGTCCAGGCGCGCCACCAGCGCCGGAATGGCCGCCAGCTCGAGCGGAGGCATCACGACCGGTACGCCCCCCGCCGCCTCGACCGCGCGAGCGTAGGTGATTCCGAGGGCCATTTCCGCGTGTGGGGGCTCGCCATGCCGGCGCAGCGTGGTGAGCTCGCCGGGGCGGAGCTCCGAGGTCGTGACTCCGATCAGGGGCTTCATACCACTACACGATCGCCGCAAACTCGGAAAATCTATATCGACATGTGGACAAACTTCGGCTCTGGACGCCTGTCCGCGTGTCATTGGAGCCGGCGCCGCTTTGCGCCCGATCCCACGGCGTAAGGCATCGGCGACACGGACCTAAGGGGTCGCGTCCCCGAGGTGTCTCCTTTTGCCCGATGTGCGAACCGCGTCTTAGGCGCATCATTGACCACGTCGAGGAAAGGAACGCAGAAATGTCGGCGATACATGCGATAGCAGCAACTGAACACCAGGCCGATCTCCTGAGGGCCGCCCAGGAATGGCGTCGCGGTTCCGCGAGCCACCCGGCGCGTCGCCCGGGCGGCATCCCCCGGACAACCGTCGCGCTGCGGCTCGCTCAGGCCGACGAGGGCCGCGTCGTCCGCCGCCTCGCGGCTCTGGATGATGCCCCGGCCCTCGAGGGTCAGGCCTTGCTGGCGCTCATCGACGGGGAGGCGGTCGCGGCGTTGTCGCTCGAGGACGGCCGCGTGGTGTCCAACCCCTTCGTTCGTACGCACGACGCGGTCGCCCTGCTGCGCCTGCGGGCCGAGCATCTGAAGGGTGGCGCCCGGCGCCGTCGGTGGTGGCGCCCGGCCCTACGGCCCCGCTTCGCCTGACCTCGAAGGCCGGGCATCGCCGTACCCGGGTCGCGCCCGGCTCCCCATCACCGGGGCAACCGGGGGCGCTTCCCGCGCCGTGCGCGATCGGCAGATTGCTGATGCCGTCGACGCGTGCCGCCGAGGACGGGATCACCTTGTTGGGATGATGTGCTGCGCGGCTCTCCGGGTGATCGTCTGACGCCTATGCCCGAGGGTCTTTCGCCGAGCGAGGTCGGCAAGGAGATCGCCGAGCATCGCGAGCAAGCAGAACACGGTGAGCACGAGCCTCCGGAGCACGGTCACGTTGACCGCCTGATCTCGATCGTGGAGGCGG
>JAFASF010000237.1 GCA_019244745.1 Solirubrobacterales bacterium | reverse complement strand
AGCGGCTGCCTGGGTGCTCGTCTGGAACGTCATTGGCTACTTCTCCGGCAGCCACATCGACACGATCTACCACTACGCGACTCGCTACAGCACCTATCTCGCGATCGCCGTGGGGATCGCGCTGGTCGCCTACATCGCCTACCGGGTGGGCAAGGCCCGTCTGCACCGAGCGGGCACGGACGAGGCTCGCGAACAGGGCTGAGGCCGCCTCCGGGGACCTCCTCGAGCGGCGCGCCGAGATGCTCGAGTCGGGCGGCCCCGAGGAGGCCTCAGCCGGGTTCCGATCCGAACCTGAGGCCGTGCTCCTGGATGAGCCTCGGCACGCTGGCGAGGTCGAATTCGAGCCCGTAGCGCGCCGCGAGCGCCCCTACCTCGACGGGGTCCGGCTCGGCGCTCGAGGACAGCGCGTTACCCAGCTCTTCGAAGTACCGCTCGAGGCCTGCGGGCGAGATGATCTCGAGAATTCGAGCCGGCTCGTCGCCCGCGTTCCAGAACGTGTGCCACTGGTTGCGCGGCTTGAAGATCAGATCGCCGGCCTGGCCGTACACGACCTCCTCTGCGAGCAGCGCGCCGACCCGGCCCTCCACTACGAAGCTGTACTCGTCTTCGCGGCTGTGCCGGTGGAGAGGTGCGCCCAGCGCGCGTGGCGGCATGGGGTGCTCGACCAGCGAGAAACCGCCGCCCGACTCGTTCGCCCCCACCATGAACCGGACCCCGATCGCGCCCAGCCAACCCGACTTTCCGTCGGCCGGGCCCAGGACCCGTGCTGACGGGGGGTGTGCTGAAAAGGCACCCAATACGGGGGATCTTTCAGCGCACCCGGTCGGAACGGGGGCCCGGGGTCGCGGGCGTAGTCGGTCCTCCGCCGTCACGCGCCGGCGCGGCCGGATGTGCAACGCCGATCATCGAGTCGCGCGTCACCAGCGCGGCGAGCTCCGCCTCGTCCATCTGCTCGGTTCCGGCCGGGCGGCGCGGGATCACCAGGTAGCGCATGTCCGCTGTCGAGTCCAGCACCCGGAGCTCGACGTCATCATCGAGCTCCACCCCGAACTCCGCCAGGACGCCGCGCGGATCGGAGACCGCCCGGGACCGGTAGGCCAGGCTCTTGTACCAGTCCGGCGGCGGGCCGAGGAGCGCGCGCGGATAGCAGGAGCAGAGCGTGCACACGACCATGTGGTGAACGCCTCGCGTGTTCTCGACCGCGACCACGACCGGTGACGGGCCCGGATCCAGCCCGAGCTCGAGTGCGGCGGCGCGGGCGTCGGCCAGCAGCCGCTGCTTGAACTCGGGATCCGTCCATGCCCGTGCCACCAGGCGCGCGCCATCAGCGGGGCTCCGCGACACGAGCCAGTCGATCATCCTGCGAACGTCTTCGCGACGGACCACGTGCTTGGCCACCAGCAGCTCTTCGAGCGTTCGCGCCCGGCGGGCTGCGGGAGGCTCGTCACCGTTGGTGATCTCGGCATGCGGGTGGTCGTGGTCCTGCTCGCTCATCGCTCCTCCTCCAACCAGTGCTCGAACACGTCGGCGTAGATCCGATCGACGGGATTGCCCCGGTAGTCGGGCCAGACGTCCCGCTGAGCAAACCCGACAAGATAGAGGCGCTGCTCGGGGAGCCCAGTCGCGCCGTAGGCTCGCGTTTCGGGATTGGCAAACGACGCGTATACGCGCTCCACGGTGCCGGTCTTGCCCTTCAGATAGCCGGGGGTACGGTGATGGCCCTGGTGCGGCCGGTCGGCGATCCGCACGGGCTGGCCGACTCGGTAGGTCACTCGGAGAGGCTCCGATCGAGCTCCCCGCCGGCGAGGATGCCCTTCTCGGTGAGAATCACCTCGATCGAATACAGCCAGCGCTCGTAGTAGGAAGCCCGTTCGTACTCGTCGGCCGGCATGCTCTCGATGCCTCGTCGAAGCTCGTCGACGTTCATCACGCCCGCGCGACCGAGCGCTCCGACGAGGGCGTCGGTCAACACCTCCCAATCGGCGAGCTGGTGCTCGGTCCGGTCGATCGACGCATCCGTCGGCCATCCTCCTCGGTCGTGAACCGCTCTCTCCACGCTCCGATCCTACCTCGAACGCGCAGCGACGGGCCCGCCTAGTGTGCGGGCTCCATCCCCCCGATTCCCCGCATGTCTATACGGGTCTCGCCGCGAATCGTGACGAGCACCATCACAACGTTGCCGCAGCTTGGACAGCGGACCACTGCCCCGGGAGCGCGGAGGTAGACCCGGAGCTCGGCGATCATGTGGCTATCTCCGCAGTTCCTGCAGGACCCGCGCGCGGCGGTCATGTCGTGGCCGAACAGCTCCTGCAGGTCCCCGGCAATTGCGTTCCCATCCAGTGCTTCCATGGTCGAGTCTTCCCCGTTCGAGTTAGGTCCCGGTGGGGCCGAACCGTTCGGTCCTGATCCGGCTCGGATCGTGTCCGCTGCCCACCAGGGTGTTCGCGGCGGCCTCGACGAACGCGCTGGGTCCGCAGATGTAGATGCGCGGCTGCTCTGACGGTGGCCAGGAGACATCTTGGAGCAATTCCCGGTCGATTCGTCCGCGGTGTCCGGTCCAGTCCTCCGGCCATTCACGAGTGAGGGTGAAGCGGACATCGACGCCGTCGTGGTCGGCCAGGCGCATGAGCTCCTCGCGGTAGATCACCTCGGCCAGCGACCGCGCCGAGTACACGAGCCTGACCGGGATGCTGCTGTGGGCTGCCACCCCGTGGCGCAGAACCGACCGGAACGGCGCGATGCCTGACCCGCCTGCGATCAGCAGAAGTGGTCCTCCGAGTGACTCCTCCCAGACGAAGTAGCCTCCGATCGGGCCGCGCAGCTCGAGTTCATCGCCCGGTCCGAGGACGTCGAGCAGGTAGGGAGAAACCTCCCCATCCGCGAGCCGCTGGACGGTCAGCACCAGGTGATCGTCCTCGGGGGCCGAAGCGATCGAGTAGCTCCGTTGCGCCTGGTATCCGTCGGGCGCGGTGAGGCGAACGTCCACGTGCTGACCGGCCCTGTGCCCAGGCCAGTCGCGCGGCTCGAGCACGATGCTCTTGGCCTGCGGCGTCTCTTCGACCAGCTCGAGGACGCCCACCAACTGCCAGTTCAGTCTCCTTGGTAGCGCTGCTCCAGCCACGGATCCCCATGGTTGTGATAGCCGTAGGTTTCCCAGAATCCCGGCTCGTCGTCCGCGGTGAAGGTGAGGCCGCGCACCCATTTCGCGCTCTTCCAGAAGTACAGGTGCGGAACGAGCAATCGCGCCGGACCGCCGTGCTCGGGCTCGAGTAGCTCACCGCCGAACTCGTGGGCCACCCAAGCCTTGCCGTCGGTCACGTCCTCGAGAGCCAAGTTCGTCGTATAACCGCCATCGGACCACGCTGTCAGGTACTCGGCCGAGGTGTCCACGCCCTCGAGCAGCGTGTCGATGGACACCCCCGTCCAGGTCGTGTCGAGCTTGGTCCACTTCGTCACGCAGTGGATATCGACGGTCACCGTCTCGGACGGCAGCGCCCGAAACTCATCCCACGGCCACGACACCGGCTCGGCGACCTCACCCTGGATGGTGAAGCTCCACTCGTCGAGTGGCGTATGCGGCGTCGGCCCGGCTGACAGCACCGGAAAGTCCGCGGTCACATACTGACCCGGCGGCACGCGCGAAGGATCGGCAACCGGCCGTCGGCGACCGAAGAAACCACGGGAAACGGGCGTCATCACGACCCTCCCTGGTTGGGAATTTTGCGCGCTCCTATCATACGGATCGATCCGAGGGGAGCCGACATGAGACGCCAGGAACTGCAAGCACTGCAATCGCCACTGAAGGCGCGTTACCGGGAGGACGCCGGTGCGGCTGTGGTGACGCTGCGCGCGGATGCGGACCTCGACGCGACGGAGGTCGCGTGCTCGGTGCAGACCGGGCGCGCGCTCGTCGATGCCGGGCTGCACCCTGCCAGCGGCGGCGACGGCAGCCTCGCCTGCTCGGGGGACATGCTGCTCCAGGCGCTGGTGGCGTGCGCCGGGGTGACGCTGCGCTCGGTGGCCGTCAACCGCGACATCTCGCTTGGGGAGGGGCGTATCACGGCAGAGGGCGATCTGGACTTTCGCGGAACGATGGGCGTTGACCGAGAGGCGCCGGTGGGGTTCCGCGCCATCCGTCTGCGCTTCGAGCTTGATCCGGAGCTCAGCAGCGAGGATCTGGAGACGCTGATGACGCTGACGGAGCGCTACTGCGTCGTCTACCAGACGCTGGCCGGGGGCGTCCCGGTGACAATCGGCAACGCGCCCGGGCCCGCGGAGGCGACGTAAGGACGTCGCCGGCGCGGGCTGACGCTCAGCTGCGCGGACGGCGCTTCTCGGTGTCGTAGAGCGGAAACGGCGCCACCGTGGCACCCACCATGCCGTCGCCGAGAGCCACCTCGACGCGCTGACCGTCGCGTACCAGATCACGGTCGATCGCGGCCATGCCGATCACCTCCATGTCGAAGGTCGGGCTCTGACCGGGGCTGCGGACGGTGCCGATGTCGCGGCCCTCCAAGGTCACCGCGGCGCCGTATTCGGGGACCTGGTCTCCCTGGATGCGCAGGGTGGTGAGAAGCCGCGGTGTGCCCTCGGCGGCAATCCGGCGCAGAGCCTCGCGTCCGATGAAGTCCCGGGGCGTCTCGAGCTTGATCACGTTGTCGAGGCGGACCTCGAACGGATCCGTCTGGTGCGGGAAATAGTCGATATCGGGGAAGAGCAGGCCGGATTCGATCCGCAGCGTCTCGATCGCGGACAAGCCAATTGGGCGAATGCCGTGCGGCTGGCCGGCTTCCCGTACGGCATTCCACAACGCGGTCGCGTCGTCGGGGGAGCAGTAGAGCTCAAACCCGAGCTCGCCGGAGTATCCCGTGCGCGACAGCCAGCACGGGACGCCTCCCACCCGGACTCCCTCGCTGACGAACCGGAAGTAGCGCAGAGTGTCGACGTCGACGCCCTCGGTGATCGGTCGAAGCACATCGCGCGCCTTGGGCCCCTGGACCTGGAGATGCGGCATCTGCGGGGTGCGGTCCTCGATCTGCACGTCGAGGCCGCGGTCCGACGCCACCTTCCTGAACCAGTCGAGGTCGGAGTCATAGCTCGTGATCGACAGGCAGTGGTTGTCCGCGACGTGGAACACCGTGCCATCCATGATCATCTTGCCTTGCTCGTCGCAGAGTGCGCCGTAGCGCACCTGACCGATCTCCAGTGACGCCATGTCATTGGTGAACAACAGGTCGGCCAGTGCGAGGGCGTCGGAACCCTGCAGAACCCACTTGCGCAACGGCGACTCGTCCCACATGTTGCACGCCGTGCGCGTGGCGACGTGCTCGGCGACCGGGTCTCCGAAATCCGCGGCCCAGGCCCAGCCTTCCCAATCGGTCCAGGTGGCGCCGGCGTCCACCTGGGCCTGGTCAAACGCCGTGCGATGCAGTTCTGTGGTCGACACCACTCACCCCTCGTTTGATGAATTTGTTCAAGGCTCGAGTGGCGCATTAATAGCGCAACGCGGGCCCCCTCGCCGCCGAGTTCAGCCGTTTTCAGGTGTGAGCGCCGGCGCGCTCAGCTCCACGGATAGGGGCTATGGGAAACCGGGTGCAGATCCCCGGTCTGAAAGCGCTCGTAGCGGAACGGGTGCAGCAGCGAGGAGTGCTCGCCTTCGAGCACCCGGGCGATTTCGCGTCCGACCGCGATCATCTTGTAGCCGTGGTTGGAGTCGGCGGCCACGAACACGTTGGGCCGCATGTAGTCGAACACCGGGAAGTTGTCGACGGTGAACGCGCCAACCCCGCCCGACCGGACCTGACGGTAGGCGCTCCGGCATCCTTCGAAGCGCTCGAGGCAGTGCGACAGCGCCGCCGACCACATGTCGGGGAACTCCAGATCGACCGTGCCCGTCGGGTAGGGATCGACGTCGAACTCATGGCCCACCCGGAGCGGCTGAGCGCCGCCCTGGACCCCCTCGCGGTCGGGCTTGAAGTACACGCCCCACGGCTCGCTCGTGATCAGCCGACCGCTGTCGTCGCGCAGCGGCTGGTCGCTGTCGACGTGCAGGACCGGCGACGGGAGGCCGTCATCGGTGATGAAGCGCGCCGGATCGAATCCGATCTCCCCCTCCTGGAGGTACCAGTAAGTCCACATGGGCTGGTCTGCGGCCAGCTCGCCGTCTGGTTGGCGCACATCGAGCCGATCCGGGAGTCCAAGCATCTCCCACAGCGAGGCGATCCAGGGCCCGACCGCCACGACGACTTGGTCTACCTCGACGGTTCCCGCGCTGGTCCGCACCCGTTCGACCGCGCCCGCCGCGTCCATGTCGAAGCCGGTCACCTCGACGCCGGTGACGATGTCCGCGCCGGCGGCGCGTGCCTTATCGGCGAGGCCGAGCATGGATTCGCGATTGAACGCGTAGCCGCCGGCGCGCTCGTGCAGGCAGACGGTGAGCCCTGGCGCCCGCCAGTCGCCGAAGAGCGAGCGCATGTGACTCGTGACCTGCTCCTCCCCGACGTGGAGCTCGGATGGGTATCCGATGCGCTGCTGGCGCTCGTAGACCTCGATGAGGTCCGCCTCCTGGGACGGCGGCCCCAGCGCGACGTAGCCGGTGCCGTGGTAGTGGAGCGCCTTCGGGTCGGACTCCCACACCTCCACGCAGGCGGCCATGAGCTCGGACATGGCGGGCTGGAAGTAGTTGTTGCGAACGACGCCACAGGCGATACCCGAAGCTCCGGCCCCGACGCCAGTCTTGTCGACCACGGTCACGGTCCGGCCCTGCTTGGCCAGGTGCCAGGCGGTCGACAGGCCGTGGACGCCCGCCCCGATGACGAGTACGGGAATCGAAGAGGGGAGGCGGTCGGGCATGTTGATCTCCTTGGGGTGGGGCGGGTCTAAGGTCACGGCCGGAAACGCGGTTGTGTGGTGGCTGCCCCGCGCATTGCACCTTGCGCAATAGGCTTGCTCTACACGCAGCATATGATAACTGGTCCGTGCCCCAATCGGTGTATCCGATCAGTACCGGCCACACCAGCCGGGGCGCAGCGGCCACCCAGTGCCGGCGCCGGATCGGCGTCTGCTCTCCGCCGGGAGCCGCCGTCTACCTCCAGGTTCGGAGCTGGCCAGCGACCGCTCGCTCGCGCGGCGGACCGCATCCGGCGCGTGCGTCGGTGGGTGCTCGCGTCCCCATGTCGGTCGTACTGATCGCAAGCCGGGTCGGCGGAGCCAATTTAGTGCAAGGTGCACAAATTTGTCACCTGGTACGGCGCAATTTGGATGAACAAATTGTTGCAGGCACCGGAGCGCCGTGGTAGGTTGCCGCTAGGTTCGTCTCAGGTACGCACGGTGTGTGTGTGTGTGTGTGTGGGTTCGTCTCGGGACGCATGATGGTATGAGGCGCTAGGTCGGGAAGGGAAGGGAGGAAAGCGGCTGTGAGTATTACAGTCCACTCGAGACCGGCAGGGTAGAGGCGCCTAGGCAACACTCAGCGGAGAGTCTTGCAACCGCTGAGCAGCTTCAGCCGGCAGGACTCGCCACACGGCGCAGAGCGATGTCTCGCATGCTTTAGGGCACCAGCGGCTCGCTGATGCACAGACGTGCGAGGCTACAGATTTATACCGCTAGAACGCTGACGGTGTTCAGCCAGTGGCGTTGCACATCACGACGCGGCCGGCCTTGTGGCGTATCGGGTCACACGGTCGAAACTGTAGGCAGTGAAAGGGAGGGTCAGTTTCATGCGACGACGTACAAAGGCGGTCGCCACGTTCGTTGTGACGGTGGCTGCTTTCTTGATCTTGCAGGTTGAACCGGCTTCCGCATACAACCGGATTGTTCCGCTCGATGCAGGCCAGACGATTACACTGACTGGGCACAACTTGACCATTGACAAGTTGGTCGCAATCGCGCGGTACGGCGCCAAGGTGCAGCTGTCGGCGGCCGCTCGCCAGCGGTCGTTGAATGCTTACTATCTGCTGCTGGAGGGGTCCCGCGAGGGGATCCCGATCTACTTCTTCAATCGCGGCACCGGGGCGGGTCGCCAGGACGTCATCTTCCAGGGGGACCCGCTCTCGACGCTGGTCACCTCGACATCTCCGATATGTCCGAATACGGGAAAGCCGTGCTCAAACAGAGACTTCCTGCTCCAGTCTGAGCTTCAGACGTTCCAGGGGGGAGCTCAAGGGGGCGCAGACCCGGAGGTAAACGACGAGGAGATCGTGCGGGCGATGATGGCCGAGCGCGTAAACACGATGTCCTACGAGGCCGCCACTCCGCAGGTCACTCAGATGCTGATCGACCTGCTGAACAGGGACGTGACGCCGGTCGTCGAGTCGCGCGGATCGCCGGGCGAGGGCGACCTGCCGCAGATGGGGAGCGTCGAGGCGACGATGGTGGGCGCCGGCGATGCGTATTTCCACGGCAGAAGGATGGCGGCGCGTACAGCGCTGGCGTTGGCCGGGCTGCAGCCGCTGCAGAACCAGCCGGCCCAGTTTGAGGCGCCGGGAGCGCCGTTCGCCGCCGATGACGCCGCGGTGACGAGCACCAACGCATTCACGATGGGCCAGGCGGCGCTGCTGCTGTACGACGCGCAGCGGATGCTGGGCTGGCAAGACTTGATCTACGCGATGGAGCTCGACGGGATGAACTCGAGCGTCACGCCGATCTCAGCGCCGGTACAGGCTAACCGTCCGTTTTCGTGGATCAACGCGGACGCGGCGCGCGTCATGGACATCATCCGGGGCAGCTACCTGTTCAACATCGACCAGGTGTCGAGCACCGGGGTTCCGTTCCGCATCATCCAGGACCCGGAGAGCCTGCGCGCGCTCAGCCAGCGTGACGGCTCGGCGTGGGAGGCGTGGAATCACCTGCGCAGCGATCTGTTGGTCCAGCTGAACTCGTCTGACCACAATCCGGCGGTGACTCCGGGCTGGTCGCCGAGCTCGGCGCCGGAGTTGAGCACGCCATGGTTCATGCAGTACTACGTCAAGGGCGGCCCGGACGACGACCATTGCGTTGGCCAGGGCGTCGGCGGTACCGGGTGTCAGCACGGCTACATCCTGTCGGATGCGAACTGGGACCCGTTTCCGGTCGACAACGAGATCGAGGCGTTGACGAACGCGTTCGCGAATATCGCGGTCAACGACGACCTGGTGCCGCAGCGGTTCACGAGCACGTTCTTCACCGTGATCTCGCCCTCGGATTTCGGCTCCTCGCCGTTTTCCGGTGCCGACGATTACACGCTCGCGGACCTGCTGTCGGAGATGCAAGGGCTGCAGAACCCGGTGCCCGCGCAGGGGAATGCGATCATTCAGACCGTCGAGGACCTACAGGCCGAGGGGCGAATCAAGGTCGCCAGGGCACGGCTGATGGTCGATGACCTGTTCTATCTGCTCGGGCAGGATCTCCTCACCGCCGCCCAGTGGATGGACATCCGTCACGCCCAGGGCCAGCAGCTCAACCTGCCGCGCAGCTTCGGCGCGGCACCGACCGCGGCGTGGGATGCATTCCGTCAGGTCGTCCCGTTCAACCAGGCAAACCCCCCGGACGTTCCGGCTGGGACGCTGGCGTACGCGTTCCTGCAGGCCAACCCGGCATCGCTGTTCTATCCGCCGGCGGTCAACCCGCCTGCGGCCAACGAGAACGCGGCGATCTCCATGGGTAGGCTCATGCCGGCGGTCCGCGCGGCCAAGGCCAGGACCGCGGGATTCCGAAAGGGCAGGGCCCAGGCGCTGCGTACCTACCTCCAGGGCCAGGCGCTCGGGGCGAGCATCGCCAAGAAGCACTAACGGCTGAGACGTAAACGACAAGCGAGCATAACGCGGTGGTCCTCGGCGAAAGGCCCGAGGCCCACCGCGTGGCTCAATGCCGGCGCCGCGCACGGCTGGGGGCAGCCGCCGATCCACACGGGGCCGCTGGGTTCTCACGGTTCCGTGCCCGTCCTCGGGGACGGCGTCCGGCGGGAAGTCGTCTCTCCGGCGTCGCGTCCGGCGGGAAATCGTCTCTCCGGCGCCACGTCCGGCAGGCATCTGGGGGTGGTCCAGCTGCCTGCTCCCACCTGCTTGCCTTGCCGCTGGCCAGATGCTATAAACCGCCCTGTACCAATTTGTACAGTCATCCGGCCGCACCGGAGCTATGGGCGGGTGCTTCAGGACCGTTCGGACGCAGGGCGTCGCCCGCAAACTCGCGGGATGACTGCGTGGGAGGGACGACCAGCGGTCGCTAGTCTCGATCTCGGTACGTGGGACCGCGAATAAGAAAAAGGAGCGGAGATGGCGATTGTGGAGAAGACGGCGGACGGGGGCGGCGAGCACATCGCACCGGAGATCCCGTTCGGTGGCGGGGTCAAGCAGGTGCTGGCGAGCCCCCGGATCACGCCGCCCCCCTCGACGCTCGAGGAGGCGCGTCAGGCTCCCGGGCGGGCCGAGAGGATCGAGCAGCTCACCCGCAAGATCGAGTCCGAGGGAATCAAGTACGTCTTCTTCCAGCAGGTGTCGGTGACCGGCCGGGTGATGGGCAAGGGTGTGGTGTCGACGTTCTTTCCGCAAGTGGCCGAGCGGGGCTATCAGCTGGTCTACGGCGCAACCGCCAACCTTTTCACCGACCGTCTCGGCAACTACATCGGCTTTGGCCCCGAGGAGTCCGAGCTCGCTGCGGTCGCGGATCTCGACACGTTTGCCGTGCTTCCGTGGGACCCGCGTGTAGCCCGGGTCTACTGTGACTGCTACGACACCGAGACCGGCGACCTGCTCGACGCCGACCCGCGCCAGAATCTCAAGCGCGTCGCCCACGAGTTCGAGCAGGAGCTCGGCTATCACTTCCTGATCGGGATCGAGCCCGAGATGATGTGGCTCAAGCGCGACGAGGACGGGACGGGACCCGAGGGCGTCACCAAGCCTTACTGCTACCACATCCACCAGTTCGAGGAGCTGCGTCCGGTGCTGCTCGACGTCGTCGACTACGGCCAGAAGCTCGGACTCGACATGAGCTACGGCGATCACGAGGACGCTCCCGGGCAGCTCGAGCTCAATTTCCGCTTCGACCGGCCGGTTCGCACCGCCGACAACATCACCACCTACCGGCAGGTGTGCGCCGCGGTGGGACGCAAGCACAACCTGCTCCCCTCGTTCATGCCAAAGCCCTTCACGGGTGTGTCGGCTAACGGTCACCATCACCACTTCACGCTGATCGACGACAGCGGCACCAACGTGTTCCATGATCCCGACGGCCCCGGGCAGCTGTCGGAGCTGGCGCGCAACTTCCTCGGCGGCATGCTCGACCACTTCCCCGCCCTGATGTGCGTCGGAAACCCGACGGTCAACTCCTACGTTCGCATGTGGGATACCGGCTTCTGGGCGCCGATCTACAAGAACTGGGGCTGGCAGAACCGGACCACGACGGTGCGGGTGGCCGCCGGTGGTCGCTTCGAGTATCGCGGCGTCGATTCCTCATGCAACCCGTACCTGACAGTCGCGACCCTGCTTCGCGCCGGCCTGGACGGCGTTCGCCGCCACAGCGACCCGGGCCCGCCGCAGCAGGGCAACACCTATGACCTGCTCCAACAGGGCGCCGACATCGAGAAGGTGCCGGACAGCCTGGGCGCCGCGCTTGACGCGCTGGCCGAGGACGAGGTGATCCGCAGCGCGATGCCCGGGCGCCTATACAAGGTCTTTCACCACTACAAGCGCGATGAGTGGGAGCGCTATCTGGCGACGGTGACCGACTGGGAGCGCGACGAGTACCTCGAGGTGCTGCCCTAGACCGTCGGGCGGCCGGAAAGCCGAGATCACATGTGCGGTATCGCAGGAATCATCTATCGCAACGGCGACGGGGCACACCGGATCGGCCGGGACATGACCCGCATGCTCCAGTCGATGAAGCACCGGGGACCGGACTCCACCGGGTTTGCGCTGTATCGTCCGCCGAGTCACGATCTGGTGATCCGGGTCAAGGTGTCCGATGCGTTCGACACCGATGACATCGATGTCGCCGGCGACGTCCGCAGGCGCCGCCGCGAGGCCGAGGCGAGGATCCGCGCCGCCGGCGCGGAGATCCTGAGCACGGAGGACATCAACGAGTACACGTTCAGCGCGTCGCTGAGCTACGAGGGCGACCTCAAGCGACTCGCGGATTACGTCGAGTCCGTCCCCCGGGTCGAGGTGCTGTCACTGGGGCACGCGCTCGAGATCGTCAAGGACCTGGGGGACGCCAAGACGGTGGGCTCCTCCTACCACCTCGACGATTACTTCGGCAGCCACGGCATCGGTCACGTGCGGATGGCCACCGAGTCCGACGTGGACATCTCCAATGCTCACCCCTACTGGGCGTATCCGTTCTCGGACGTGGCGGTCGTTCACAACGGCCAGCTGACCAACTATCACCAGTGGCGGCGCCGGCTCGAGGCGGCTGGGCACCGGTTCGCCTCCGACTGCGACTCGGAGATCATCGCGGTCTACCTCGCGGAGAGGATGGCTCGAGGCGACTCGCTCGAGGACGCCATGCGTCGCAGCCTCGAGGAGCTCGACGGCGTCTTCACCTACATATGCGTGAGCGAGGACGCGCTGGGCATGGCCAAGGACGAGCTGGCGGCGAAGCCGCTGGTGCTCTACGAAGGCGACGACATGGTCGCGCTGGCCTCCGAGGAGATCGCGATCCGCGCCGTCATCGACAGGGAGATCGAGACGTACGACCCGTACGAGAACGAGGTGATGGTATGGACGCGGTGAGGACCGACACATCGCCCCGGGAGGCGCGGTTCGACCCTCGGGGCCTGGTCGAGCTGGACGAGCGCGTTCCCCGCGTGGCCGACATCGACGGCGACTGCGCGACCTTCGACGCCCGTGAGCTGACCACCCGGCAGATCAACCTCGAGCTGCGGCGTCTGCTGTACGAGGAGAACATGCGCGAGGTAACTGTGCGCAACCCCGGCGCCCGCCATTCGCTCGGCGTCGGCATCCTCACGCGCTGCGCGATCACCTTCGAGGGGAGCCTCGGGTACTTCGCGTGCGGGATGATCGACGGCCCGGAGGTGCACATCACCGGCCGCGTCGGCTGGTCGGCATGCGAGAACATGATGTCCGGGGTGGTCGTGATCGACGGCAACGCCGGCTCGCTGACCGGCGCGGCGCTGCGCGGCGGCGACGTCGTCGTCAAGGGCCAGGTCGGTGCGCGCAGTGGGATCGACCAGAAGGGTGGCACGATCATCGCGCTCGGCGACGCCGGCTCGATGACCGGATTCATGATGCAGCGCGGGCGGCAGATCATCTGCGGAGACGTCGGTCCCGGACTGGGCGACTCGATGTACGACGGCACGATCTACGTGGCCGGCAAGATCAAGTCCCTCGGGATCGACTGCGTGCCCGGCGAGTGGACGGACGCCGACACCGAGCTGATAGACCGCAAATTCGAGATTTACGGGCTCGGCGCGCCGCCGCGCTTCCA
>JAFASF010000176.1 GCA_019244745.1 Solirubrobacterales bacterium | reverse complement strand
CAGGTGGCGGTCATAGAACCGAGTGGTGAGCGACTCGAGCGACCCGTTCACGCGGAAGGTGCTCTCCCGCTCGTCCACGAGAGCCGCGCTCAGCTCGTCGCTCGGCACGCGCCGCCAGGCGAGCGTCGGCCGCCTGCCGATCGCGCTGACCCGGGCGTTCACGATCTCGATCGGGTCCGCGAACGAATGGCCATACTCGCGCTCGTGCAGGGCGTGGAAACGATCCAGGTCGCGCTCGCTGAACCGGCCGTTGGTCAGCGCAAGGCGCAACTCGTAGCCCTGGCCGGCGTAGCGACAGTCGAGCATCCGCACTACATCGATGTCGCGGTCGGCGACGCCGTCCCGCCCCAGCAGGCCTCGCAACTCCTCCTCGAGCTCCTGAAGACCCCGGTTGAGCCTTGCCTCGTCGACCTCGCCCTGCACCATGAACACCGTCCGCATCTGGTCGTACTTGAGGTCGCTCGTCAGCAGCCCGCTGGCCGAGGTGATGCCGGGGTGTGGCGGAACCAGCACCTCGGGGATGTCCAGCGACTCCGCCACCTCCGCGGCGTGGAGCGGCCCGGCCCCGCCGAAGGCGACCAGCGCGAACTCGCGTGGATCGTGTCCCTTCTCGATCGTCCGTGACCTGATCGCGCGCGCCATGTTGGCGTTGGCGATCGTGATCGTTCCCTCCGCGGCCTCGGCCAGATCGAGGCCGAGCTGGGTGGCGAGGCGCTGGAAGGCCGCGCTCGCGCGCGAGGCATCGAGTTGCATCTGACCGCCGAGAAAGCGATCGGGATCGATCCGGCCGAGCACCACGTGGGCGTCGGTGACCGTGGGCTCCTCGCCGCCGAGTCCGTATGACGCCGGACCCGGTAGCGCCCCCGCGCTCCGCGGACCGACGCGGAACGCGCCGGCCGGGTCGACAAAGGCGATCGATCCTCCCCCCGCGCCGATCGTGTGCACGTCGAGCATCGGCACCAGCAGCGGATAGCCACCGACCCAGGTGTCACGCGCCGAGGCCTCGCCCACGCCGTGCTCGGTCACGATCCCGATGTCGGCCGACGTGCCGCCCATGTCGAAGGTGATCAGCCGCTGTCGCCCGGCGAGCTCGCCCGCCCACTGGCCGCCGAGGATGCCGGCGGCGGGGCCGGACAGCAGCAGCGTCACCGGGCGCTCCGCCGCGCTCCGCACGCTCGCCAGGCCGCCGCTCGACATCATCACGTGCAGATCGCTGCGCACCCCTTGTCGCTCGAGCGCAGACCCCAGCCGCTCCAGGTAGAGCCCGGTCTTCGGGCCCACGAACGCGCTCATGCACGCGGTCGTGAAGCGCTCGAACTCCCGGAACTGGGGGACGATGTCGGCGCTGGTGGTGACGAACGCCTCGGGCATCTCGTCCCTGACGATCGAGGCCGCGCGACGCTCGTGCTCCGGGTTCAGATACGAGAACAAGAAGCACACGGCGACCGCCTCGACGCCTTCCTCGCGGAGCTCGCGGGCGGCGGCGCGGACCTCCCGCTCATCGAGGGGCACGAGGACCTCGCCTGCCGGCGGAACGATCCGCTCGCTCACCAGCTTGCGGTGGCGGCGCCGCACGAACGGCAGGGCCTGCCAGGGTATGTCCTGCATCACGGAGTAGTGCTGGGGCCGCTGGTGGCGACCGATGTGGACGATGTCCCGGAAGCCTCTGGTGGTGAGCATGCCGACCGGCGCTCCGTCGTGCTCGAGCACCGCGTTGGTGGCCACCGTGGTGGCGTGGAACACCGCGTCGATCTCGGCCGCCCGGAGCCCCGCGCGGTCGCACAGCTCCGCCAGGCCTCGGACCATCGCCTCGTCCGGCTGGTCCGGGCTTGATGGCACTTTGTGCACGTGCACCGCTCCCGACTCACTGTCGTGGAGCATCAGATCCGTAAACGTTCCGCCGATGTCGACGCCGACGGTCTTCATATCGCCGGGGTTGGCCTCATCGGCGCAGCTTACTTACGCCCCCTTAGCCAATCTAATACTGTCCGCCACCGGGACTGCCAACGGCGCCGCGGAAAGGGAGAGGTGATGAACAAAGCCCTCGAGGACATCCGGGTGGTCGACATGACCCACGTCCAGGCGGGACCGGTGTGCACGCAGCTGCTCGCGTGGATGGGCGCCGACGTGATCAAGGTGGAGCCGCCGCGGGGCGACGTCACCCGTGGGCAGCTCCGCGACATCCCGGATGTCGACAGCCTGTATTTCACGATGCTGAACTGCAACAAGCGAAGCCTCACGCTGGACCTCAAGACCGACGAGGGGAAGCGGATCTGCGAGGAGCTGTTGCGACGCTCGGACGTGCTGGTGGAGAACTTCGGGCCGGGCACGATGGACCGGCTCGGATTCAGCTGGGAGCGTCTCCAGGAGCTCAACCCGCGGTTGATCTTCGCCTCGCTGAAGGGCTTCGGGGTGGGCGCCCTCGAGCACGCCAAGGCGTATGAGCCGATCGCGCAGGCGACCGGCGGCGCGATGAGCACGACGGGTTTCGCGGATGGTCCGCCCACGGTCACAGGCGCGCAGATCGGCGACTCCGGCAACGCCGTCCACCTGTTCGGGGCAATCTGTGCGGCGCTCTATCAGCGCACCCACACGGGGCGCGGCCAGCGGGTGACGATCGCGATGCGTGACGGGATCCTCAACCTCTGCCGGGTCAAGCTGCGTGACCAGCAGCGCCTTCAGCACGGGCCGCTCAGGGAGTATCCGAACGAGGAATTCGGCGACGCCGTGCCCAGATCCGGCAACGCCTCTGGCGGTGGGCACCCGGGGTGGGCAGTTCGCTGCAAAGGGGGAGGGCGCAATGACTACTTGTACCTGGTGATCCAGCCGCAGGTCTGGGAGGTGCTGGTCGGGAAGATCGGTCGGCCCGAGTTGGCGAACGATCCTGAATACGCCACCCCCGAGAAACGCCTACCGCGCCTGTCGGAGATCTTCGAGACGATCGAGCAGTGGACGTTGACCAGGCCCAAGTGGGAGGCATTCCGCGAGCTGAACGAGGTCGGCGTACCGTGCGGCCCGGTCATCGACACGGGCGAGCTGCTCGAGGACGGGGACCTTGCCGCGGCCGGGATGATCGTCGAGGTCGAGCACCCCGAGCGCGGGAAGTTCAAGACCGTGGGCTGCCCGTTCCGTCTGTCGGACTCGCCCGTCGAGATCGTGCGCTCGCCGCTGCTGGGTGAGCACAACGCGGAGATCGTCGGGGAGCTGTTCGGGGAGCGGCCGGTGGCGGCGTCACCGGGTAGGGACGCGGCATGAAGTTCGCCGTGGTCGGAGCGGGCGCGATCGGCGCCTACGTCGGAGCCGCCCTGGCGCGGGGAGGAGGCGACGTGATCCTGATCGCTCGGGGCGCCCACCTCGAGGCGATGCAGCGAGACGGAGTGCGCGTGCTCAGCCCGCGCGGCGATTTCAGAGCCCACCCCTGGGCGACCGATGACGTCGACGCACTCGGCGAGGCCGATGTCGCGTTCGTCGCGCTGAAGGCATACAGCCTGCCCGCCCTTGCCGACCGAATCGGCCATAGCCTGGGACCCGAGACGGTGGTGATCCCAGCGCAGAACGGAATCCCCTGGTGGTACTTCCAGTCCCATCCGGGTGCGCTGGCGGGGTCGACGCTCGAGAGCGTCGACCCCGGTGGGGTGATCTCCCGCTCGATCGAGCCGGAGCGCATCGTCGGTTGCGTGGTCTACTGCTCGACCGAGATCGTGGCCCCGGGCGTCATCCGGCACATCGAGGGAACCCGGTTTACGATCGGCGAGCCGGACGGGAGCCTGAGCGACCGGTGCCGGTGGATCTCTGAGGCGTTTGTCGCAGGCGGGCTCAAGTGCCCGATCGAAGAGCGGCTGCGGGAGCAGATCTGGCTGAAGCTGATCGGGAACGTGGCGTTCAATCCGGTCACCGCCCTGACTGGGGCCACGCTCGGGGAGCTCGGCACCCTTCCGGAGATGGAGCAGCTCCTGCGGGCGATGCTCGAGGAGTCCGCCGCGGTGGCCTCGGCGCTCGGGGTCGAGCTGCCCGTGTCGATCGAGCGAAGGCTGCAGGCCGGAATCGCCGTCGGCGACCACAAGACTTCGACGCTCCAGGACCTCGAGGCGGGCAAGCCGCTCGAGCTCGACTGCATGAGCGGCGCGGTCATCGAGCTGGCCCACCGGCTGGGCATCGCGGTTCCGCACGTGGAGGCCGTGCACGCCTGCGCGAAGCTGATCGACGCGCTTGGCCGAGCCCGCCCGGCGCCCCGGGGCGCGGAGGTAGCGGCCTGAACGACTGAAGGTTTGCGGAGGAATGGATGAAACGCATCGGTGTTGACGTCGGCGGCACCTTCACCGACCTGATCCTCGTCGATGAGGAGGCGGGCCGGATCACGGTCGACAAGCTCCGCTCGACGCCCGAGGACCCTGCCCGAGCCGTGGTCGAAGGCGTCCGCGCGCTCTGCCAGAAGGCGGGCGTAGAGCTGTCGGAGGTCGACAACCTGCTGCACGGCACCACGGTCGCCACCAACATCGTCCTGACCTATAGGGGCGCCGAGGTCGGGATGATCACCACCGAGGGGTTTCGGGACATCATCCACATCGCGCGGCACAAGAAGCCGTACAACTTCTCACTCCAGCTCGAGCTGCCCTGGCAGTCGCGGCCGCTGATCAAGCGGCGCAACCGCCTCACGGTCAAGGAGCGCGTCACGGTGCCGGACGGCGAGATCCTGACCGCGCTCGACGAGGATGAAGTGCGCGAGAGGGTGCGGGCGCTTCGGGACGCGGGGGTCGAGGCGATCGCCGTCTGTCTGCTGCATTCCTACCTCAACCCGGTCCACGAGCAGCGGATCAAGGAGATCGTGCTCGAGGAGCACCCCGACTGTTACCTGTCGGTCTCGCACGAGGTGCTGCCGCTGTATCGCGAGTTCGAGCGCTTCTCGACGGTCGCGCTGAACGCGTACGTGGGTCCGCAGGTCTCCCGGTACGTGGCGCGCTTCGATCAGGCCCTGCGCGCGGACGGCTTCCGGCACGGCATCCAGTTGATGCAGTCGGCGGGGGGCATGGCCACGGTGGAGTCGGCGACGCTGAGGCCGGTGAACCTACTGATGTCGGGCCCGGTCGCGGGCCTGATCGGGGGCATCTGGGCCGGGCGGCTGGCCGGCTTCGACAACGTGGTCACGCTCGACATCGGCGGCACCTCCGCGGACATCGGCGTCGCCGCCGGAGGGCAGCTGCGAATGCGTCATCTGCTCGACACGAAGGTCGGGGACTACCAGGCGATGATCCCGATGGTCGACATCGACACGATCGGGGCGGGCGGCGGCTCGATCGCCTACATCGATGAGGGGGGCGTGTTCCGCGTGGGTCCGCAGTCCGCGGGCGCCGACCCGGGGCCGGCTTGCTACGGCCGGGGCGGAACCGATCCGACGGCCACCGACGCCCAGCTGCTGCTCGGGCGGCTGCGCCCTGACCGCGGGCTCCTGGGCGGGGAGATGCGCCTCGAGCGCGACCTCGCCGAGGCGGCGATGCGCAACCTCGCCGATCGCCTCGGGATGTCCGTGGACGAGGCCGCGCTGGGCGCGCTTCAGATCCAGAAGTTCGGCATGACGCAGGCGATCGAGCTGAACTCGGTCAGGCGCGGATATGACCCCCGCGAGTTCGTGCTCGTGGCCGCGGGGGGCGCGGGACCGCTGTTCGCGTGCGACATCGCCATGGAGCTCGAGATCGCCCGCGTCCTCGTGCCCAGCTATCCGGGCATCGTTGCCGCCACGGGCCTCCTGGCCACCGATCTCCAGCACGAGTTCGTGGCCACCGAGCGCCATCAGCTCGCGAGCGCGGATCTCGACCGGCTGCGCGCCCGCTACCAGGAGCTGACCGAGCAGGCCGAGCGCCAACTCGAGCAGGATGGGGTGCCGGAGGATCGCCGGCTCGTGCGACGGCTGGCCGACTGCCGCTACGCCGGCCAAGGCTACGAGGTTCGCTTCGATGTCCCGGGAGGCGAGGTCGACGCCGACTGGCTGGCCGAGCTCGCTCAGCGTTTCCACCGTGCCCACGAAGCCGAGTACGGGCACCGCTTCGACGCTGAGATCGAGCTGGTGAACATCCGCACCGTGGCGATCGGGCAGATCCCGGAGCTGCGCCCCGATCGGCTTGAGCGCGGCGACGGCGACCCGGCGCGGGCGCTCTCGCTCGAGCGGGAGGTGATCTTCGACGTCGGCGGCCAGCCCGACCGCCGGGCCACCCGCTTCTACGAGCGCGACCAGCTCCTGGCCGGGGACCGGATCGACGGACCCGCGATCGTCGAGCAGTACGACACGACGACGGTCATCCCTCCCGGCCTGGTGGCGGAGATCGACGAGTTCGGCAACATCGTGATCGACTGCTCGGCGGGCGTGAGCGGCGCGCGGGAGCGCGGCCTCGAGCTGGCCACACCGATCCTGATGCGGGTGATCGGGGGCGCCTGCACCGCGATCGCCAAGGAGATGGCCGGCGTGCTCTTCCGGATGTCCTACAGCTCGATCATTCGCGAATCCGAAGATCTCGGGGCGGGGATCTTCGACGCGCAGGGCGACGTGCTGGCCGAGTCGGACTCGACGCCGATGTTCATGGGGGCGATGCCGAAGATCGTCAAGAACGTGATCCGGCTGCTCGGCGATGACATCCACGAGGGCGATGTGATCCTGCACAACGACCCCTACGGGGGCGCGACCCATTCGCCCGACGTGGCGATCGTGATCCCGATCTTCTTCGACGGGGAGCTGACCGGGTTCGCGGGTGCCTCGGCGCATCTGCTCGACATCGGCGGCGCCTATCCGGGACTCGCGATCGACCTCGTTGACAACTGGTCGGAGGGCAACATCTATCGCGCGATCAAGCTCTCGGAGCGCGGCGTGCGCCAGCATCAGATCTGGCGGCACATCCTCGAGAACACCCGCACCCCGACGTACAACCGGGGCGACGTCGAGGCGATGATCGCCGCCTGCGAGCTGGCCCGCAGGCGCTACCTGGAGCTGCTCGGGCGCTATGGGAAGGAGGCCGTCCTCAATGCCGCGGGAGGCTGGCTCGACTACTCCGAGCGGATGCTCCGCCAGGAGGTCGCAAAGCTCGAGGACGGCACCTATGAAACCGAGATCGGCTGGCTGGACGACGACGGGCGCAACCGCGGGGTGCCGCTGCCGATCAAGGTTGCGGTCAAGATCGACGGGGACGAGATCACGTTCGACCTCACCGGTTCGAGCGCCGAGGTCCCGACCGGATTCAACTGCCCGTACGAGGGCACCACGGTCTCGGCGATGACGTTCATCACGCGGATGATCTTCCTCGACGAGGTCGCCTATCCGGTGTTCGTGCCCCAGAACGAGGGCATGCTCAGGCCGGTCAAGGTGATCGCCCCGAAGGGCTCGATCTTCAATCCCAACTTCCCGCGGGCCTGCTTTGCGCGGTTCTGTCAGGTGCAGCGCGCGGTCGATCTCGCCCTACGCGCGCTGGCGCCGATCGCCCCGGAGAAGATCACCGCCGGCAACTCCGCTCACCTGCACTTCATCTCCTACTCCGGGTTTCTCGAGGAGCAGGGCGAGTACTGGGTCTACCTCGAGGTCGACGAGGGCTCCTACGGCGGCCGCCACGATAAGGACGGCCTCGACTCGATCGACTGCCTGATCGCCAACACCCGCAACAACCCGATCGAGGAGCTGGAGTGGCGCTTCCCCATGCGGACCGAACGCTACGAGCTGCGTGAGGAACCCTGCGCCGCCGGCAAGTGGCGCGGCGGAATCGGCATGGTCCGCGTCAACCGGTTCCTGGTCGACACGATGGTCACCTGCGAGGGGGAGCGCAACGAGTCGGATCCGCCGTGGGGAGTCTTCGGCGGCCACGACGGCGTCAACGCCTCCACCAAGATCACCAAGCCGGACGGAACCGTCGAGTACTGGCCCTCGAAGTTCACCGGCCGCACGCTCTCGGCCGGGTCGACGATCGAGATCGTGGTCCCCAACTCGGGCGGCTACGGCGACCCGCTCGAGCGTGATCCCGAGCTCGTCCTCTCCGACGTGCTCGACGGCTTCACCACCGCCGAGCTCGCCGAGCGCGACTACCGAGTGGTGATCGACGTCGAGCGCCGCACGATCGACCACGAGGCGACCCGGCGCCTGCGCGAGCAGGGCCGCGCAGGCGCCCGCAGCCCCGCTACTTGAGCGGGTTAGTACCGGCCATCCAGATGATCACCCGCGTGAATTTCCCGTCCGGGCCCACGTCGAAGAAGTTGCAGTTGTGCATGTCGTTCTTCGTCCCGTCGGCGAGCTCCCCGACGTAGTTCTGCTCCGTGGCGACCTTCGCCGCGGCCTCTTCGACGACGATGTTCGTGATCTCGTGGGTGACCCGCGGCGAGTTGGCGAGGAAGTCGGCGAACATCCGGCGGATCTCGGCCGCTCC
Source organism: Solirubrobacterales bacterium (assembly GCA_019244745.1). GTDB lineage: Bacteria > Actinomycetota > Thermoleophilia > Solirubrobacterales > Solirubrobacteraceae > Palsa-465. The sequence goes on along the minus strand of JAFASF010000176.1, from coordinate 1,029 downwards.
GGTGAACGTCACGTGATCGGTCTGCACGGTGAGCGTCGCATCGTCGGCGAAGTGAGATACGACCGCGTCGACGTCCTTGGCGTCGACCGCCTTGAAGTAGCTGTCCGGCAGCGCAGCGAGAGCGTCGCGCGTGAGAGCGGAAGCCTGGGTGGCCATCAGTGGAACCTCCTAGTGGTTGGATGGTCGCGGCGCATCGACGCTGGACCCCATTTCAGACCCGGGACAGGCGCTGGCTGGCAGAAACGGCGCGGAACGCGCGCAAGACGTCGGCTTCTCCCGTCAGCTCCTTGGGCTCGGGTTGCTTGAACGCGGCCACGCGGCTGGTCGACAGCCCGTAGCCATGTAGTGCCTCCAGCAGCTTCACCGCCGCGGCGACCCCGTCGATCACGGGAACGCCGAGGGTTTCCTGCACGCGGCGGTCGAGCGGTCCCATGCCCGCGCAGCCCAGGCAGATGGCTTCGGCGCCATCGTCGGCGATCGCCCTGGCGGCCTCGGCGGTGATCTCCCGCTCCGCGGCGTCGGGATCGTTTTCGATGTCGAGGACGGCGAGTGAAGTCGCACGCACCGAGGCACAACGTCCGGTCATACCGTAGCGCGCCACCACATCCTCGATCAGCGGCCTGATCCGCGGTAGCACGGTCACCACCGAGAAGCGGTGCGCGACCATGCAGGCCATCAGCATCGAGGCCTCGGCGATGCCCACGACGGGTACCGGTGAGACCTCGCGCGCTGCGTAGAGCCCCGGATCGCCGTAGCACGCGATCACCACGGCGTCGTAGTCGCCGGAACGCTCGGCCACTGCCTCCAGGGTGGCGACCGCGGCGAGCTCATCCTCGAGGTGGCCCTCGATAGAGGCCGGACCCCAGCGGGGCGAGATCGCCTCGACCTCGGAGCCCGGTCCGGCGTAGCGCCGCGCCTGCGCCTCGATGTCGCGGGTCATCGCCTCGGTGGTGTTGGGATTTATGAGCAGGATCTTCATGCGGCACCCTTCGCCGTCCTCGCCTCCAGGCTCATGAGCTCGCCAGCCTC
>JAFASF010000092.1 GCA_019244745.1 Solirubrobacterales bacterium | reverse complement strand
ACGCCGTCGGATCCCAAGACAGCGCCCCATTGACGGGATCCAGGGTCAGCCTGCGCACGTGATAAGCATCACTGGTCTCATCGGGCTCCAACAACACGTGGTTGGCCTGATCGCCCTTCCCCACCAACGCGTCGAACAACAAAAACGGGCGACGGGCATAACCCTCCTTGGGCGCCACCCCCATCCCGATCGTGGCACCATTCTGCGCCGCGGGCACCCCCCGCAACCAGAACCGGTCGTCCTGCTTGAACACCACCCCCGCAACCCCCAACAGGGTCGCGAACGCCGCCCCCGTAACCTCCTGGATCCCACCACTAGCCTCCGTCCCCGGAACCGACACCCGATCGGACCACGTATACCCACCGTCGGCCGAGCTGTAAGTTGTAGTCGCCGCCCGCTTGAACACAGTACTCGCCGTCACTGCCGCCGGCAACTCCGTGATCGCGAAGCTCACGTTCGAGGGCACATTATTCGGATCATCGTTGCCGAACTTGCCTGAAGCCCCCGTCCCCACCTGCCTGCCCCCCTGATCCAAAAACACGATACTCCACTGAATCAGCTGCCCCCCAAAGGGCGCCACCAAATCACGCAGCACCAACGGATCCGACCGCACCTTCCCTCCCTCATTGATCGAACCGGTGATCGGATCCAACACCACCGCCCCATCCACCGACGCCTCCAACCGCCACGACCGTGCCGTCGCCGGAAACCCCGCACCATCACGCGGATCATGCGAAATCGTCACGGTCGTCTTATAAGTAAGCGTCACCTCATTCTCGATCACCCACGGACACACCAACGTCTCCACAGCAACCTCGCCCAACGTCACCGCATCCCCAACCGCCTCAACCACCGCCAGCACCTCACCAATCAAGGGGACCGCCTGGAGCACCTTGTTCGCTGTCGATACAGCGAGAAGCTTCGGTGCCACCGCTGCGAGCAGCCGGCTCACGGTTCTAGGGTTGAAGATCAGCTTGACGATAACGGTGCCCAGGCCGAGCAGGAGACTCCACAGGTTGCTGGCGCCCCCGTTGGCGTTGACCTCGTCGTAGGTCGCCTGCCCGGCGGCGAGCCCAGTGGCCAGGGCTTCGCTGGCGGTCAGGCCGATCGCGACGTTCGTCAATAGCGTGAGTTCCCTAATGGTCTCCTCGGCGACCGGCCCCGACAGTAGGTCGGCTATCGTTCCCCGTAGCGCTGACCAGGCCGCCGCGATGTTGAGGTCGGTGGCGAGAGCCATGACGTTGAGGCCGATGGTCAGGATCCCGGTCATCAGCGAAGCAGTGAGCACCTCGTCGGTCGGGGCGATCCGGTCGGGGTAGGCGTCCGAGGGGAAGTACTGGCGCCAGCCACCGCCGAGGATGTCGGAGCCGAGGCCGCAATAGAGCAGCCGGGCGGTGTGCGCGCCGGGCGGGAACTTGAGCGTGACCTCGATCGAGTTGGTGTCCCAGATGGGCACGCCCAGCACAGTGAACACCTGCGGCAGCAGCCCCAGCGACTGGGAATACTTGGTGTCCGGGAACCTGGCGTTGGGATCGGCAGAGAGGTTCTCGTTGTTCTTGCCCAGGTACTGGACGTACACCCACATCCACCGCACGAAGTTGTTGTAGATCTTCAGCGGCACCTGCCCATTGGCATAGCCGCCGTTCACATTGGTATGGGTGCCGAACAGGAATCCCGAGTTCTTGATCGCGATATCGACTCCGGCGCCGGCGGCGAGCGAGGGGGAGTAGGCCTTAGGCCGCGCGACGACCCCTTGGCTCTGCACCCAGGTCTTGGTGGTGACCGCGGGAGGCTGCTGCTCCAGCGGCTTGTCGATCACCGCCCCCAGCGTGGACGTGTCGCGCACCCCCCGCACCCCCGCCGTAAGCGCCGACCGGATGGACCGCACGAACGTCTGGTCGTCCCGGTTGAGCTCAAACGTCGAGAACGTGGTGGTCGTGTCCCCCACCCTGATCTTGCTAGGGGAGCCGTCCCTGTCCGTGGCCTGCACCAGCGTGGCCCACGGGCGACCCTGGCGCTGCATCGTCTGGATGTAATTCCCCAGCGCCCCCACCTCCGGCGTCTGCCCCAGCAACGAACTCGTCGTCCCCGCACTGGTACTGTCAACCGTGGCCGCCTGCGGGTGATGCATCACCAGCGCTATCGCCGTGGACCCGGTATCCACGACCGTCGCCAGTTGCGCGACCTCCCGCGGCGAGCCCAACTGGGCGCCCCTCAGCCCCAGCCCCCTCAGACGCTCGCCGGAAGGCAGCACCGCCCGCAGCGAGCCGCCATAGCGCTGCGCGGTCCGGGCCAGCGCCAGCACCGTCGCCTGCGGGACATGCCACAGCTGCGCCACCACCACCTCCCGCCGCCCCCGGCGCCCCAACACGGAGACCACCATCGCCCGGTGCGCCGGCAACGACACCCCCGATACATGATGACTCAACACCGACAAATCGAGCTTGCCCCACAACCCCCCCTGGGCCCGAAGCGCCCCACGAGAGCCCGCCGTATGCCGCACCAACGGATGACGCGCCCCATTGGCCACCAGCACCAGCCCCGAAACCCCCTTCAGGTGACCAAGCGCGAACTGCAGCGTCCCCGGTACCGAAGCAGCCATCCTGCGCCCCGCCGCCGGCGCCGGAGAAGCCCCCACCCCCACCGCAAGCGCCGCCGAACCCAACCCAGCCTTCAACAACCACCGCCGGCCCACCGGCGTCTCCAACAACTCCTCAAACAACAGTTGCGACTCGCCGTCCACGCTCGGCGAGTCCGCGGCCATCACGACGCCCCTTTGGATGTCATGTCGAGCCCGTCATCACAAACGCCGCTCACCACCCACACCTCAGACAACAACGCCCCTTCGACGCACGACGGCAATGGCCAAGGGCCCCAACTAGTGCTGCGGCCGATTCTCTCAGGGAGCCACCGCCTGCGTCAAGCACGCAGCCGCCGCTGTCAGGGCGCCCATTTTGCGCAACGGACAGTCGAAGGTCGCCAGGTGCAAAAGTTGCCGTGTGCATTGTGGCGACCGGAGCAGCGCCAGGGTGCGTTCGCGCGGCCACTGCGGGCGTAAACGGTGAACCACCGCTCGAGCGGCCGTGGCGGGGCGTCTCGGAGGTAACTTCTCCCGTCGTGCCAACCGCGCTTCAGCTGCGACCGACGATACCGCTGGCGGACTGAGTGTCGCGTGGCCCCCGAGGCACTGCCGCTCCCCCAATCACTTTTGGAATCAGCCAAAGATGTTCGACCCCAACCGTGGTCTCTCTCAGGAACGGCCTCGCACGGCGAGCAGCCCGCGATCCGGAGCCCGACCCGGGGGGTGTACTCTCGACCGCCGACCCCCGTCCACGAGCGGTCGAGCGGCTCACTGAGGCGTATGTACCAGCCCGTAGCCGATGTGCCACAGCAGAGATGCCCGCGCCGACCACGACGAATTGACCGGTCAGCTCACTCCGGTGTGGTGAAACGGGGTCGGCACGGTTGCGAGCCTCACTCGCGACCTTGACCAGCGGCGACGAGTCTTCCGGATGTATCCTCGGCGCGCGCGCAAGACCAACTCACGACCGCGGGGGGAATAGGCATAGACCAGCGCCGCCAAAAAGCGCCCAAAAACGTACGAAACATGGCAGAAGCAGGCTTATATACCGAATCCGTAAAAGCGATTGGATCAGATACACAGCGCTGGTGCGAGCGTCCACTTGGCCTGGCGCTTGGTCGTTCTGAGGCGTCTTCAAGATATTCGGCCTATCGCGGGGACATGCTTCAAGCGCGCAGTCTTGGATCTGAGCGCGCCAAGGCGTGACAGCCCGTGGGCGTGAGACCACCGGTTGGTCAAACGGGTCGGACCGGCACCGCTCCCACGGCGCCTTGAGTTTGCGGTCGCGGTGGTTGTGTTGGCGCTGCTGTGCCGTTAGGGTGCGGCTGGCAATCGAGGGTGGATAGCGTGAGGATGGGTGGATGCAGGCTGAGGCGATACTCGGATTCGGTGTGCGGGTTTGTGGCGTGTGGCGATGGCGGTCGTGCTTGGCGCCGGCGGTGTTGACGGCGGCGGTGTTGTCGGCGGTCGTGTTGGCCAGCGGCTTGTCGGCGGTTGGACGAGGCCCCGTAGTCGCGTCTCGGAAGCCCGCGGACGTGGCCCGGGCAGCGGCGTTGGAAGAGCTTTCGCGGCTGCCGGCCCAGGCACAGTCAGTGATCTCCTCGACGATGGGGACGGGAGATCCACGTTTTACGCCGCGGCGTTCAGCGAGCGGCCTCGGACTTTACGGTGGCGGCGTCGCGGTGGACGTTGGCCGCGAGGGGCTCACCGTTCGCGCGGGTGGCTCGAGGTTGTCGATCGGGCTCTGGTGGGTCGGTCGTGGTGATCGCTTGGGAGGGGTGAGGTCGGTGTCGCCGCGCGTGCGCGGCGGTGAGGTCATGTACGCGCGGGGCGGGGTGGTTGAGTGGTACCGGGCGGGGCCGTTAGGAATCGAGCAGGGGTTCATGCTCGCGCGCAGGCCGGCGGGACGGTCGGGCGCGGTGACGTTGGCGATGAAGCTGGGTGGGTTACGCGCACGGCCGTCCGGCTCGGGGGTTGAGTTTGTGGCCCGGTCGGGACAGGTGGCGCTGCGCTACGGGGGGCTGGTCGCGTTCGACGCCTCGGGGCGGCGTGTAGCGGCATGGCTCGCGCTGTCGGGCTCGCGGCTGCTGTTGCGGGTGAACGACCGCGGCGCGCGGTACCCGCTGCGGATCGATCCGTTCATCCAGCAGGGCTCGAAGTTGATCGCCTCGGATGAAAGCGGCGCTGGCCAGTTCGGCGCCAGCGTGGCGGTGTCCGGGGACGGGAACACCGCGCTTGTCGGCGGCCCCGCCGACAACGGCAATGTGGGGGCGGCGTGGGTGTTCACCCGCTCGGGCTCCACGTGGAGCCAGCAGGGCGCGAAGCTCACCGCCTCGGACGAAGGCGGCGCTGGCCGGTTCGGCGGCAGCGTGGCGCTGTCCGGGGACGGGAGTACCGCGCTGATCGGCGGCGGCGCCGACAACAGCGGTGTGGGGGCCGCATGGGTGTTTAGCCGTTCGGGCTCCACGTGGAGCCAGCAGGGCGCGAAGCTGACCGCCTCCGACGAGAGCGGCGCGGGCCAGTTCGGCGTCGCCGTGGCGCTGTCCGGGGATGGGAACACCGCGCTGATCGGCGGCGATCTCGACAACAGCGCGGTGGGCGCCGCATGGGTGTTCACCCGTTCGGGCTCCACCTGGAGCCAGCAGGGCGCGAAGCTGACCGGCACGGGCGAGAGCGGCCCTAGCGAGTTCGGCCTCAGCGTGGCGCTGTCCGGCGATGGGAATACGGCGCTGATCGGCGGCGCGTTCGACGACCTCGCAGTGGGGGCGGCATGGGTGTTCACCCGTTCGGGCTCCACGTGGAGCCAGCAGGGCGCGAAGCTCACCGGTACGGACGAGATCGGCGTTGGCGGATTCGGCTGGAGTGTGGCGCTGTCCGGGGACGGAAACACGGCATTGATCGGGGGCGTGGGCGACAACGGCTTTGTGGGGGCGGCGTGGGTGTTCACCCGTTCGGGCTCCACCTGGAGCCAGCAGGGCGCGAAGCTGACTGGCACCGGTGAGATCGGCGCTGGGGGTTTTGGCGTCAGTGTGGCGCTGCCCGGGGCTGGGTGTACGGCGCTGATTGGCGGTCACCTCGACAACGACGAGGTGGGGGCGGCGTGGGCATTCGTCGACCAGGTGCCGCCGACGATAACCAGCCCCGCCGGGGCGACGTTCGTGGTAGACCGGGCCGGGAGCTTTACGATCACCACCGGCAGCGGGTGCCAGACGCCGTCGTTGACGGAGTCGGGTACCTTGCCCGCGGGGGTGAGCTTCACGGACAATGGGAACGGGACCGCGATCCTGTCTGGGATCCCGGCCGCGGGCGCCGGCGGCATCTACCACTTGACAATCACGGCATCGAACGGGGTCTCGCCGGACGCAACGCAGAGCTTCACGCTGATCGTGGAGGCGCCACCGACGGTAGCGATCACGACGCCATCCAGCGGCGCGCGCTATGCCCCAAGGCAGGTGGTGAAATCGAGCTTTAGCTGCACCGAGGGTCCCGGCGGCCCAGGTCTCGTCTCGTGCCTGGATCAGAACCGGCGTGGCTCGGGCGCACCGATCGACACCGCCACGGTCGGCTCGCACACGTTCACGGTTACCGCAATATCAGAGGATGGGCTGACCGCGTCAAAGACAGTCACCTACACGGTGCTGGCGCCCGCGCGGATGCGGATCACGGCCCTGCGCCCGTCGCCACTCCGGCACGGCTGTGCGACCGAAAGCGGCAGCGACGAGCGGGAGATCACCGCGGTGCTCGCGGACGCCACGTGCCGGCACTTGCGGCTGACAGTCCAGGGGCTGATCGAAGTCGGCGGAAAGCTGGCGCTCTCCGCTGGCGGCAACGTGCAGGTGTCGTTCAAGGTGACGCTGCCGCTCGGGCGTTCAACAGGCGGTGCCCGGGCTAAAGTGATACACGGCCGCTGGGGCATTTCACTGGTGCTGCCCGGGGTCAACCTCGACCCCGTCCCACCCAGCTACCTGATCACCGCCCGCTACGAGGGCGATAACACCACCCAGCAAGCCATGACCAAACGCGCGATCCGGTTAGAGAGCGAACGCGCCGGCCTCAACCCATAGCTCGCGCCACGACCGTGAAGAGAACTTCCAGCTCGGTCAAGGCCGAGCACGAGCGCGCGGCCATGCGCGGCTCGCTGCTGGTGGTCGTCCGGAGCGGCGGTCGGCGTTAGCCAGATCTGAGCATGCACACGGCCGGTCGGCGTGTCCTCCCCGACAAAGCGACCGTTTCGTCGAAACGAGCACACTGGCTGCCGCTGCTGTTGCCAACCGCCCGGCTCGGCGAGGGTGACGTCTGCGCGCCCAGGCTGGCGAAGATTGCCGCACCCCAAGTCGCGTCGATATAGAGTCGGCCAAACCCCAAGCGAAGGGAGAGGGCATGGCCGTAGGAATCCGCCTCAAGCTCGCGGGCGTCACCGCCGACCAGTTCGACGTGATGGAACGATCGGTCGATCCGGAGAACAATCCGCCGGATGGACTCATCTTTCACGCATCTGGACCGATTGATGAAGGCTGGGGCGTGATCGACTTCTGGGAGTCACGCGAAAAGTTCGATCGCTTCGCGCAAGAGCGGATCGGGCCCGCGGCGGAAGCCGCCGGCGTGTCGACAGAGCCGGACATCAAGGAGTTCCCGGTGCACGAGCACTTCCCGCGTTAGCGGCAGTCCGTCATTGAGGCTGATGCGCAGCCCGCGATCCGGGCACGTCACCGCTGCCGTGACTCTTCGACTAACGTCGATTGGGGCGACGACACGCTCGCGTTCGTGAGCGATCAGACGGCCCGAGCTTAGGGTCTGCTTGCTCAAATCCGTCTAACGCCGGCCGCCGGTCCGGACCGATCTGCGGCACTGGGCTCGAGCCAGGCGACGAGACGGCCGGATTCCCACGTGACGGGCAGCCAGCGACGGGCCGGTGCTCCTGATACGCGTTAGACGGCTTCGGCGACAATCGCGCTCTGAGCTCCTGCGAGGGGCAGCTTCTCGACTTCGCGCCAGCCTGTCCGGGCAAGCCACGCGCGCATCTCCTCTGCGCTGTAGACGTCGCCCCCCACGTTTGCGAGAAACTCGCCGGCCATGAGTGCCGCCGGGACCGGTTGGGTGTGCGTCGGGTCGGTCCAGAAGTCGACGAGAAGGAGTCGTGCTCCCGGCTCGACGGAGGCGCGGACGCGCTCCACTAGCTCGACGTTCTGTTTCGGAAGGAAGTAGTGGACGATGTTGGCGAGGAGCACAACGTCGTGCCCCTCCGGCAGGTCGTTCTCCATGGCGTTCCCGGCAATGACCGAGACTCGGGCGGCTACAGGCGAAGCAGCGAGGTTGCGCTTGGCTATGTCGGCCACTTGGGGAAGCTCGAACAGCGTGCCCTCCAGCGTCTGGTGAGCGGAGAGGATCGCTACGAGGAATGAGCCGGTACCGCCACCGACGTCGAGCAGCCGGCGATGGTGACTGAAGTCGTAACTGTTGGCTAGGCTGCGCGCTGGGCCTTCCGTCAAGGCCTCGATACCCGCGGAGAAGATCTTCTGCTGCTCCGCGGTCAGTTCTCCGCGCGCCGGCGCGTCGCTCCGCGCCGCCCGCTCGAACCCCTCCCACAAGGGGTAAGCGATCGCGTTCATGAAGCGAAGCGCGGGGCTGAGGTTCATCGGGCCGTTTCCGGACAGGAAGGCGTCCGCCGTGGCGCCGTTTCGATACGCGCCGTCCTCTCGTTCGAGGAACCCGAGCGCCACCATTGCATCGGCGACGATCCGAAGCGTCCGCGCCGGAACGCGGATTTCTTCCGCAACCCGCTCGAGCGTTGCCGGACCCTTCGCGAGCGCGGTAAACAACCCGATCTCGTTCGCGATAAACAGGTGCTTTGAGGCCATGAAGCCCATCATCACCTCGAAGATCGTGTCCGGGCGCGCCACAGACAGATGTGCCTGCCGTTCCGTCATTGTCATCGTTCACCTCTTGGATTCGGTACTTACGCAGCCGGCTCGCGACATCGTCGCTACCGGTACGATCGTGCGCACGAGTGGCCCCTCTTGACGAGTCATCTCCGTTGACATCAGCCCTTTTACTGTTGCTTCATGTAGAGGTACGGGCTGAGGCGCGGTTCGGTTCGCGACGCGCCCGCTCGCGTCGCAGCACGCGATCGGCCACGGCTCTCGAGGCTCACCTCGCAGCGGCGATCAAGCCGTGAGCCGGCTCAGCGATGCCCAGCTCCTGCAACGCCCTTAGCGGCGCGCTCGGTCCGCGGCGATGCCGCAGACCCAAGCTCCCTGCGGGAATGGACGTCCCGAGCGAGAGCAAATGGTCACGCACCCGGGCTGGTTTCACTCTGCGGGCTTAGCCATCGAGCGGTTCGAAGCCGATGCGATAGCGGTTCGCAGCTTCGCACTCGCCGATCAACTCATGCGCCTCGGCGCGGCGGTTGACCGATTGGGCGCCGTGGCGGCGCATGCCTGGCGGGACGAGCCACGACGCCAGGACGCCCGCGGCACGTTCGCGGCGTCCATCACGGACTTCATGATCGTTGGGTCCGCGCCGAGCGACGAGCCGAGGACTAGCAACCCACGCACGATGGCAGCGCGCATGAATGACGGCAGGACATGTGGTGTCGAGGTTCCCGTCCGGTTCACGGGCCGCTGCTGGCGCTCAGCGGTCGTGACGGCTAAGGCGCCACCACCGAGTACCGAGCGTTCAGTGAACGGCGGGATCGAAGCTGGGCGGCATGCTCTCGGTCGTGTTCCCCGACGGCGTGATCAAGGGGCTGGCGGGATCGCCCACGGTGACTCGCGACCTGCTGCGAGATTGCCGCTCGCGGTCGGTGGCCGTTCGCGAACCGAGTCGCGAACCCCGCCGTACTGGTCGTCAGAGAGCCGAGCGCTGCGCGCCGCGGTCGCGAAGGCAAAAGAAATCGAATTTCGCAAGGGGGAACTGTGTCAGACGAGATCACCCGTCGAGCGGCGTTGGCGACTGAGCGGGGTGCCGATGACGCGAAGCGGCGGCCCCAGCGGGATCCTCGGCGCGGGACAGCGACAGCTCGACGGGACGCATCCGCAGTTCGAGGCGCGACCGTCGCGGCGGTGCCCGACACGCTCGCCCTCGCCTTTCAGGCGAGCGTCGCGCGCGTCCCCAATCGGGTTGCACTGAGAACGCCCCACGACGATCAGCGGTTGACCTGGGCGCAGTACGGCGCGGCGGTCGAGCGCCTAGCCGGCGCGTTTGCGGGGCTGGGGGTGCGTCGCGGAGATCGCGTCGCGTTGTGGTCTCACAATCGGCCCGAGCTGGCGACCGCGGCCGCGGCGGCCGCGCACTTAGGGGCGGCGGTCGTCGCACCGTACGTCACCGCGCCCGCGGCGGCGGTGGCGCATCTCCTGCGCGACAGCGAGCCGCGGGTGCTCGCGATCGAAGCCGGGCTCGAGCACAGCCTTCAGCACATCGAGCATGCGGTCCCCCGAGTGGTGGCGCTGGACGGCGCCCGAGGCGACCTACCAGCGCTCAGCGAGGTCGACGCTCCCGCCAGGTTCTCGTTCGAGGCGTGCTGGCGAGCGGTGCAAGCGGACGACCTGCTAGCGATCCTATACACCTCGGGCACCACCGGGGCGCCGAAGGGGATCGAGTGGCCCAACCACAAGGCGCTGATGATCGCCGAGAACCTGCTCGGCGGCCTGCACGCGCGCGACGGCATCCGCGAGGTCTCTTACCTGTCATTCGCGCACGCGTTCGACCGCTCGCTGCACTGGCGCGGGAGCCTGCACGCGACCACGCAGACATTCTGCGCCGAGCCATCGAGGCTGCACGAGGCGCTGCTCGACGCCCGGCCCACGTTCCTGACTGGCCCGCCAAGCGTCTGGCAGGGGCTCAAGGCCAGGCTCGAAGCCACGCTGGACAAGTCCGAACAAGCGGCGCTCGACGCCGGGATCGCGCGCGTTCGCGCGCTACTGGCCGACCGTCCCCCAAGAGCGCTGAGCGCGCAGCAGAAACGAACACTGGCCGGGCTGCCCGCCCGCCTCGGGCTTGACCGCGTCAACCACGCGGTGACCGCGGCTGCCCCCTGCCCGCTGGCGGTGCACGAGTTCATGCACGGCCTAGGGCTGCCGTTCGGAGAGTTCTGGGGGATGAGCGAGATCGGCGTCGCCAGCATGACCGACCCTGGCGTCCGCGACATCGGCACGGTCGGCCGGCCTGTGCCCGAGTACGAGGTCAGGATCGCGCCGCGAGCCGGCCCCGCCGGCGAGATCCTCGTCCGCAGCCGCCTTACGAGCCGCGGCTACCGCAACCGTCCGCAAGAGACGGCGGCGATGTTCGCGCTCGACGGCTGGATCCGCACAGGCGACCTCGGCACGCTCGACGACCAGGGACGGCTACGGATCGTCGGCCGTGTCAAGGAGCTCATCATCACCACCAACGGACACAACGTCGCCCCGGCGCCGATCGAATCACAGCTCATCGACGCCTGCCCGCTGGTCGCCCAGGCGTGCCTCGTCGGCGACGGACGCCCGCACCTGGCCATGCTGATCACGCTCAACGACCCCGACGGCGCCGCCGACCCCGCCACCCGCCAAACCGTCGCCGACGCGCTCGCCCGCGCCAATACCAGGCTTGATCCCCGCGAGCGGATCAAGCGCCACGCCATCCTTCCCGACCGCTGGCAGCCCGGCGACGAGCTGACCGACACGCTCAAGCTCCGCCGACAGCGGATCGCCACCAAATACGCCGCGCAGATCACGTCGCTATACACGTAGCCGACACCGAGGAACACGGGCGCCCCGCGCTGGCCGACTCCCCCTGTCGGCGCCCGCGTAGTACTGCGGCCGACCAGTCACCGCGTCGATCACACTCGTGCCGCCCGCTCGACCGGCAGTCGGCACCGCACGGATCGGACGATTTCCGCACCAGCACCGGACCGCTCCCTAACCCGTGCCACTTGGCGACTGAGCCAAAGCTGTCAAGGCCGGTCGAAAAGTGGGCTCTTGTCGGTTTAGCGGGGCGGCGTCGCGTTGTCCGGTCATCCACAGGCTATGACGACGCGCTTGCGGAAGCCAGCGAACGTCGGTAACCCGTAGGCGCGGCGCTTGATCACCTTGACCTTGCTGATGACACCTTCGGCGTAGCCGTTGGTGGTCGGCTCGTCGAAGTAGGCCAGGAGCTCGGTCTGCCATTGGGCCAAGCCCTTCGCGAACGCGTCGAACGCCGGGAGGCGGGCGGCGTCGACGGCGGCGAGGAACCGCTGGAGGCGCTGCCGCGCTTCTGGTCGACTGCTGGCTCGGTAGATCGCTCGGAACGTCTCCTTCAGGCCCCACGCCTCGGCGAGCAACGGATCGCGTTCGAACAGCGCGCAGAGCTGACGACGCTCGCGTTCGTTCAGCCGCTTTGACGCTTTGAGCAGCCGATGGCGCGCCCGGTGCAGCGCCGGGTTCCAGCGGTTGCGCTGGCCGCCGCGCCGTGTGCCCTTCGGTGTTCGACGCGCCTGCTCGCGTTGGCGCTCGCGACGGACGCTATCCAGCGCTGTGTTCACCCCGCGGACGAGATGGAAGTGGTCGACCACGATTCGAGCCCCTGGCAGCTCGTTCTGGATCGCTTG